>NZ_OY775937.1:1060000-1378750 GCF_963675255.1 uncultured Desulfobacter sp.
CTGGAGCAGGTCCCAAGGGTTTGGCTGTTCGCCAATTAAAGTGGTACGTGAGCTGGGTTTAAAACGTCGTGAGACAGTTTGGTCCCTATCTTTCGTGGGCGCAGGATATTTGAGGAGATCTGATCCTAGTACGAGAGGACCGGATTGGACCAACCAATGGTGTTCCAGTTGTCGTGCCAACGGCATTGCTGGGTAGCCAAGTTGGGTACGGATAACCGCTGAAAGCATCTAAGCGGGAAGCCAACTTCAAGATTAGATATCCCATCGTAAGACTGAAGACCCCTTGAAGACTACAAGGTTGATAGGCTGGGTGTGTAAGCATGGCAACATGTTGAGCTTACCAGTACTAATAGGTCGTGAGGCTTAGCCACTTTTTTCCACGAATAAATTTAGATACTTTGATGTTAAAACAACTGTTTACTACAACAGATTACATATTTGGACCCATGGGACGTTTCATGTGAAACATTCTGAAGTTCCAGGTCCGACCAGTGTAACCGGTGGCGATGGCGAAGAGGCCACACCCGTACCCATCTCGAACACGGAAGTTAAGCTCTTTAGCGTCGATGGTACTGCATGGGAGACTGTGTGGGAGAGTAGAACGCCGCCGGTTCTTTTTTCAAAAGCCCTGATCATTTATTATAAATGGTCAGGGCTTTTTTTGTTTCTTTCTCAACCCGGTTTTGATAGTACAAAGAAAAAACTACCAGTGTTTGCAGAAAGCTGCCAGAGCGGTCTGGCATTCCCCCAATTTTACCATTTAGGAAATACCACATTAATGATTTTCGCAGATAATATCTCCCTTGCCTATGGCAAGCGGGTCCTGTTTAAAGATGTCAACATCATGTTTAAACCCGGCAACTGTTACGGCCTCATCGGGGCCAACGGTGCCGGGAAAAGCACCTTTTTAAAAATTCTTGCAAATGAGATTGAGCCGGATACCGGTACGGTTTCCGTGGGCCCCAGGGAGCGGATCGCTGTCTTGCGGCAGGATCATTTTGCCTTTGACGACCATCGGGTGATTGAGACGGTAATCATGGGCCATGAAAAGCTGTATCGCCTCATGACCGAGCGGGAGGCCCTTTATGCCAAGCCGGATTTTTCCGAAGCGGACGGCATCCGGTCCGGCGAAATTGAAGTCAAGTTTGAGGAGATGAACGGGTATGAGGCCGAGGCGGATGCGGCCGTGCTCCTGAAGCACCTGGGCATTGCCGAAGAGCTGCACACAAAAAAAATGAAAGAGCTTGAGGGCGGTGAGAAAGTGCGGGTCCTTCTGGGCCAGGCCCTGTTCGGCAATCCGGATGTCCTGCTCCTTGACGAACCCACCAATAACCTGGATATCCAGTCCATTGCCTGGCTCCAGGACTTTTTGTTCCGGTTCAAAAATACAGTGATTGTGGTTTCCCATGACCGGCATTTCATGAACCAGGTATGCACCCACATTGCCGACATCGATTTCAGCAAGATTTCTGTGTACGTAGGCAATTATGATTTCTGGTACCAGGCCAGCCAGCTCAATCTGAGGCAGAAGCAGACGGACAACAAACGGGTGACGGAAAAGGCCGAAGAGCTGAAGTCCTTTATTCGCAGGTTTTCCTCCAATGCGTCCAAGTCAAAGCAGGCAACATCCCGAAAAAAGTTATTGGATAAGCTGACCATTGAAGAGCTGCCGGTATCGAGCAGAAAATATCCGTTTGTACGGTTCAAACCTGAAAGGCCGTGCGGAAACATTATTTTGGAGGTGGAGGGGCTTTCCAAGACCATTGAGGGTGATAAAGTCCTGAACAATATTACGTTTAGGGTTAATAACGGGGATAAAATTGCCTTTGTGGGCCCCAACAGCCTTGCCAGAACTGCTTTTTTCGATATCCTGTCAGGTAAAACAGAGCCCGATGAAGGCACCTTCAGGTGGGGTGTCACCACCAGCCGCTCTTATTTTTCCAAAGAGCATGGTGCCTTTTTTGAACAGGACCTCAGTCTGATTCAGTGGCTGCTCCAGTTTGCCCCGCCCACCGAGGGTGAAAGCTTTGCCAGAACCTTTCTGGGGCGGATGCTCTTCTCCGGTGAAGATGCCCTGAAAAAGACGCATATGCTCTCCGGTGGCGAAAAGATCAGATGCATGCTGTCCAGGATGATGCTGGCTCAGTCCAATGTCCTGATGCTGGATGACCCCACCAACCACCTGGACCTGGAATCCATCACAGCCCTTAACGACAGCCTGGTGGAGTTCCCTGAAGTGCTTCTTTTCACCTCCCACGATCATGAGTTTATCAACACCATTGCCAACCGTATCATCGAGATGACGCCCGACGGGATCATCGACAGCCTCATGTCCTATGATGAGTACATTGAAAGCCCGGAGGTTGCCCGGGTGCGGGAAAAAATGAGCGCATAGACAAAAAAGATACGGCAAGGCACTGGTCCGCACCGGATCTGCCTCATTTTTTTGGCAGCCAGAGTTCCTTAAACCATGGACCTTTTCCCAGATGTAAATTTGGGAGAACTCCTGGAAACAGAACAGCATAATCGGCTGTAATGTCATTTGGCATCAGTGTGTTAAATACTCGGCAGAAAAATTATCTATTCCATAACAACCTGTCGAAAAATCATATAATAAACAGTGTCCATTTATAAAAAGGAAATCGAAAAAATATGGTCTAAAAAAGTTTTTTAACAGGCGCATTCAGCCATAAAAACTTTGATATTTTCAGACACCTGTGATTTTATCGGTTTTTCCGAAAAACATTATTTTGTTTAATTGCTTGAAATTATATGGAAAATAACGTTCTTGTTTGGAATAGTTAAAAAAAAATAAAAAACTATTTGACAGCCGTGTAATTTTCAGGCATATTTCGCCGGTCTTCTCGAGGGGACAAGCAAAACGGTTTTCTTCGGGAAGATTTTTTTTGAAGCAGTAAGTTTGATCTTTGAAAATTGGTCAGTGAAAAAGAAAAGAGCGGGTCAATGACAATGCGCTTTTAAGCCTTCGGGCTTTAAGGGCGTAGACCTTAAAAAGTTTTAGTAAAGGATTATAACTGGAGAGTTTGATCCTGGCTCAGAATGAACGCTGGCGGCGTGCTTAACACATGCAAGTCGAACGAGAAAGGGATTGCTTGCAATCCTGAGTAGAGTGGCGCACGGGTGAGTAACACGTAGATAATCTGCCTTCAAGCCTGGGATAACTATTCGAAAGGGTAGCTAATACCGGATAAAGTCGATTCACATAAGTAGATTGATGAAAGATTGCCTCTTCATGAAAGCAATTGTTTGGGGATGAGTTTGCGTACCATTAGCTTGTTGGTGGGGTAAAGGCCTACCAAGGCAACGATGGTTAGCTGGTCTGAGAGGATGATCAGCCACACTGGAACTGGAACACGGTCCAGACTCCTACGGGAGGCAGCAGTGAGGAATTTTGCGCAATGGGGGCAACCCTGACGCAGCAACGCCGCGTGAGTGAAGAAGGCCTTTGGGTCGTAAAGCTCTGTCAACAGGGAAGAAATTATAATTGTTTAATAGATGATTGTATTGACGGTACCTGTGGAGGAAGCGCCGGCTAACTCCGTGCCAGCAGCCGCGGTAACACGGGGGGCGCAAGCGTTATTCGGAATTATTGGGCGTAAAGGGCGCGCAGGCGGTCTTGTCCGTCAGGTGTGAAAGCTCGGGGCTCAACCCCGGAAGTGCACTTGAAACAGCAAGACTTGAATACGGGAGAGGAGAGAGGAATTCCTGGTGTAGAGGTGAAATTCGTAGATATCAGGAGGAACACCGATGGCGAAGGCATCTCTCTGGACCGATATTGACGCTGAGGCGCGAAGGCGTGGGTAGCGAACGGGATTAGATACCCCGGTAGTCCACGCAGTAAACGTTGTACACTCGGTGTGGCGGATATTAAAATCTGCTGTGCCCAAGCTAACGCATTAAGTGTACCGCCTGGGAAGTACGGTCGCAAGACTAAAACTCAAAGGAATTGACGGGGGCCCGCACAAGCGGTGGAGCATGTGGTTTAATTCGACGCAACGCGAAGAACCTTACCTGGGTTTGACATCCTGTGAATATCCCGTAATTGGGATAGTGCCTTCGGGAGCACAGAGACAGGTGCTGCATGGCTGTCGTCAGCTCGTGTCGTGAGATGTTTGGTTAAGTCCAGCAACGAGCGCAACCCTTATCGTCAGTTGCCAGCACATAATGGTGGGAACTCTGGCGAGACTGCCCCGGTCAACGGGGAGGAAGGTGGGGATGACGTCAAGTCCTCATGGCCCTTATATCCAGGGCTACACACGTGCTACAATGGTAGGTACAAAGGGCAGCGACTCTGCAAAGGGAAGCGAATCCCAAAAGCCTATCCCAGTCCGGATTGGGGTCTGCAACTCGACCCCATGAAGTTGGAATCGCTAGTAATCGCGGATCAGCATGCCGCGGTGAATATGTTCCCGGGCCTTGTACACACCGCCCGTCACACCATGGAAGTTGATTATACCCGACGTCGCTGGGCTAACTATTTATAGGGGCAGGCGCCTAAGGTATGGTCGATAACTGGGGTGAAGTCGTAACAAGGTAGCCGTTGAGGAATCAGCGGCTGGATCACCTCCTTTCAAAGGAAAGAAACACATAAAGCTTTTTTTGGATTCACTGGCCAATTTTGAGAGATCGAAACTCTCTTTGTTCTTTGACAATTTGTTGTAGTAAATATCAATAGCGTTGTTGAGAAGGTGTTAGTGAACACCCAATCAACTAAATATAAAATGGTGTGAAAGATGAAAATCAATCACTCCATGCTATGTTGAAGAAAATTTTGCTGAAATTCAAGGCGCGAGCGGCAATTTTAAATAAAGCGTAGTAGACTACGCTGTTTTAAAATTGACGTGAAGCAACGAAGAAGTTCACAAAATTTTCAAAAACATCAAAGCGTTTAAACTTATTTGTGGAATAGTGGCTAAGCTACTAAGAGCAAACGGCGGATGCCTTGGTGTCAAGTGAAGAAGAAAGACGTGGAAAGCTGCGATAAGCCTCGGTAAGGAGCTAAACATCCTTTGACCCGGGGATTTCTGAATGGGGCAACCCGGCACGATTAATATCGTGTCATCCTTAACTGAATACATAGGTTAAGGAGGGTAACGGGGAGAACTGAAACATCTTAGTACCCCCAGGAATAGAAAGTAATAACGATTCCCTGAGTAGCGGCGAGCGAACGGGGACCAGCCCAAACCGTTAACGTGTCAAGCCCGAAAGCGTTGCGTTAACGGGGTCGCGGGATGCAGATCGGATCTGTTTCGGAGGATCCAATAAGTTACAAAAGAAATCATTAACTGAACAAGCTGGAAAGCTTGACCATAGCAGGTGACAGTCCTGTAAGTGAAAATGATCTCTCTTATTTTTGCACTCCCAAGTACTGCGGAACACGAGAAATTCTGTGGGAATTTGTGTGGACCATCACATAAGGCTAAATACGACTTGACAACCGATAGCGTACCAGTACCGTGAGGGAAAGGTGAAAAGTACCCCTGTTAGGGGAGTGAAATAGTACCTGAAACCGTTTGCTTACAAGCTGTGGGAGCACTTTCGAGTGTGACCGCGTGCCTTTTGCATAATGAGTCAGCGAGTTACTTAATGTGGCAAGGTTAAGCCGATAGGTGTAGCCGTAGCGAAAGCGAGTCTGAACAGGGCGCAAGTTGCATTGAGTAGACCCGAAACCAGGTGATCTATCCATGTCCAGGGTGAAGCGGGAGTAAAATCTCGTGGAGGCCCGAACCGTCACAGGTTAAAAACTGTTCGGATGAGGTGTGGATAGGGGTGAAAGGCCAAACAAACCTGGAGATAGCTGGTTCTCTCCGAAATATATTTAGGTATAGCCTCGTATGTTTCTTTTTGGAGGTAGAGCACTGAATGGGCTAGGGGTCTCACCAGATTACCAAACCTAATCAAACTACGAATACCAAAAAGTCAGAATACGGGAGTCAGCCCGCGGGAGCTAAGTTCCGCGGACGAGAGGGAAACAACCCAGACCGCCAGCTAAGGTCCCCAAATCTATGCTAAGTGGAGAAGGATGTGGGAATGCCCAGACAACCAGGAGGTTGGCTTAGAAGCAGCCATCCTTTAAAGAAAGCGTAATAGCTCACTGGTCGAGTGGATCTGCGCCGAAAATGTATCGGGGCTAAAGCATAGTACCGAAGCTGCGGAATGAAATTTATTTCATTGGTAGGAGAGCGTTGTGTCGTCGCAGAATCGCAACCGCGAGGTTGTGTGGAGATTACACAAGTGCCCATGCTGACATGAGTAGCGATAAAGCGGGTGAGAGACCCGCTCGCCGAAAACCCAAGGTTTCCTGAGTAAAGCTAATCTTCTCAGGGTTAGTCGATCCCTAAGGCGAGGCCGAAAGGCGTAGTCGATGGAAAACAGATTAATATTTCTGTACCACCTTGTTATCGTTTGAGAAATGGGGGGACGCAGGAGGGCAAGTCATCCGTCTGTTGGAATAGGCGGTTCAAGCTCGTAGGCTTAAGATCCAGGCAAATCCGGATTTTTTTAAGGCCGAGAAGCGATGTCGAGGGATTTATCCCATAAAGTGACTGCACCCATGCTGCCAAGAAAAGCCTCTATCGAGATGGCAGGTGATCGTACCGTAAACCGACACAGGTAGGTGGGGAGAGTATCCCAAGGCGCTTGAGAGAACTCTGGTTAAGGAACTCGGCAAAATGATACCGTAACTTCGGGAGAAGGTATGCCCCTGATTGTTAGTATTATACTTTACAAAGCAATTGGGGGCCGCAGAGAATTGGTGGTAGCGACTGTTTACTAAAAACATAGGACTCTGCAAAGTCGCAAGACGAGGTATAGGGTCTGACGCCTGCCCGGTGCCGGAAGGTTAAGGGGATTTGTAAGCTTTTAGCGAAGCACTGAACTGAAGCCCCGGTAAACGGCGGCCGTAACTATAACGGTCCTAAGGTAGCGAAATTCCTTGTCGGGTAAGTTCCGACCTGCACGAATGGCGTAACGACTTCCACACTGTCTCAACCAGAGACTCAGCGAAATTGCAGTGGCGGTGAAGATACCGTCTACCCGCGAAAAGACGGAAAGACCCCGGCACCTTTACTACAGCTTGACATTGGATTTTGGGATATGATGTGCAGGATAGGTGGGAGACTTTGAAGCATGCGCGCCAGTGTGTGTGGAGTTACCCTTGAAATACCACCCTTCATATTTCAGTGTTCTAACCACGGTCCGTAACCCGGATCTGGGACAGTGTCTGGTGGGTAGTTTGACTGGGGCGGTCGCCTCCCAAAGAGTAACGGAGGCGCGCGAAGGTTCCCTCAGGCTGATTGGAAACCAGCCGTAGAGTGCAAGGGCATAAGGGAGCTTGACTGCGAGAGAGACATTTCGAGCAGGTACGAAAGTAGGTCTTAGTGATCCGGCGGTTCTGAATGGAAGGGCCGTCGCTCAACGGATAAAAGGTACGCCGGGGATAACAGGCTTATCGCCCCCAAGAGTTCACATCGACGGGGCGGTTTGGCACCTCGATGTCGGCTCATCACATCCTGGGGCTGGAGCAGGTCCCAAGGGTTTGGCTGTTCGCCAATTAAAGTGGTACGTGAGCTGGGTTTAAAACGTCGTGAGACAGTTTGGTCCCTATCTTTCGTGGGCGCAGGATATTTGAGGAGATCTGATCCTAGTACGAGAGGACCGGATTGGACCAACCAATGGTGTTCCAGTTGTCGTGCCAACGGCATTGCTGGGTAGCCAAGTTGGGTACGGATAACCGCTGAAAGCATCTAAGCGGGAAGCCAACTTCAAGATTAGATATCCCATCGTAAGACTGAAGACCCCTTGAAGACTACAAGGTTGATAGGCTGGGTGTGTAAGCATGGCAACATGTTGAGCTTACCAGTACTAATAGGTCGTGAGGCTTAGCCACTTTTTTCCACGAATAAATTTAGATACTTTGATGTTAAAACAACTGTTTACTACAACAGATTACATATTTGGACCCATGGGACGTTTCATGTGAAACATTCTGAAGTTCCAGGTCCGACCAGTGTAACCGGTGGCGATGGCGAAGAGGCCACACCCGTACCCATCTCGAACACGGAAGTTAAGCTCTTTAGCGTCGATGGTACTGCATGGGAGACTGTGTGGGAGAGTAGAACGCCGCCGGTTCTTTTTTAAAAAGCCCTGATCAAGATATTCTTGGTCAGGGCTTTTTGTTTTTTCTGGGTCAGGAGGCGCTAATGGATTCAAAGGATTGGAAATGCAAAACTCAGTATGTCCTTTTTATCTTGATCACGGATCTATTTTTTGCCATTAATAGAAAGTAAGGGGAAAAACTACGGTAACAGGTGACCATGAAAATGTCCGGCAAGCGGTCCGAAACAAGTTGATACCATTGTGAACCACAATGCTGTGGGTAACTTATACTGCCCAAAATTTTATGCAAGGTTGAGATTTAATGAAGATCTTACATATTTTAAGCCAGATGCCGGATTTTACAGGGTCCGGAAAAACCGTACAGGCCGTTATCCGGCAGGCCCGGGCCAAGGAGCATGAGAATTTCCTGGTCGCCGGGGTGCAGGACGGTTTCAAGCCTGATTCTTCCCTGATATACCGGGAGCGCACCTGTTTTCTTGAGTTCAACGGCAGGGATCTGGATTTCCCCCTGCCGGGCATGAGCGATGTCATGCCCTATCCAAGCACGGTATTTTCTTCCATGACCCCTGGGCAGTTGGCCGCCTATGAGGCTGGGTTTGAAACCCTCCTGATTCGGGCCGGAGCGCAATTTAAGCCGGACATTATCCATAGCCATCACCTTTGGATTGTTTCCAAAATCGCCCGCAGGGTTTTTGAAGGAATTCCCATGGTGACCTCCTGCCACGGCACCTGTCTGCGCCAGTTTGCCCTCTGCCCGGGCCTTGGACAGGCAGTGCAGGCCGGTGTATCCGGGATTGACGCCATCCTCTGCCTCAGCCGGCACCAGAAAGAAGAGATCCGATCCATCCACAAGGTTGACCTGGAAAAGCTGCATGTCGTAGGCGGCGGATTTGACAGGGATCTTTTTTTCCCCAGCCCCAAGCCTGACAAGGGGCCGGTTCAGATAGTCTATGCCGGAAAGCTGAGCCGGGCCAAAGGGGTGCCCTGGCTGCTGAGATCCTTACAACAGGTGCAGCAGGCAGACTTCAGGCTGCATCTGGCCGGCTCCGGCAGCGGGGAGGAATTTCACGAAAGTCTGGCGCTTGCAGCCCAATTCGGCAAAAAGGTGAAGGTTCACGGTCCCCTTTCCCACAGGAAGCTAGCCGATTTGATGCGCAAATCTCACCTTTTTGTGCTGCCCTCATTTTTTGAAGGCCTGCCCCTGGTGCTGATGGAGGCCCTGTCCTCAGGATGCCGTCTGCTGACCACGGATCTGCCGGGTGCCTGTGAGATCCTGGGGGATCATCTGTCCGATATGGTGGATCTGGTCAGACTGCCGCCGCTGGAAACAGTAGACACCCCTTTTGACAGGGACTGGCCGGCCTTGGAAAGAGATCTGGCCCAGGCCCTGGACCGGGTGATCCGGAAAGCAGCCGCCTGCAGGCAGCCGGATCTTGCCCAGGCGGATAAGATTTTCCAGGCCTATACCTGGGGGAAGGTCTTTTCACGGATGGAGTCGGTGTACAAGCAGGTTTCTCGCTAAAACCGGACAGCAATGGCTGCGATATCGTCATGGCACTTGAACCGGGGAAAGGCGAGGCAATGGGGATCTTTTTCTTCCTGGCTGCGGATCATCTGTTTTAGCCCTTCCAGGCCCAGGTTCAGGTAGGTCCTGACAAGATCGGTGAAATCCTTGTGCGGTTCCGGTTCAGGCTGGGGGATGGACAGACCGTCGGTAAAGATCAGAACATGGGCCACCCGGTCCAGGGGCTCCTCTCCCTGATTCAGGAATGCTTCAGCAGCTTTTTCGCCATTAAGCACCCCATAGGTAATGTTCATGCCTGAACGGACCTTGCTGATCTGGTGGGCCATTTTTCCGCGCATGAGATCTATGACCTGTTGCTGGTCTGCCTGATGGCCGTCTTCCTGGAACCTATGTGCCTTTCCGGCTCCGGGCAGATGGGTGCGGGCCAATTCCTTCCACAGGGTCAGGGTCTCATGGTCATGGTCTTCCCGGTCCACCAGAACCCTGTGGCTGCCGTCCTCGTAGATAAAAATGATTACGGCATCCCCGGTCTGGACCCATTCCAGGGACTGATCCTTGAGGCGTACAACCGCCGCACTGGTGCACCAGAGATTTTCCTTTTTTGAGGTGTCCACCCCGTTAGAAACCATCTGCGCCATAATCGCATCGTTGGCCTGGCAGGCCAGCTGGTTCAGGGGGAAATGGTTCATTTTAAATACTGCGCCGGCCGTGCGGGAGGCAATGGTGCCCCCGGTCCGGTCCTGGCCGAATTTTTGGCTGTTCAGGCTGGTTGCCCCGTCAAAGACCCCGAGGATATTATCCTGGATCACCAAAAAGTCTTCGTTCTGAATGGCGGTTCCCTTTTCAAGGATGGTCTGGATCTCTATTTTCGGATAATGTTTTATTTCCATTGGATAATTATAAAAACGGAAAATTTTCTGTCAAAAAGATAATATCGATCCGGATTGGAGGGATGTATAGATATTCTATATATTCCCTCCCCTCCCCCCTTTTCAAGAAGGCAGGCTGTATTCAAAAATGATTTTTCCTGCCCGGGGCATCCCGGTTTTAATGAACCTGGCCTCATCCTGGTTGAGTGGTTCTTTTTTCTCTGCCCCGGATAGTCGAAGTTCTACTCCCCTGGGCAGGTCCAGGGAAAAAAACAGGGTGTCGGCCAAGGCCTTTGCCGGCACCTTGTCGATCCAGTCTAAAAATACCACGATCTTTTTTTCCTTGGCTTGTATCCGGGATTGGGTGGCATTGAGATACTGGGTCAGGCAGGCAGATATGTCTCTGGAAAGAACCACCTGACTCTCTCCTGCCCTCTTTTTTATAAAATTAGACCAGGTATGGATTACATCCATGTTTCTGTCAGGATCGGGGTGGAGGATATTGGCCCAGTGCAACGCAAGGATGGGGGAGTTGAAGCTGAACTCAGGTGCTGCCGCAACCTGGTTCCACTTGGTTTGAGATATTCCCCTTTCCATGAGCAGGACCCCCTCTTCCCAGCCTATCCCTTTGAACTGGGGGGCAATACTGCAGTCTGCCCGGGAAAAGACCAGGGGGATGTACTGGATACCAAAGGATCGGGCAATGGCCTGGAAACCTTTTTCCCCTTTGCCAAAGCCGTGGTGCAGGGCCGGAGGGATAAAAATCCGGGGCGCTTGGGCCAGGCCGAATGTCTCCATGAGTCTGAAAAAATATTCCAGATGTTTTTTGACCAGGTCCCGGGGGCGCATTATGCCCTCAGGGTTGTGGAATTCGCTGCGAAACATCCGGCCCTGGTCCCAGAATTCATGACCCACCCCATGGACGGCCATCTCCAGGTATTCATTGCCTTTTTGGATAATTTGAGCTGCCTGTTCCTTGGTCTTTTGGTCTGTAAACGGGGATCTCCACTGCTCTGCCATCCAGGTGGCAGAGGGCAGGCCCCTGAGCAGCTGGGTTTGGTCCCACTCGCAGAGTACAAATCCCGCCGGGATCTTCATGTTCAGGACCCGGCCCAGGGCGATCAGGGCTGTGTAGTCCTTTGGGCAATGAGCCCTTGGCATACCGGTGCGGAAGGGCTGGTCCACTGCTGAACCGTCCTGTCCCAACCACCAGCCCGCATCATCTATGGTGACCAAAAGGGGCATGGGAATGGAAAGGGTCATTATTATCTCTTCCTTGATTATAATGAAATGTATTTTCTGACCAGGGGACCTGCCAGGTTGGCCCCCCACAGGGGCAGTCTTTGCCAGGGGCTGATGGATAAGGTCTCTCCGGGCGCCTTGTAGCGGTCCCCTGCCCAACTATACCAGGAAAGCGGGGTCTGTTTTGGTCCCCACTGCTGTTTGAACCGAAAGGTGGATGCGCCTTTGGAGGACCGGCCCATGTCAAAAATGTCAAGGTTCAGGCCGCAGGCCAGCCGGATCATCTGCCAGTACAGCAGCATATTGGTGTTCAGGGACCTGAATTCCCTGAGGGATGAGGCCCAGGGATTGATCAGCCTGTTTTTAAACCGGAAAACGAAACCGGCGGCAGCCGGGATCCCCCTGTGGTAGATCATGCAGATGAATGCCTGGCCCGGGAAGACCGAAAAGATGGTTTTAAAAAAGGTAAGGGCATGGACAGGGGAGCCCAGATCCCTCATGTTTCCGGCAAATACCTTATAAAATGCCGGCAGAAGCCCAGGCCCGCCAATATCCCAGGTCAGTCCGTTTTTTATCCCTTTATTGATCTGGCTTCTGAGTTTGGCGGGAAAGGTCGCCATCATCTGGCGGGAATCCGGTGCCAGGTCAATGGTCAGCCCGGTTTTTTCGGTGAAAATTTGCGGATGACGGCCCTGGAGGATCAGTCCGGATGCGTCAAAATTCGTATCCTGCCGGATGCTTAACCCTGCTTTGTTTTTGCAGCCAAGTCTTTTCCAAGCCTTTTCCAGGAGAAATTGTCCGGCTTTTTGGTTTTTTGCCAGAACGCCGGCATGGTCGAAAAATGGGATGGAGATCCATTCAGGCGGATAAAATGGCCGGCTGAAGCGGAACAGGGGAATCAGGGCCACTATTCTGTCCCTTTCCACGGCAGCCAGGTAAACCGGCTTGTGTCGGTATACGGATGCGATCACCCTGCGCCAGCCAAAAAGGTGGGTAAAGGAGGCGTCAGGGTGCTGCATCACAAATCGGTCCCATTCAAAGGGATGGTCCTCTATCTTTAACTGCATGGCCTGAGGTTTTCTCCAAGAAGCGTTTCCATCTTTAGACACCCTACCCTCAGACCATCATCCGGTTGATGACAATTCTGTGGGCCTTTCCAAATTCCATAATTTTTTCAGGCTTAAATTCCCCGGCCGTGTAGGTTTTTAGGAACGCCGGGACCGACAGCATATACAGAATATAGGAAAGATGGCCGGAATAGCCGGTGTTGTCCAGTTTTTGAAGCGCTGTTATGGTCTGATCCGCCCGCTCCATCACATGACGATTCACCGCCGGCGGTGCATCCTGGCCACAAACATGGGCTGAGTAAATTCTGCGGCAGGAAAATGGGCGGTCCTCATAGATCATGCAGGCGTTATTTTTCATAAGAAAAGGACAGGGAACCGCTTTGCCTGCTTCCCGCTGCTTTATTTCGCTTCTAAATGCCTTGGTCAGGGTCTTCTGCCTGCTTTTTGGCATTTTGTCCATGGCCTTTCGAATAACCATCCCCTCCAGGGTCGTAATGTCAATGCTGCCGGCTTCCCTGCAGCAGAAACTGCAGCCCCGGGTGCAGGCACTGCCCGTTACCAGGTCACGGGTATCGGCCTCAAAGGCTGCGTAAATATCTTTTAACTGAGCCGTTTTCTCTTTCATATTTCCTCGGTTCTTTAATTTATTCCAAAATACAAATCTAATAATTATCGTTTATGAAATGTTGGGATTCAGGGTCCACCGGATAAACCAGCCCGATTCATCCTGATCAAGACAGACAATCCCTGAATTCTGAAATTTCAGGACTTTGGGTTCTTCCCGGCCTGTGGTCAGGTAGGAGACCAGTTTTTCCATATAGGGAAGATGGCCCACCACCATATGGTTGGAACCGGGGTCAAGCAGGTTGCCAAGACCCTTTACATTATCCATGGCAGCTATATCCGCCATCTGCTCAATGCCGGGATCGGGACAAAGGGTGTCAGCCATTATCCGGGCGGTCTGTTCTGCACGTTTCTTTCCGGAATGAAAAATTTTGATGATTTTAACACCATAGCCGGCGGCCACTTGGGCTATTTTCAAGGTCTCCTCACGGCCCCTGTCAGACAATCCTCGTTCAGGGTCTTCGGTTTTCGTCAGGCTCAGCCCATGCTGTACAAGAAATACCGACATACTGTCTCCTTTTAGGTCTTTTTTTTAAGAAATTGTATCACCAATTCATCAGATAGTTCTATGGATTCATTCTCAGCCTTCGTGCCTATTAAATTAATTATTTCAGCCGCTATCTGATCATCGAAAGGTTCGTTATAAAAATCAAAAATTGATTGGCATAAATCGCCTTTGCCATCAAAGGACCAGGCTGCATTAAACATTTCATAATTTTGCGTTTTTAAACCGCTATTTTTGACTGCGTCCTGGGCATTTATTAGTTCCTGATTCTCGCTGCTCACCAACGAAAAAGCTCGTTGAACCTCTCCTTCAATGGTCGGTTCGATAATTAATATTTCGCCTTCCTCCGTCAGCACTCTAAAAGCCTCGGCAAGTGCAGCTTCACTGTCCTGATGATGAAGGGATAGTGTAAAAATAACAAGATCAAAAGAAGCGTTTGCAAAGGCGAGTTTTTCACCAGAACCGATTTGGAAGGTCACACCCGATATATTATCTTTGGCTTCTTTGATTTTTTTAAAATCAGGCTCAATGGCGATTAGTTTTTTAGTTTTGTCAGCTAAAAAAGATGTTATTCTACCGTTCCCACAACCTATTTCGAGTACTTTTTTATCGCTAAGGCTCGTAATGAATTGCAGAATTTTTTCTGCAATGATTTTGTCACTATTATCTTTCATTTAAATGGACCTTATTTTCTGTACATGGAATCAGGCAGCCCTGAGATAAGTACCAGTGCTGAAGTCTTGTCCAGCCCGGCTGAATAATTTCATGAAATGCTGATTCAGTTTATCATTTGATTCGGACCCGGCAAAATTATGGCGGATTGACACGAATGTTAATGGTCATCTTTCAGGGCTGACGCTATGTCATCCGCCGTTAGCCCCTCCTGGGGCCAGCGCCGGGATTTGCACACATTTAAATATACATCGGCAATGTCCCTGCCCAGCCACTCAACCGCCCATTGGGGGGCGTGGAACCTTTCCTGGGATCTGTCATATCCGGTTGTAATATCTTTTTTAATGAGCGCCCGGTAGAGGGCTTTGGCCGGATAGACGGGGGATCGTCCGTTTTTAATCCGGTTTTCATTAATTCGTTGGGGAATGGCAAGTCCTGCCGGGTCGAGATCGCCAAAATAGTATATCTGACCGGCCCCGGTCTGGATTTTAATGTTGGCCAGGCTGTCCAGGGATTGGATGGGGGTGGACCTTTTGGCCTTGAACCCTTTGCCAAACACCACTGCGGCAAAAAAACCGCCGCCCAGGGGATGATCGGCCCGGTTGGCCGAAGTGCAGCTCCAGTAGGTGGCGCTGTTTTCCACCACCAACAGGGCCAGGTGACCGGTTTTTTTGCGGTCTATTGAAAACATCTCATAGGGCAAGGGTTCAGGACAGTAAAAGCAGTCCAGATCTTCAAGGGTGATCCGGCCTGAAAAAAGTCCTGTGTGAACATAACCGTCCAGGGTTTTTTCATTGCCAAAGATCTGCAATGCTCTTTTACGATGGGGCAGAAGGCAAGTATTGGCTTTCCGGTTTAAAAGATAGTGATTCACGGCCTGGGCCAGGGTCAACTGTTTTTCCGTGGTCAGGGTATGGGCAAATGCCGCCATTCTGGTGGGCTCCCAGGGGCTTTGCTCCCTGATGCGGGCAAGGGTTTTCTTTCGCGTACGTGTATCATTGTCTTGATTTGCCTGAACCAGAGTAACATACAAAGGCAGAATCCCGAATTTCTGCCAGCCCCGCCCTTTTCTGGACGGCAACCGGATTTTTCCTTTGGCTTCAAGTTTTTTAAGGGCCTCAAGCAGCCGGGTTTCTTTGGACATATCCATAGTGCCCGGAATGGCCAAAAGAATTTCCTCCATGGGAATTTTCCGGCGGACAGCCCGGGCAAACACACTTTCAAAGGCCGTCATTATTTCTTTAGGATTTGTTTCACCATTGAAAAACACCATAGGGTAACCTTATACTCGATGATCAAGTTTTTGTTAATTTGCCCAACTTCGGCGTTGGAAAAAATTTTTAATCCTCAAAATATGTTGTATATTCCTCCGGTTAAAAATTGTTTCCGCCTTGAATTTGAACAAATTCCCTAAAAACTTGATGATCGAGTTATACAAGCGTTTTTTGAATCGCTTTAAGTTGTTCAATATTACCTGATATCACCCGGGATAAATCCGTATAGATTTTGGCCGGCCCATATTCCTTTTTGTGTTTGGCAAGAACGGTTTTATAGATTAACTCAACCGGCCGGATGGCTTTAGCCATAATTTCAGCCAGTTTGTTCGGTCTAAGTTTTATGTCTTCCGCGAATGCTTTAAACGCGTTGACATGTAATCTGTCCTGCCGAAACGTTTTCCCGATGGACATGGCAAAGTGCTTTTCTAAGGTGTCATATACCTGGGTGGACAACAAGTCATAATAGGGTGCCATTGTAAATTCACCGCCATGAATGATGGAAAAATTTTTGCCGTGGGCATCATGATTTCCGATTAAGGCATTGAACACTAAAACAAACGCCATTTCCGCCCTTATTTGGGCACTCGGGCTTAAATATTCGTCAATCAATGATCTGCATTGCCTGAATCCGGGACCACCTTTTATCTGATATTTTCTGTCAACCGGCAGGCCCATGGCCTGGCAGAAATCTTCCTGGTGGATCCGGGCCACCCGCTCCGGCAGAATTTTTCTGTCAAACCTTTCCACCAGATAAAGTTCATGGGGACCCATTTGAATTAATTTGGAGTTGGGTACCCGGATTCCGATGATTCGGGCCAGATCCATACAAAAGGCTTCATTTCTCTGTATCCCGGGAAACATGGGATTCATGGGTTTTATAATGTGGGTTGTTGCCGAACCGGAATTGGTGGGCAGATAAAATTTATTTTCTTTAAAATAGACAGGCAGTTTATCCTGGACCCCGGCAATGGAAAGACGGGCCGGCTGCATTTCCAAATACAATTGCCGCTGATCTGAAGAGGTTTCCAGGCGGTCCAGGGCCTGGATCAGCTTTTGGGTAACATCCTCATAACACCATGGCGTAAGGTCGGGTTCCTGCCCTTGCGCCATGATGGACAGGGCGCCGGCGCAATCCCGGCCATAGCGATCAAGAAACGCAAAGGTATCTTTTTTATCAAAACGATTGTTAAAAGCCAGAATAGACCGGACACCACTTTCCGGAAGCAGGTTTTCAAAAAAAGCTGTACTGAGCGCCGGGGGGAATTTTTCTTCCCTGCACGGCAGGGATAAGGATATTGGCCGACCAACGGTTTTCAACCATTGGCGCGCATATTTAAATTGAACCCGCCCTTTGGTATGCCGAGAAAGCGTGCCCACAAGGCGCTTACCCAAGAAAATCGAAAGATTCTCCATTGGCCCTCTCCTGCACTAAAGGTTTATCAGAAACGTATATCCGAAGAGATAACGCTCCAAGCAAATCAAAGACCTTATCAATTTGAACCGTTTTTTTTCCCCTTTCCACATCACTGATGAATTTTACACTGGTGCCGGTAATATCCGCCAGATCCTTCTGGGTCATTTTTTTTTGTTTCCGGGAATCTTTGATTGCTTTCCCAAGATACCCGGGCATTCTGGCATGATATGGATACTCAATCTTCATTTAAACACCTTGGAAAAATTTAACCGTACAGTCAAATTCGTTATGAGTCAATAATCTTAACCGAACGGTTCAAATTTTTTTCAATCCATTAATATAACCGTTCGGTTTATTTTAGGTGGGTGTATCAATTCACCCCTCCAAATGAATCTGAACGGTTTCAAGTTTTTCAAAGGGGCGTCCGTCAATGAAAAGCTGTGTGCCTGCCTTTTGAATGACAATCCTGTGGGCGAACAACTCAATGGAGCCTGTGTCGTTAATGCCGGTCAAATAAATGCACTGGATCCCTAACGCCTTGGCCTCCTTGAGCTGGGCATCCAGAAAGTCGGGCCGGTTGCACACCCCCAAAGGATTGTCCAGGATCAGGAATCCGGGCATGGGCCTGGCCCCGCTTTTAAAGCGCCGGCTTCGCATGTATACCAGAAGGGCATAAAGCAGTACTGCCGTGGTCAGCGCTTCGCCTCCGGACCCAAGATCCTTGCCCACAGGTTCATAGTTTCTGGCGGTGTCATCGCACTTGAGCAGCCGGATGTTAAAACCCTTTTTCGCTTCCACTGCCAAAAGCCGGTAAAGCAGGTCCGCACCCAGGCAGTTGCCTATGGCTTCGTTGACCTGGGGCACAGCCCTTTTTGGATGCACTCCTCCATCCAGTTTTCCAGACTCTGTTTGTAAGCCTGGTCAAACCGACTGAAATTAAGCCTTCCCGCAGCCCTTAAAATGGGTTTGCCGCCGTAGGTAAATACCTGCTCAGGGATGGAGACCTGGGTGGCGGAGGTCAGTTTTTGGTGGCAGTCCTTGGCATGTTCCAGAAGCTGGCTGACATGGGTATCCATCAAAGTTTTTGACCGGGACAAATCCCCCTCCAGGGTGGCGGCTATGCCGGTGCTGTTGTTGATCAGATCGCTGCAGGATAATGCCATGCTGTCGGCATCGTGTTCTTTAAGGGCAGCTGCCAGGGCGGGAATAATTCCCTCAAAGTCAGAATTCCGGATATGGGCGCTGATCTCCCTGTATTTCTCATCCCTTTTTCGTTCCAGGGTTTTGGCTTCCCTGCCCTGCTCTTTTATCTCATTTTGGAGCTGCTTTACCCTGTTTTCCATCTCCCTGCAGTGGGCCAGCCGGTGTTGGGGATGCATCAGATCGGGCCAGTCAGGGTCAAGTTCCGAAGGTTTTGTATCCGAGGGGTCTGTCTGGGTTTAATCTGTTTTTTTTCACAAAGGTTCAGTGCTTCACGCACTTCCCGGGCCTCTTTTTCCAGCATCTCAGCCTTGTTTTCGGCACGCAATTATTCCCGGGTGTCCTTTTCTTTTTGAGCGGCCAGGGCATCGCGTTTTTCCTGACGCTCCATGGACTCTTTGGCGGCTCACTCCCGGGCCTGGTCAAAGTCAAAGGCATGGGTGGACTGAAACCGGGTCATTTGTCCCTGCAGGTCTGCCAGATCTCGGCCAAGGTCCTGCACCTCCCGTTCAAGGGCTGCCACCCCAAGCTCTGTACTTCGTTGCTGCAGATTGGCCTGGGTCTGGAAATAGAGGGAGTTGATGTCCTGGGGGGCCAGGTCCCCGTCCTGGAATTCAAGGGTTTTGATTTTAAGGTCAATCGTTTTTAGGGTCTTTCTGTTTTGTGCAGCCTGCTGCTGCCAGGATTTCCATTCACCGTATTGGGCCAACCATTGCCGGGTTGGCTTAAGCGCCTCTTCAAGCCGTGCCTGGTCCGAGGTCAGCTCGCCGATTCGATTATCGCACCGGGTGATTCGGGCCTGGATATCCGTTATCCGGTCCTGGGCAGCGGATATTTCCCGGCTGGTTTTTTCAAGCGCTGCCTTTGCCAGGTCCAAGTCCAGCCGTTTCACCGCAGCAGGATCGGGATACGTTTCCCTTCCGGTCCGGCTCAGGTCCTGTTCAAGGCGGTCACGATACTCCCTATGGACTTTAAGAAAATGGGGATAAATGGCATTCCCGGCTTCCAGGGCCATTTATAGACGGGCTTGCTGCTGGTTCGTGTTATTGTCTAGCCTGGTATGTTCCTTTTGGATTTCCTTGAACTCCCGGCGGCAAATTTCTTGTTTCTCCTTTGCAGTGGCCGCTTGCGTCTTTGACGCTTCAATTTGTTTTTGGGTTTGCTGCCTGCGTTGTGTGATGCAGGCATGAAAGGCCCGGGCATGCCAGTCTGCTTTGTTACGAAGGGGCGTCAACGCGGATCCAGACGCTGCCAATGCTTCTTCCTTATCTTTAAACCTGCTGGCGATCAGATTGATCCGGGCCAGGATATCTGCGGCATCCAGGGCATGGTTCTCATCTTTTCCATGTTGGTCAGCGTGGCGGCAAGAAGTTGTTTTGCATAATTCATATCCGTGGCACACCCCAGGAAAAAAGAGAGAAAGTCTGCTTCACACCGGAACCGGAACGCATCCTTGATCCCCCTTCGCTTCTGGCAAAATCAATCTGCCGGTCCACTAGCCATGGATCCAGGCCGAGTTTCTCCAGGCGGTCCTCCCAATTTCTCTGAACATCGGTGATCACCACCTGGTTATCCCGGTCATTTAAAAATTCCCGGATCGCACTCAACGGCTTTGGGCTTTCTATAAGCTGTGGCCAGCTCTCTTGCATACGGTGGAAAAAATCCGGGGTCTGGGCCTGAAAAGAATAGCGGACCAAGGGTTTTGAGGCTTCTTTGTATCGGTGCACCTGGTGGATAACCAGGCGCATTTCGGTGTTGTCTTCAAAGATATTCTTTTCCTCGGGCACGGCCATTTCAATGAGGTTCACCGCGAAAATCACCCCGTGGTCCGATGAGACATCCGGATCAGATGGGGTGCTGTCGTGGTCTGTAATGGGAAAACTTGCCTACCGGAGAATGTTTGATTTTGATAGCAATTTTAAATATTTATGATAAGGAAAGGGCAATGACTATAGATTCATCAATAGATAAACTTTATATACCCAATCAAGCTGATTATAGCAGGGGGTTCTTAGAATGTATAATCACAACAGAAATCTGAGACATGTTATTGAGTACTAGTTTCATTGGTATATTAAGTTATAATATTGTATATTTTTTTTCATAAAAAATAATTGAAATAATTTCTTATCAATAAAACATTTGTTTGATAAAAGCTTATAAAAAAATTTCATATATTATTGAATATATAAGCTAAAACACATATCATGACGATATCTTCTATTCCAAACAAAAACAAAAGAGGCATAGTATTTGCTGATTTATTTAGAATGAATTCAACATCCATAAATTACATAAAACGCTCAACTACCGATCGGCGCTTGAATCGTTTTGGGGGTCTTCGATGGCTATTTACACCGGGGCGCCGTCGTCGTGTGCGTAGGAAAAGTGACCGGACCAGAGTTAATATCCTGGATTATTACCCACCGAAATGGTTTTATTTCCTGGTGGCAACATTATTATTTAGTGTGGTCGATGCCTTTCTGACGCTTTTGCTTATCGATCATGGTGCTGTGGAACTCAATAAGATTATGGCCTATTATCTTAACAAGGGTCCTTATCTTTTCATATCTGTTAAATATTTTTTAACAGCGGCCGCGGTTACGATTACTGTTTTAATAAGCCATGCATTTTTCCGGTCTTTCAGGATACGAGCCGAGTACATGCTTATGGTATTTTTCAGTTTTTTTGCCTGCGTGGTTGTATGGGAATTATACCTGATAGTGCGTTTTGTAATTTGATCAACAGTTTCCGACCTTCACTGTGGCCGGTATCCTTATAATTCAATTTATCAACTTGATTGGAAACGGTCATCTGCCATGAACCATTCGAAATCTGATATCAAACTGCAAGGACGCTACAAGCGCATAACCTGCCAATCCAATTGAAAAAACTTTCATAAAAAAAAAAACCTGATATATTAACCCGATGCAGCCGCTTAGAACCTTTCCATATATCCCTTTAAAAGTGCCAAGGCATAAAATCCTTAAACGCTTGGGGTATCAGCGCCGTCAAAATGAAATCTCACAGCGGATGATGTCTGAGGTGGATAGATGGATCACCTATGCGGCGGACCATATCCATCTCAAGGCCACGGCCCGTATCGGGGATATACAGATTGACCACGGGAAGGGAACCGTTGCATTGAAGCAATCTGATACGGTGTTTGAAAGTGCAAGATTTACCCGGTTTCTGGGGAAGGCCGATCAGTTGCTTATTATGGGTATTACCGGCGGTCAGGCGGTTGCCGATGAGATTAAACAGCTCCAGAAAGACAAAAAAATGACCGGGGCTGTGGTCGTGGATGCTGCGGCATCTGAAATTGTAGATGAAGGATTTGACTGGCTGATGGCATTGTTCAACAAAGAGCTGGTCAGAGAAAGAAAAACATTGAAATTAAAGCGGTTTTCTGCCGGTTATGGGGATTTTGACATCCGGTTTCAGGCAAATGTATATCATATTCTTAAAATGGAAACGCTTGGGGTGGCCATAACGGACACCTGTATCCTGATGCCGGAAAAAAGCGTTACCGCCTTTTGCGGTATATCAAAAGTGACAGGGGAGTAAAGACAACGTGGGAGAAAAAAACAAAAGCATACTGGACATTATTAATAAACGAATTCTTATCCTGGACGGTGCCACCGGCACTGAAATGCAGAAACGCGGCCTGCCGCCGGGGGTAAGCCCGGAACTATGGTCCATGGAAAATCCCGACGTATCGGCCGACATATACCGCGCCTATGCCCGGGCAGGTTCAGATATGCTCTACACTTGCACTTTTGGCGGTACTCCTTGGAAACTTGAAGAGTTCGGGGCTGCCGATAAAACAGAGCAGATCAACTGCAAGATTGCAGAAAATGCGGTTAAAACGGCGGATGAACTGGCGGCCCGGGAAGGTATCCGCCCGCTGATCGTCGGGGATATCGGTCCCTGCGGCCGATTTATCATGCCCTTTGGCGACCTTGATTTTGAACAGGCCATCCAGGGATTTAAACGCCAGGTAAAGGGGTTGATTGACGGTGGCGTGGATCTTTTTGTCATAGAAACCCAGATTGATATCCAGGAAAGCCGGGCCGCCCTGCTTGCGGTCAAGGAGCTTTGCGCCGGATTTACCATGGTCTCCATGACATTTGATGAAACCGGGCACAGCTTAAACGGCACCACGCCCGAGGCCATGGCTGTCACCCTTGAGAGTTTAGGGGCTGATGTGGTGGGCGTCAACTGCTCCACCGGTCCCACAGAGATGCTTAACGTTATCCGGCGTATCCGAAAGATGGTACAGATTCCGGTGATGGCCAAACCCAATGCGGGAATGCCCGTCATAAAAGACAACGAAACCGTATTTCCCATGGATGCCGATGAGTTCAGCGGTTTTGCCCACTCCTTTGCCGAAGCCGGTGTCAACATCATGGGGGGTTGCTGCGGTACCAACCCCGAGCATATCGCCAAACTGGCCCGGGGCATGAAAGAGCTTACGCCGTTGGAAAGAAAGCCGGTGGAAACGGCCATGCTCTCCTCGGCCACCCAGGCGCTGATTACAGGTTCAAACAGTACGATCCGCATTATCGGTGAACGCATCAACCCCACCGGGAAAAAGATCCTGCAAGGGGAACTGAAAGCGGGGAACATGGCCTATGTGCGCAAACTGGCCCGGGACCAGGCCGCGGCCGGGGCCGACCTGCTGGACATCAACGCGGGCATGCCCGGGATTGATGAAAAACAGACCCTTTTAGATATCATTTCAAGTGTGGTGCCGGTGGTCAATCTGCCCCTGGTTATTGACTCCTCGGACCCGGATGTGGTGGAAGCGGCCGTACGGTACTATCCGGGCCGGGCGTTGATCAACTCAATTTCAGCCGAAAAAGAGAAACTTGAAAGGCTTTTGCCGGTGGCGGCCAAGTATGGGTCTATGCTCATTGTGCTGCCCTTGGCCGACAATGAGTTGCCGGACAAGGCTGAACGAAGAAAAGAGCTGGTCACTGAAATTGCCCAACGGGCCGCAGCCTATGGGTATAAAAACAAAGATCTGGTTGTGGACGGGCTGGTCATGACCGTATCTAGCAATCCCCAGGCCGCCAAAGAGACCCTTGCAACCGTTAAATGGGCTTCGGAACAGGGGTTTGGCACAGTTCTCGGATTGTCAAACATTTCCTTTGGTCTGCCCGAGCGCGGGTGGGTGAATGCCTCCTTTTTTGCCATGGCGGCCGGTGCCGGGCTCTCCTGGGCCATTGCCAATCCTTCCCATGAGCTTTTGATGAATACTAAATCGGCCTCGGATGTTTTAACCGGCCGGGACCGGGATGCTTTGTCATACATCCAGCGATTTGCCAAGGATAAAAACGCGGAAAAGAAAAAAGAGACAACCGCCAAAAAAGAAGCGGATCTGCCCGTGGAAGAGCAGATTGTGGCGGCGGTGATTGAGGGTCGAAGGGAAGATATTGAACGGCTTTGTAATCAAGCCCTTGAAAAGGGGATTGCCCCGTCCGAACTGTTGGAAAAAAAGATGATTCCGGCCATCATGACCGTGGGGGAATACTATGACCAAAAAAAGTATTTCCTTCCCCAGCTCATTGCCAGTGCCGAGACCATGCAAAACGGGTTTGCCGTGCTTGAACCCGCTCTTCAGGCTGCCGGTTCCAATGAAAAAAAAGGTACCCTGGTCTTTGCCACGGTTCAGGGGGATATCCACGACATTGGTAAAAACATCGTGGTGCTGATGCTTAGAAATTTTGGGTTTGATGTGATTGATTTGGGCAAGGATGTCACGGCCGAAAATATCATTGAGGCGGCCCAGACCCACAAAGCAGATCTTATCGGGTTGTCCGCCCTGATGACCACCACGATGGTACGTATGCCCGAAGTCATTGCCCTGGCAAAGGAGAACGGGCTTGCATGCAAGGTCATGGTGGGCGGTGCCGTGGTGACCCGGGAATGGGCTGAATCCATTGGCGCTGAATATTCTTCCGACGGTGTTGAAGCGGTCAATGTGGCGGCCCGGATTTGCATGGACAACAGATAGTGCATACCCAAAGTTGAATCATACCACATGCCAGACACACCGACCCAAACCCTCACAAAAATACTCTCATTGATATTTTTAGGGCAGGTTGATAATGTGGGTTACAGTTCAACTTATTAATTTTTAAAAATATTAACAGTAAACAGGAGAACATTATGAAAGGTAAATATCTATTGATTCTTGGCTTTATCGGAGTCGTTTCCATGGTTTTTTGCCAGCCTGGCCTTGCCAAGGAAAGAGTTGTATTCGGCGGCGGCCCTGCGGGCGGAACATTTCAGGTCGTGGCAAACAGCATTCAAGTTTATAAACCAATGAAAGAAGTTAAAGCGTTTAGGGTTCAGGCCCAGTCTTCCGGCGGCTCAACTGAAAATTTAAGAAAAACCAATGCCGGCAGACAGCAGATGAGCGTAGTTTATTCCGGGCATGTCTACCAGGGACGCCATGGTATGCTGTCAAACGATACCAGAACATATGAAAACGTACTGGCTGTGGCATGGCTTTACGGCGCACCGGCACAGCTTGTTGTTCACAAAGGTTCGGGCATCAAAAGCACTAAAGACCTTGTGGGTAAAAAAGTTGGTGTCGGCAATGCCGGTTCTGGCGCATTTGCCAATTGCGAGCTCTTTTTTAAACATATGGGCGTATGGGATAAAATAGAAAGAAACGCCATGGGATACAATGATGCCGCCCAGGCCTTTGGCAACAATCAGCTTGACGCATTCTGGCTGTTCACTGCATTCCCCTCCGGAGCCGTCATGATGGCAGCCCAAACCAATGATATCGCTATGGTTGATCTTGATGCAGATGCAAAATCAACAGGTTTTTATGACAAATATCCCTATTTTGCAAAATTGGCTATTCCTGCCAACACATATAAAGGCGTAGATTTTGACACGCCTTCATTCCAGGATTCCACCCTTTGGGTTGCAAATGCTAAAGTGTCTAATGAGACAGTTTACAAGATGCTTTCCCTGATTTTTTCCGATGAGGGGCTTGCCCATATGAAAGCCCAGAAAAAAACATTTAAAGATATGGCTATTGAAAGTGGCGCTAACGGTATCGTTACCCCCTTTCATCCAGGTGCTGAAAAATTCTGGAAGGAAAAAGGGGTATTATAGATCCTAAACAAGCTTCATTCTAACTGGACATAAAGGCTTGGATAAGCCTTTATGTCCGAATTGCATTTTGAATAATTTGAATAAATAATAGACAGGAAGAATCCCGTGTACGAAAAACTTAATCGACTGGAACAAATTATATTTGATGTTCTTTCAATATTTCTGGTTCTATTTTACTCCTGGTCTGCCATCGTGCAGCCCATGGCAACGCAGTATCACCGGGGGATATATGTTATCATTACCTATATCCTTGTCTTCCTGTTGTATAAATCAAAATCCTTTGTCGGCAGGATTATTGATTATGTGCTGATACTTTTATCCATTATTTCAATCGGATACTGGATTTTCCTTTTTGAAGTCATCAATTACCGGACCGGTGCTGAAACAATGGTTGATATGGTTTTTGCCGTCATCGGGGTGCTTATCGGTATCGAGCTGGCCCGCCGCGTTGTCGGTAATGTGTTTGTTATTATGGGTGCCTTGATGCTGATTTACGGGGTGTACGGATATATGGCCCCGGATTTAATTTCCCATGCCGGTGCACCATTTACGGAGTTGTGCATCAGCATATTCTACAAAAGTGACGGTGTCTTCGGCATCATGGCTAATGTTCTGGCAACATATGTAATTTTATTTGTTCTGTTCGGGGCCTTTCTTGAAAAATGCGGGGCCCAGAAATTTTTTATTGACTGGCCCCTGGCTGCTGTTGGTCATAAGATCGGCGGCCCGGCTAAGGTCTCCGTCATCGCATCCGGACTTTTCGGCTCAATCTCCGGCTCAGCCATAGCCAATACCGTTTCCACAGGCATGTTCACCATCCCCATGATGAAAAAAGCAGGATTCAAACCCCATGTGGCCGGTGGTATTGAGCCGGCAGCTTCCATTGGCGGGATGTTCATGCCCCCTATCATGGGTGCAGGCGGTTTTATCATGGCAGAGTTGACCGGGGTCCCCTATTCAAAAATTATGCTTGTGGCCATCTTCCCTGCATTCATGTATTTTTTCAGTGTATTCTGCATGGTTCACTATGAGGCCAAAAAAGATAATATTGTCGGAGAAAAAAGTGAACAGTCTGCCGGCCATATTTTTAAAACCGAATGGTTTTATACACTTCCCCTGATCTCCATCACCATTTTGATGCTCACGGGGTATTCTCCCGGATTTTCAGCTATCCTTGGCCTTGTTACCTGTCTTTTTATCAGTCGGGTGAGATTTGATACCTCCATGGATCTGACCATGGCCCTGCTCGTAACCGGTGTATTTTTAATATCTTTGATCAACGGTTTTGTGGGAAGTCCCGGCAGCGTAGTCATACCCCAGTGGGTTGGCTTACTGATCGGTTTTATTGCCGCTATTTTTGTATACATAAAAAAACCTGAAAAGGTGAAACCTGGATTGGTGAATTTTCTTGAGGCTGCCCGCTCCGGTACAGAAAACAGTCTTAAAATCGGCGCTACGGTCGGTGTTATAGGAATTATTATTGGTGTTTTAACCTTTTCCGGCCTGGTATTAACCTTTGCAGATATCATGATCGAGCTTGCCGGCGGATCCCTGCTTTTGACCATCATGCTTGTGGCCCTGGCCTCCCTGGTATTAGGTATGGGCGTTCCGGTAACCGCCGCTTATTTGATTACTGCAGTTGTTGCGGTACCGGCCCTGACGCATCTTGGGGTCAATCAGATTGCTGCGCATATGATTGTTTACTGGTTGTCCCAGGATTCAAATATAACACCGCCTGTCTGTATTGCCGCTTTTGCGGGTGCGACCATTGCCAAGGCAAATATGTGGCGTACAGCCCTGGCCTCTTTTAAATTTGCCAAATTTTTGTATCTGGGCCCCCTTCTTTTTGGATACGTGCCTGGATTTTCCCTTGACGGCAGCCCCATGGATATTGTCAAGGCCTTTATTGTCATTACACTTGGTACTTGGGCGTATTCCTGGTTTCTCAGTGGCATCTGGGTCTCTTATTTAAAAAATATTTTTAAAAAGAAATAAGTGGACGACTACAGCAAGATCATTGACCAATCCATTGGCTATCTTGTGGGCCGGTTATCCCGGGCAATCATAAAACGGCTGTCAAAAAAATTCCAGGATGCCGGAATTGATGTCAGTTACGAGCAGTGGAGCATCCTGGTCCACCTTTACCGTCAGGACGGGCAGACGCAGCAGGCCCTTGCCCAGATCGCCGTAAAAGACAAAGCCGCTATTACCCGCCTTTTAAATGGACTTGAGAAAAAAAATATTGTACTCAGGATTCCTGACCGAAATGATAAACGCAGCAACCTTGTTTATCTTACAAATAAAGCCAAAGAATTGAAACCTCATCTTGTTGGTTTTGTAGAAGAAATGTTAGAAGAGGCAGAGCAGGGAATTGATCCGGATGAAATGACCCGTTGCAGGGTAACCATCAATAATATATTTGAAAATTTTGACCGCTTGAACAACCCTGCCCCACCTGAAAAATAGATATACAAACAACCGTTAGGCCGCTTTGGGTAGCCTAAGCGGCACTGATCGTCTATCATGGCGGGTGAATGCGGTTGTCATCTGGATTTTTTTAGTCTATCCTTTTCTTTAAAGTCGGATTTCAACCACTTAAAACAAAATCTTAAAAGATAATTGGGGAACGCTCAAATGAGTGACGGCCGGAAAAGAGCTTTGATCAAACCGGGACTAAAAGTTTCTGTCATATTAAAAAAAGATCAGCGCTCAGGAAAACTGACTGAAGGTGTAGTGAAAAATATTTTGACAAAATCTTCTTCACATCCACATGGTATTAAGGTCAGATTAGAAAATGGTTTAGTTGGACGGGTTGCGATTATTCACGACTAAAGCTGTGGATGAAGAATAATGATTTTCTAAAAGTAAGGATTTTAACCATGATAAGCGTGATTGCATCAATTTATGTTAAAGACGGTCAATTAAACAAGTTTATTGAAATTTTTAAATCCAATATGCCTGCTGTTTTTGAGGAAAAAGGATGTATTGAATATATCCCGACTGTTGACATGCCAACAGAGCTGCCCCCACAGGAATTGAATGACACTGCGGTTACCATCATTGAAAAATGGCGCAGTGTAGAAGATTTAAAGGCGCATTTATCATCTCCGCATATGCTCGAATATAAAGAAAAAACCAAAGACCTTGTTGAATCAATAACTCTTAAGGTATTGAAAGAAGTATAATCCTTAGCCATCTATGGGCAAGCGGAAAAATAAAAACAGATATCTATTGAGTATCAGGAACCGGATTCTTGTTTTTGCGGTATTGGTTACGGCCATACCGTCTTTATGCATGGGGCTTTTGCTCCAGAATATGCTGCAAACGACACTGGAAGAAAAGGTTAAGCAAAAGTTTGCCGACTCTGCGCAGATCATGGAACAGGAAATCTCCCTATGGCTTAAAAAGCGGGTTTATGATCTGACTGTGTTCTCCAACGCGTCCATTGTATCGGAAGCGGTTACGGCTTATCTTAAAACGTCTGAAGAAAGGGTGGATGACAGTAAAAAACGGTGCCCAAATATCAAAATACTTGAAACCTACCTCAGTACACTGCAGCATCAATTTAAAGGTTATGTTCGGATTTTTGTTCTTTCCAGGACCGGTTCTGTTATCGTCGCTTCTGAAAACGGCGGTGGTGACCGGCCGTTTCCCTTTCCTGATGATTACATCGAGCAGATTTCAGACAGACAATGGTTCAAGGGAAACGCGTATATTGATTCAAGGGATAAGTCGCCCCTTATTCTGATCGGCGTTCCTCTTTTTCTGGATCAACTTTATGAATATGAAACATTGCTGGCGATTGAAGTCAGACTCACCGGATTACTACCTTTATTGGATCCGGTGAAATTTGGAGGCTCTGGTGACTGGACCTATGAATCCCTTGTGGATATAAAAACAGGTCGGCAGTTTCTATATGGCAGGGGGGCCAAAAAAGTTCTCAACGAGATCTATCCGGCATTGACTGCTGACAGTCAAACGCTTCGTGAATATACCAACAGCAGGGGTGAGCGCTTAATGGGGCTGGTGGTCCCGTTTCGAGAACTGGAATGGGGGCTTTTTATTGCGGAAAATTATAAAAAGGCTTTCTCCGGGCTGATCCATGCCCGTCATCGGAATATTATTATTATCTGCTGCTTTGGTGTTCTTATGGGTCTTGTGGCTTATCTGCTGACACGGCAGATCATTGTGCCATTGTCGGCTTTGACCAGAGGGGCTGAAAGGGTAGCTGAAGGTGATCTGAATGTCCATCTTCCAGTACGCCGCAACGATGAAATTGGGTTTGCAACCACTGTTTTTAATGACATGGTCGCCAAATTGAAGCTCAGCCAGGCAAGACTGGAGCAACTGGCGACAATTGACCCCCTGACGGGTTTGAATAACAGAAAACGGGTGATGAGTATCCTGCGTGATCACTATGAATATTACCGTCGATATGAAACAGAGTTTTCCGTATTAATGCTTGACGTGGATCACTTTAAAGTTGTTAATGATACATATGGGCACCAGGCCGGGGATATGGTGTTAAAACAGGTGGCGGAACTTTTTAATGAAAATTTGCGTAATGTCGACTCTGCCGGCCGGTACGGCGGAGAGGAATTTCTCGTGATCCTTGCAGAGTCCGGGGTGGATGAGTCCATCCAGGCGGCCGAACGTATCAGAAAAGCCGTTGCAGGCCATATATTTATTTATGAAGAGCAGGAAATCCAGGTCCGTATTTCCGTTGGTATCGGCAGAATCCATAAACAGGACGGAGATGAACAAAACGTCGTCCGTCGAGCCGATATGGCACTCTACCGGGCCAAGAGTGAAGGACGAAACCGGGTTGTTTACCAGGCTGATAGTGATCAATAAATGGACGGTGAAAGGGTAGGAAAACATGCATTGTTGGGGTTTAATAAAAAAGGGATAGATGGATCCAGCCGGTTTCGGCAGTATCTGCTAATTTGACTTTCACCCAATCTTGTTTATACCCGAAGGCAATAACTTTGCTTCCTTCCTGAAGTACTTTTTTGACCCCAGCTTTTATAGACGGACCTTTCCGGAGATTCCCGGTTGTAAACAAATTCATCTGCAAGGGCGTTGAAAAAAAAATTTCTTTTTCCGCGGGACCGGTGTTGCTGCTATCATCACCTATATCGATGCCTTTTGCCTGCGCCATCGCTTCTCTGGACAAGTAGGCCGAACTTTCATAGTTTCTTTCTGCCAGTTGATGTTTACTTTCTTTCAGGTTTTCTAATGCCTTTTCCCAGATAATTTTCTGCGGCCCATTCAAGGGCTTTTCTTCCACATTACTGATGACGGCCGTGGCCTCGGCGATAAGGGTGGCCGCTTCCAGTTTGCTCCCCCGGGTCGCCAGTTTAGCCTTGCTTTGCAATAGTTCTTTGATCAGTTTTTGGTTCGCCTGCCGGCAGGCATCGGTTTTTTTGTGCTTTATGAGCAATTTTTGTTGTAATTTCTTTGAAAGCATTTTCTGCTCAGCCAACTTGCTGGTCAGCTCTGCATTTTTCTTCTCTAATTGGCGAATCCGTGAATCATCAACGATCGTATTTTTTTTCTCTGTTTTTTCTATCTTCTTCAATTGGCGGACCCGTGAATCATCGGCGACCGGTACGTTTTTTTTCATTGTACAGGATGAAAAAAGAAGCAGTGCCAACAGGCCGGCGACCAGCTTTGTAATGTATTGAAGCTGCATGCCCTTACTACCGCGGTTTAATGTTTTTTGAGTCATATGATTGCTGTGATTCCGTAATTTGATATTGATTAAACTGCTTAACACATTGAATAGTCGGGTATCGTAGGATAATAAATTGCTTCTTGTCAACAAAAGTACGAAAATCTATGAAAGGTTTTTTCGAATTGACATTAAAAAAGAAAACGGGTAACACCTTGGTATTCTGTTTAAAAATTAGGGAATTGAAGCGAAATTTCATGAAATGAGAACCAATTTTCGCAAATTTTCGATTGATAGCCGGACTATTAACCGCAAATTTGAGGATGGGTTGGGGGCATTCTCATGTGATTGCATCTGATTTATCTATTTTTAAACAGGCTTTATGCCGTAGTTTGCGGTGTCTATTTTAAATTTTTATATATTCTAAGGAGAATCACATGAAAAAGACGGTGTGTACGTTGTTGATATTTTTCAGCGTCATTGTTTTCATTCTCGGTCTATCGGGGCAAACAGCTCAAGCCATCGTGCTGAAAAAAAGAGGTAAAATAACAGACAATCACTGTAAATATACTGAATACCTGGGGCTTACAGGCGTCTTCTCCCAGCGAAACGCACCATTCAGGATAGTCGTTCCTAGAAAATGGAATGGCAAGCTGCTTATTTATGCTCGTGGAACGGGAACGGCAATAATGCTAAATAAAGATAACACACCTATTTTCGATTCTCAGATTCAGATTCCCATTGTCGGTGTAACACCGTTAACCAATGTTCCAGGTTACCCCTGGGACGACAATGCATTAACAAAAAGCCTTGAAACCACACTGTTGGAAATGGGGTATGCGCTTGCTGCATCGAACTATAAAGAAGATAAACGATTTACGGAAGATGGATTATTAGGTTGGGTCGTGGAGGATGGAATTAGAGATACTCTGGCACTGACTTTTCAAGCCTGTTTTACTTTAATGCTGAGACATGGTCAATATCCGGAACATACTATTCTATGGGGACGCTCCCAAGGCAGTATTATCGCATTAAAAATCCTGGAAAAACATCCCCGGTTATATGACGGAATTATTACGGGTAGTACAGTCGGCGCGGGTACCTCAAAGACATGGGACATAGCAATTGATTTTGCACTGGCGTATGACGCCGCTTTTGGATGGCCTGAAGAAGAATGGGGGCCTATTGGAGATGTAAATAATAATATTCGTTTTAACGATGACGTTTTCTTTAAATTGTATCAAGATATGAACGACCCTCTTTATAATGGTCTTCTTGAATTCATCCGACTTGTAAACAAATTGCCTGAAGAAGGATTTTCACCATTCTTCTCACCGGATTTTAATTGGTTTTACACTGATATGCTTTTTGTCACTGAAGTTCGTGCAGACCTTGAAAATAAAGCCGGCGGAGCAATTGGTCAGAATATGGACCATGTGTATCGTCTTAGCGCTGACGAGTCTGAATATCTTAATAAATTGGGTGTTAACACGAACGACCTTTTAACTTATATGAACAGTCAAAAGGTCAAGGCTAATAAGAGGGCCCGAAAATATTTAGCTAGGTTTGGAGATTTTTCCGGTGAAATTTACAAGCCGGTAATTAGTATGCACACGATTAAAGACGGTCTCGTCCCTCCGAGGCATGAGAGCGTTTATCTTGAGACTGTTGCAAATGCAGGTCATGAAAATTTGTTATTGCAGGTGTTTGTGGAGGCAGTCGGGCATTGTACATTCACACCGGAAGAGTGGGTGAAAACCATAGAGGCCATGGACGAATGGCTTGATACAGGAGAGAGACCAGAAAAAAATGAGGATTTTTTCCCGTATGATTTTATTGATGAGGACCCTTTGAATCCATTAAAATCTGGCGGTTCACGTTTTTCTAATGATTTTATTCCTCCCCCATGGTACCAACCCCCGCCTGCGTGAAGCACCTGAAAAATAATTTCTAAAATCCAAAAAGCCCTGAGCGTTTGCAACGAACAATCAGGGCTTTTTAAGAACGGCCATGGCCGACCTGGTCTTTCACCGAGGTTAGGCCACAACAAATAATTAAAGAAATTAACTGGTTAGTTTAGTTCTTTCATCGACATTGGGCAGACCTATTCAAAAGAAATTTGATATATTTCTGATACGGTCTGTCCAAAAAGAGTTAATATTTTCCTCCGTATGTCATTTAACCCATTGATAAGACACTGGACTTCACCTTCTTTATGGGAAATATTCACACAGTCGATACCTTCCATTTGTTGAAAAATCCAGCGAAGAGTCGGGTTTTGAACAGGTTTCCCAATCTGATTGGGCAGTGTTGTTTCAAGGCGCTTCAATTCGTTCCGCATGCGCCGCTGGGCAATGGAGTAAACTAATAATGATAAGGTCATCACCATCAACATTCCTTCGACACGAGATGCTTTTTTGACAAACAACGAAGATGCAAAAAATAAAGGGTCTTTGATAAATCGGAAGCCATTCTCGACGCTTCGGCTTCCGAATCAAATCGTTGGGCCTGAAGATGGAAAAGCTCTTTTTCAGCGCGCTTCTTCTCTTTTGAAATGGTTCTTTCAACGCTCTTGACTGCGCGCTCCAAAGCTCCTTTGGAGCGAATGATCAACCAACGTTGATCAATTCCATAATGTCCTAACTCCAACGTCTGGCACTGATAGTCATCGTTAATCTCCACCCACTGATCCCATTGCAGGGCCTGTTCGATGACGGTCTTCACAATGGAAATGGATCCCGGGATGCGGGTGATAAACGGGATATCTTTCAAGTTGGAAGCATTGGATTTGGTATACCCTTTCGAATCCATAACCAGGTAACGAGGGGTATCGCTCGCTTTGAACTGACGGATAAGTTCACTGCTGCGTTCTTTGAACACGGTATTGTCCGAAGCATTCCCGTCCCAGCACTTACACAAAATGGGAATGCCACCATCTTGGGACACCATCAGCTCCAGCACAGCCTGTTTCAAATCAGGACGATGATCCTTGGAGTAACCATGAGTTATTTTGATGGCATGTTCATCCGAATCCGGAAGATATTCTCCGGTTAATGAAAAAGATGAGGTGTCCAGATGGTTGAAAAGCAAATGGATACTTTCCGACCGACAGGCAGATGAGGATATTTCGTTGAAAAGCAATTCAGAGCCGTAGTCGACCGCATCATCAAGACTGCGCCCCAGCTTGTAGTGATTGAAGTCCGAGGCTTTCACTCTTGGACGGAACAAAACATCCAGCGGCTTGTTTTCGAAAAATTGAGGCGTCAGCGACAGCGGCCGATTGGAAAAACCCAGTCCATTTAGAACCATGCCGGCGATAGCTTCTCCGGCACTGATATTTTCCTTCTCATCTTTTGGTATGCGGGAGTCAATCATTTCGATGATTTTCAAATCCTTGATAACGCCGGCAACAATACCCAAGTGGTCAATACGTTCGACTGTGACGGTTTCCAATGTTTGGCCCTCTGTGTGTGTTGATTATAATGGTGCAAAGAGGGTATATTCAAATTTTTTAAAATTCAACTGCTCAATGTCGACTTTCATATAAATAATATGGTTTTAAAAAAGAACCTTGCTTAGAAGGATTTCTTTTTGTTTATGGTCTTAATTTTCTTGGACACCCCTTTCCATCGCTCTTTTTCCACACGATCTGCGCTTTTATTTTTCCGGGCGGAGATGTATTCCAGCTCTCGTTTCATCTTTAGATAGTTTTCCAGCCTGGCTTCGGTCAATTCTTTGTCCTGGACGGCTTTAAGCACCCGGCACCCGGGTTCGTGGGTGTGGGTGCAGTCTGAAAAGCGGCATTCTGCCCCCAGGGCTTCTATTTCCGGAAAGGTAGATTCAACACCCTGGTCAATCTCCCAGAAGCTGATTTCGCGGATGCCGGGATTGTCAATAATCATTCCGCCTTGGGGCATCATGATCAGATCCCGGGACGTGGTGGTGTGCGTCCCCTTTCCCATATGGGCACTTACCTCACCGGTGGCCTGGACGGTTTCGCCGCATAGCCGATTGATCAGCGTGGATTTACCTGTACCGGAAGATCCCACCATGACACAGGTCCGGCCATGCTCCAGATAGGGTGTCAAGTCGGAGAGCCCTGTATCATTAAAAGCAGATACCAGGTGTACGGGAACCCCGAATGCAATGGTTTCCGTTTCGCTTAAAAAATGTTTGGGGTCCTGGTGAAGGTCCGCTTTCGTCAGGATGATTACCGGGGTCAACCCACAATTGTAAACCAGGGTCAGGTAGCGCTCAATGCGGCGCAGATTAAAATCCTGGTCAAGGCCGGTAACTATAAATACGGTGTCAAGATTGGCCGCGATTGTCTGCTCCCTGTACTCGCCTGATTTCCGGCCTCGCATGCCTGCAGCACCCCTGGTCAGGGTGTTTTTTCGCGGCAATATCCCTTCTATAGCTGTTTGTCTGACCATAACCCAGTCGCCGACCACCGGGTATGTGCTGCTACTCTCCTGTTGAAGTTTCCCGGCCGGGGTTGCCAGCAGTTCTTCTTTGCCGTCATTGATAAAAAAATATTTTTTTCTAACCCCGGTCACCCGGGCCGGAATAAGAGCGTTATTGTCAATATTTTCAAAATGTTTCTGGAAATGAGATGTCCAACCCAAATGGGAAAGATGTTTAAAATTATTGTCTTTTTGTAATATATTTTTATTGCTCATTATAGTGTCCTACCCGTCTTCAATTTTGGTTACAAGGGCTGCCGAAAGGGCTGGGCCCGGGATATAAGCATTGCGATATAATTTTAAAAGCGTGTCGCTGCCGACAGAAAAGACAATGAGAACAGCAGATCTTCAAAAACTCCTTGATGTTGGTGTAAGTGATTCTTTCTTACAGGATAGGCCTTTATTCTGTCAAGAGGTATTAGCTGTCGGGTTTTCCAAGAAATTAAAATAAATCAGACTTCCCATCAATAGGCATAATCTGTATAATATCTCAATTTTTATAACGATCAGGTCCAATTCACAGCGAAAGATGAAAGTAATTCAATAAGTTGGTATATTGGCATACTTTTTGATTTTTTTAGATGATTGTTTGTTAAAAGAATGAATCCCGAAAAATTAAAAATTGGTTAAATTTTCATGCGAGGAGATAGTAATGAGAAAAATAACATTAAAATCAAAATTAATCATTGGTGGCGTGGTGGCAGCAATGCTTCCGCTGATTGTCGTGGGACTATTTTCAATAAACAAAGCCTCTTCTGCACTGTTTAACATTGCAGAGGGACAGGCAAAACTCACCGCACAAAATCTTGCAACCATGGTGAATCTTTACATTGAGCAGGAAATTGAAAAAGCCCGGATGATCGCGTCGGAGCCCTTGATCCAAAAAATGATTGATAATGCCGGGGCTGAAGACTTAGAAAATAGTTTTTCTGAGGTGTCTGCTGCTGGAGCATATCTTTCAACGGTATATCAAAAGATTCAAAAAAATTATGATGGTATTTTTGTTACGAATTCATCCGGCCTTCTCCTTGTCCTTGCTGACGGCTCCGGCGAAGAATCCGGACGGAAAAAAATAAGCGTGGCTGAAAGGAATTATTTTGAGTCTGCCAAATCCGGTAAGATCACCATCGGTGAACCGGTTATTTCAAAGGCCAGCGGGCATTCTGTTTTTGTCATCGCTGTTCCTTTGCGGAACAGTTCCGGGACGTTTGCTGGTATTTTTGGATCAGTTGTGAAACTGACGGTTTTATCCGAAAAAATTACGCAGACGAAAATCGGCGAGACGGGCTATCCGTTTATGGTGGGTAATGACGGGCTTTTTATCGCTCATCCCGTTAAAGATTATATTTTTAAGCTAAATATGGCGACCCTTGAAGGGATGGAGGACATTGCCAAGAAATCGTTGGGCCTGGAAACAGGTGTTGAAGAATATCACTTTAAAGGGGTTGATAAGATTGCAGGTTTCGCACCTGTACCTGCCACAGGCTGGAGCCTTGTGGTCACCCAGAATAAATCGGAGTTTTTGGCCCCTGTGGTTTCGATTCGCAATATGATTCTGACCGTCGGCTGCATTTTTCTGGTCCTGACAATTGTGGCGATTCTGTGGTTTGTTCGAGGCATCATGGCGCTTCTGGGAAATGATCCGTCTGAAATCGCCAAAGTGGCTGACCGTATAGCGGCCGGTGATCTTACGTATGAATTCAAAACTAACGGAAGACAACTCTGTGGTGTGTATGCCAGTATGAAACAAATGACTGATAATTTGAAAAATATGTTTGCGGATATTTCACAAGGGGTTCAGACCTTGACATCGTCTTCTACGGAACTGTCGGCAGTGTCCCGGCAGATGACAACCGGTGCAGAACAGTCCTCCCAGAGAGCAAATAACGTTTCCTCGGCCGCAGAAGAGATGGCAACGGCGATGAACAGTGTGGCTGCTGCCACAGAGCAGACAAGTGCCAACCTGCAGATGATTGTCGCCGCCGCAGAAGAGATGTCTGCAACGATCAATGAAATTTCAACCAATACCGCCAAGGGAAGCCGGACAACGACCCAGGCCGTTGAAAAAGCCGAACAAATTTCCACGAAAGTGGATGCGTTAGGCCGGGCCGCAACGCAGATCAGCAAAGTGACCGAAACCATATCCGATATTTCTGAACAGACAAATCTTCTGGCGCTGAATGCAACCATAGAGGCCGCCAGAGCCGGAGAAGCCGGTAAGGGTTTTGCTGTTGTGGCCGGTGAAATTAAGGAACTTGCACGGCAAACTGCCCAGGCGACTGACGAAATCGGTTTGAAAATCGGTGAGGTTCAGGCAACAACCACGGAGTCTGTCGACGCGATAAAGACAATTGTGGAAATCATTGACGATATCAACTCGATTGTCACATCTGTTGCCTCTGCCATTGAAGAGCAGTCTGTCACAACCCAGGAAATTTCTAATAATGTCAGCCAGGCAGCCACTGGTGTTCAGGAGGTCAATGAGAATGTCAACCAGACATCCACCGTGGCAAGCGAGGTCACAGAGGATGTCCACCAGGTCAGTCAGTCAGCCGATGAAATCACGGCCGGCACCAAACACATAAATGATAGTGCGCTTGAGCTATCCAAGCTGGCGGAAAGTCTTAACGAGATGGTCGGCAGGTTTAAGCTCTAATCATTGAGACACGGGTCTGCAGTTTTTTTTAGCACAACACAAAAGGGCTGCAGCAGCAACGAACCGCCATTTTTGCGGAAAATTAGTTCGGATGCAAGGCGCAAAAAGAATCTCAACCGGAACACCCTTATGGTTGTGGGGATTGAGATTTTTTTTGCAACGCCGCAGCCGGGCGAATTTTTCGCAAAAATTATTTGTTTTTGGCTATTACCCAGATGGCATGAACTATACCTGGAATGTAGCCAAGAATGGTTAAAAGAATATTCAACCAGAAGTGCTTTCCAATGCCGACCTGGAGAAATACACCCACTGGTGGAAGAATAATGGCTGCAATAATTTTCAAAAGTTCCATGTTATTATCCTTATCTTAAAATTTTGGTTAAGCTCTGTTTGATGCAACGAAAAAGACGGCTAAAAAGACAAACCATATTATGGATTTTATTGTTTCCATGGCCCTAACTATACCACATTTTATTCAACAGAAAATATCAAATTTTAAAATACTTTTGGACATCTTTCCGTTTTTCCCCTATGATTTCAGCTTATTTGTTTAAACCATCCTTAAAAATGAGGATGGTTGAATTTTTTCGGGCAAAAGTTCCGGAAACCCACCATAACAGTCGGAACAGCCACCGACTGGAAGGAAAAGACTTATGAGCGAAGCAATTAAATCAGGGGATACCATTGCCGTGGATTATACGGGGAAATTTGAAAGCGGAGACGTGTTTGACTCTTCCGAAGGTAGACAGCCGCTGACCTTCACCGTTGATACCGGCATGCTGATCAAAGGCTTTGACCAGGCCGTCATCGGCATGAAAAAAGGCGAATCAAAAACCATAACCGTTCCGCCTGAAAAGGGATACGGCCCAAGAGACGAGAATGCCATGGTGGACATCCCTAGGGAACAGTTCCCCCCGGAGATGGACCTGAAAGAAGGCCTTGAGCTTCAGCTCCAGAATCCGGCAGGCCAACCGGTTCCTGCGCGGGTGGCAAGTGTAAACGAGACAAGTGTCACCATGGACGTAAATCATATCTTGGCCGGAAAAACCCTTGTTTTTGATATCACCATCGCTGAAACCGGGCTGGAACCCCCGGCAAGCAGCTGTGATACTAAAGGCGGTGGCTGCGATTCGGGCTGCTGCGGATCCTGCAACTGTGATTAATTCATAAGGTTGTTCCTGGAGCATGGCAATGGTCAATAAAAGCCTCATTTTGACAGTTGATGACAAGCCTCAGAATCTTCAATTCCTTGGAAAACTGCTCTCAAATAACGGATATGAAGTTGCCATGGCCCAGAGCGGGGCCCAGGCCCTGACGTTTGTAAAATCCGAATTCCCGGATCTCATCCTTTTAGATGTCATGATGCCTGAGATGGATGGGTATGAGGTCTGTGAAAAGTTGAAGGCCGGACTTCCCACCCGCCATATTCCAATAATTTTTTTAACGGCTAAGGCTGATGCCCAGGATATTGTAAAGGGGTTTGATGTGGGCGGGGTGGATTATGTTACAAAACCGTTCCATTCGGCTGAACTTTTGGCCCGCATCAAAACCCATATCGAACTTAAAACCCTGCGCGGCCTTTTGCCCATGTGTTCACATTGCAAAAAAATCCGGGATGACAAGGGTTTCTGGAATGATGTGGACAGCTATTTTGAGACCCACTCGCATCTAACCTTTACCCATGGTCTCTGTCCAGGATGCATGGACAAGCTATATAAGGGGTATGACTGGTATAAAAAAAGAAAACCGTCCGGTAATGATGAATAAAAGACCTGGAAAAAAATAAATTCCCCATTTTTGCACCGTGTCTGTTGTCCCGCCTGCCATAATCATTTTCATAGTCATTTTTTTGTCCGCCTGTGAATTTCGTTACTGTCCAATCGCTTGTCTGTTTTTTTACAGGTTTGATTGCTTTTTCTCTGGATTGCGTTATCTTAATATCGTTGATTTAAGATGAAAAAGACAAAGGGCTGGTTTTATAACCTGGCCGTGAAATATTAACTTTTTTTGGAGCAAGAGGCCTGAGCATGGCGTATGAATTTGATTTCAAGGCGGCCCAGGACTATGATGCCTTTTTTGAAAAAGGCCGGGCCAAACACTGCCGTGACCTTGAAATTAAACTTATCAGCTCCCTGATTCGCCCCATGTCGGGCAAGCGACTGCTGGACATTGGCTGCGGCACTGGTTTAAGTCTTGAACCTTTTGTGGATCTGGGCATGAACCTGACCGGTATTGACCCTTCAGCATATATGCTGGACAAGGCTGCTGAACGCCTTGGATATCGCGTTGACTTGCACCGGGGAACAGCCGAGGATTTACCCTTTGATGATAATTCCTTTGATACGGCATTACTGTTTTTCAGTCTTGAGTTTTCAGACCGGCCGGCCAAGGCCATTGAAGAGGCCTGCCGGGTAGCCCGGGAACAGGTGGTCATCGGCGTCCATAACCGGTATGCCCTTCAGAATATGTTTCGGTGGGTCAAAGGCTTATTTTTTCCAGATATGTACAGCCGTGCCCATTTTTTTAGTGTGTGGGAGTTGAAAACGATGATGACCTCAATATTGGGTACAGTGCCTGTAAAATGGCGGACAACCGTACAGTTCCCTTTTTTGTCCGGGCGTCTGATCTCCAAGGTGGAAAGTCTTCGCATGATCCAGTGGTCTTACTTGGGCAGCTTCATTGGTATGCGCATCAAGCCTGTGCCTAAGTTTCGCACCCGGCCCCTGGTCCTGAAAACCCGAAATCGTAAAATCAATGAGCCGGCCACAGGCCTGGCGTTAGGATTCAGGAGGGAAGAATGATACGTGCTCGTCTTTATGAACCTTTGTCCGATGGTGCGGTCAAATGTCTGGCCTGCAACCACTATTGCACCATTGCACCGGGACATACCGGCATTTGTGGTGTCCGGGAGAACCGGGATGGTCAGCTATTTTCCCTGGTGTATGACCGGGTGGTCGCAGCCAACGTTGACCCCATTGAGAAAAAACCCATTTTTCATTTTAAACCCGGATCGCTTTCTTTTTCCATTGGCACGCCCGGGTGCAATTTTAAGTGCCGGTTTTGCCAGAATGCCGATATCGCCCAGGTCCGTGACCAGGGGCCGGATCCTTTTTCTGGCCACCTTGCCGGCAAAGCAATGACGCCCGAAACGATTGTCGCAATGGCTGTGGAACAAGGATGCCAAAGTATTGCTTATACCTATACCGAACCCACGGTCTTTTTTGAACTGGTTTTGGATACAGCCATGTTGGCCAAGGATGCAGGGCTCGCCAATATTTTTGTTACCAACGGATTTATGAGCCCTAAGCTGCTGCAGGCCTCCGCCGCCGTGCTGGATGCAGCCAACGTGGATCTTAAATCGTTTTCTGATGATTTTTACACCCGGTATTGTAACGGTCGCCTGGAGCCGGTTAAACAGACGTTGAAAAGCATGGTGGATTTAGGCATCATGGTGGAGGTCACCACCCTGGTGATCCCGGGGCTTAATGACGACCCCGATGAACTTGGGCAGATGGCGTCCTTCATTGCCGAAGAATTGGGGACAACAACTCCCTGGCACCTGTCCCGGTTTCACCCAGCATACCAACTGACCCAGATTGGGCCGACACCTGTGGAGACCCTTGAAAAAGCCTGCGATATTGCACTTTCAGCCGGACTTGTTCATGTGTACACCGGCAATGTACCAGGCGCCAGGGAAAATACCTACTGTCCGGAATGCGGTCAGATTGTTGTCAAACGTTTTGGCTATTCAGTGGAAAATCTTTTAACCCATACCAATAAATGTCCCGGGTGCGGGTCCCCTATATTCGGGATCTATTAAAACTGGATAATCAAGTAAAAAGATATGTTGTTATGAATTCAGTTGCCAATATCCTGGATACCATCCAAGCACGTAGCCCCGTTTTTGCCATCCTCGAAACGCTTTGGACCGCAGGGTTCCAAGCCTTTCTGGCCGGTGGAGCTGTCCGGGACGCCCTTTTGGGTTTAGCGCCCGCGGATGTGGATATCCTGACCAATGCCTTGCCCAAAGATCTGTCCCGGCTGTTTGCTGAGCAGGATCCTAGATATGTGGGAAAATCCTTTGCCGTCACCCTGGTCAACAAGGTGGAGGTGGCGACCTGCAGGCCAGCAGATAAAAAGGCTGTGGCGGCAGGCCTCGTTTTTCCGGCCACAGACCTTGGCCGTCGGGATCTCACTATCAACAGTATGGCCTGGGATCCGGAAACCCGGACCCTGGCAGACCCCTTTGGCGGGCAGGCGGACATCGAAAACCAGACGATTCGATTCACCCGGGATTCCTTTGACCGGATTGAAGAAGACCCCGTGCGCATGGTCAGGGCCTGCCGGTTTGCTGCCCGCTTCGGGTTCAAAATTGAGCCGGATGCCTTTGATGCCATCCGTACCCATGCCCATAAAATTACTGCTCAAGGGATGGCAGACCGGATTCAACGAGAACTTGTCAAGGCCATGGGCATGGACAAGCCTTCGGAATTTTTTAATTTGCTTCATGATACTGGCCTTTTGGGCGGCATTTTACCAAGCCTTGACCGGTGCTACGGTCTGGACGGCGGCCCCCACCATGGCGAAACCGTATTTGAGCATAATCTTCTGGTGGGTGATGCGCTGCCGGCATCCATGCCCATACTCCGATTGGCAGGATTTCTTCATGACACGGGAAAAGCCGATGCTCTGGAAATCAAAGAGGGCCGGAATACTTTTCCGGGACATCAGAAATTCACCCGGGCCATGATGGCCGATCTTGATCGTCTCCGGTTTTCCAGAAAGGATATGGACTATATCTATGCTTTGGTCCGGGGTCACATGCGTCCTTTAAAAGCGGATACCTCCCCGAAAGCGGTACGCAGGCTTCTGGCCATGCTGGATAATCTAAAACTATCCTACCAGGATTTTTTACGTATGCGCATTGCCGACAAAAAAAGCAATCTCAATCCGGTAAAAAAGCCATATACCCTTGGGGACATTCGCCTGCGCCTATGCAAAATCCTGGATGCTCTTAATGAGCAGACGCCATTTAATATTAATGATCTTGACATTTCAGGCCGGGATATCCAGCAAATCCTGGACCTGCCCCAGGGACCGGCCATTGGAAAGGTTAAATCGGTTTTATTCGAAAAGGTATTGGAAGATCCGTCCCTTAATCAAAAAAAGATACTGGAAGACCTGGTCCGTCAGATGGACCAAAATCACTTTACAGATTCGGATGGCAAGGCTATAAAATAGACCCGGCAGCGCATGGTCGCAGCACTGAATGCAGAATATTTTTAAAGATCAATTACGATAGGGGATATATTATGGGGGATATTGTTCTGATCAGCATTACGGGCAAGGACCAAAAAGGTCTTACCGCCCGGATTTCAACCATCCTTGCCCAGTATCGGGTAAGCATTCTGGATATTGGTCAGGCTGTAATTCATGAACATATCTCTTTGGGCATGCTGGTGGATATTCCATGTTCCCAGGATTTTTCCCTGATGTTCAAGGATTTGATTTTTGAAGGACATAAGATGGGACTGGCCGTGGATGTTGTGCCTGTGGATCCTAATGAATACGAAACCTGGGTCCAGACCCAGGACAAGGAGCGCAGGATTATTACGGTCATGGGACGGGCCATTACCACAGCCCAGATTTCGGCTGTCTCCTCCGTGATTACCGATCATGATCTTAACATTGATTCCATTACCCGTATGTCCGGCCGTAGATCCCTGAAAAGACCGATGGAACCACCTATGGCTTGTATCCAGTTCGCAGTGTCCGGCACACCCACAAGCATTCCCGAGATGAAGGGCAGGTTTATTCACATTTCCCAAGATCTGGGCATTGATATCTCCTTTCATGAGGACAATATCTACCGTAAAAACCGTAAGCTTGTTGTGTTTGATATGGATTCCACATTGATCCAGGCTGAGGTGATTGATGAGCTGGCAAAACTGGCCGGGGTCGGCGATCAGGTGGCCCGAATCACCGAATCGGCCATGCGCGGGGAAATTGATTTCAAGGAGAGTTTTAGACGGCGTGTGGCCCATCTCAAAGGATTAAAAGAAAAGGATATCCAGGGCCTTGCCCAAACCCTTCCCCTGACCGACGGTGCCGATCTTGTTATCCGGACCCTGAAGGGGTTGGGCTACAAGCTTGCCATCCTTTCCGGCGGCTTTACTTTTGTGGGCAAATATCTTAAAGAGACCCTGGGGTTTGATTATGTATTTGCCAATACCCTTGAAATAGAGAACGGTGAAGTAACAGGCCAGGTTTCCGGTGAAATTGTGGATGGTCAGAAAAAGGCAGAACTGTTACGTGAACTTGCAAAAAAAGAAAATTTGTCCATCCAGCAGACCATTGCCGTGGGTGACGGGGCCAATGACCTGCCCATGATTTCCATTGCCGGACTCGGTGTGGCCTTTAACGCCAAGCCCATTGTCCGGGAAAAAGCGGCCAATACCATTTCCACTATGGGCCTGGATGGTCTTTTGTTCCTGCTGGGAATCCATGAACGCGAGATCCCTGATCCGGGTAGCAGCATTTAAAACCATCGCTGGATTTGTTTCATAATACAGCTTGCCGCCGGTTATTATTATTGTGTATGGGGCTGCCTCTACTCTTTAGAGGCTTGATAATCAACACTATTAATAATAGTCCGGGTTTCGAACTTCAGTGACAGGGGATTTCGTTTTTGAGATAGTTCTCAGTAAAAATTTTATTCAGCTTCCACTTTTATACTTTTCTTGACAAAAAGTGTCTTCTTAGGCACAAGATAAAAAATAAACCTCCCAAATGAGATAGAGAACAGATAACAATTAGACAATAAAGCTGGCAAATAGTATGATCATCATGAAAAGTACCATAAAAAAGGAGTTTTCATGATGCATCAGATAGAATTTTTTCAAGAAGAGTTGGTTAATATCACACCCGCAATGAAGCAGTTGCTGAACGATACACGGTCAAGACTGAAAGGGACTGATAGAAAGCAGTTCATGGCTCATGTCGTTTTGCTGATGGGTAAAGGAGGTCAAAGGAGAGCTGAAAGAGAGCTCGGTTGGACTCGAGATATAATCCGAAAAGGTATGAAAGAACTAACATCCGGTATCGTGTGCATTGATAATTTTTCAGGAAGAGGGCGAAAACCTGTCGAAGAAAAACTCCCATCATTACTGGAAGATATAAAAGGGATAGTCGATCCGATCTGCCAAACGGATCCTACTTTCCATTCCACTCGGCTGTATTCACCAATAACAGCAAAAGAAGTTCGCCGGAGGTTGATTGATATAAATGGTTATTCTGAGGATAAAATGCCATCCGTTGCAACAGTTAATCGAAAAATGAATAGCTTAGGATTTTGTTTGAAAAAAGTGGCCAAATGCGAACCTAAAAAAAAATTCCAGAAGTTAACATGATATTTGAATATGTGCATAATATTAATGCACTGGCAGATGCAACGCCTGGAGTGTTAAGACTTTCAATGGATGCCAAAGCAGCGATAAAGGTAGGTCCGTTTTCCAGAGGTGGATATAATCGATACGGCCTGAGAGCTTGTGATCACGATTTTGAACCAGACGCCGTCCTGAAGCTTTTTGGTATATTCTTACCAGTAACTGATGAACCCTTTTTCTATTTTACGGAAAGTAACATTACGGCCGATTTTATAGTCGATGCGCTGGAAGAATTATGGTCGCAACTTAAAGAAAAATATGCTCCGCATACTTTGGTGTTGAATCTGGATAACGGGCCGGAAAATAGTAGCAGACGAAGTCAGTTTATGAATCGTTTGGTTGAATTTGCATTTAAGCATTCCGTCAATATCAGTTTGGCGTATTATCCCCCTTATCACAGCAAATACAATCCGATAGAAAGGCTTTGGGGACGATTGGAGCAATATTGGAACGGTGAAATTCTTGGTGATATAGATAAAGTCCTGGGATTGGCCAAAACAATGACTTGGAAAGGATGTCGACCTGTTGTTCAAATGATCGAGAAAGCTTACGTTAAAGGGATCTGTTTAACCAAAAGCGCTATAAAAATGATAGAAGATAAAATTATTCGTATCAATGGGCTTGAAAAATGGGCTGTTGATATCCCATGTTATCCTGATTGAGATGGGAGATTTTATTCTGATTTTGTGCCTTATCTTATTCCATCCAGCAGTATGATAGTCAGAAAATTAATCAGCCCTGGGATCAAAGCTATTTCCTGGAAACAAACGTAGGAGCATCTGTCCCGATTTTCTGGAAACTTTTAAGGAAAAGTTATGCGATGGATCGGAGATTTTTAAATGGTGAATGAAATACATGTTGTTTGTCTGGTATTGGTCGATGCCTTTGGATATTTTTATGCAACTCAGCGCCCTGAGAATAAACGCATGGCGTTTCATTGGGAGTTCCCAGGCGGAAAGGTTGAGTCAGGCGAAAACCCAGAATGTGCTTTGCGGCGCGAGATAGAAGAAGAACTTACCTGGAGTGTCGGTGAGTTAGAGCAGTTGCCTGATTCCGTTCATTCATATGAATTCGGAACCATTCGATTAACGCCGTTTTTTCATAGATGCCTTGTTCGGCCTGATTTCTTCCTCACAGAACATGTCGATTCCCGTTGGATGCACGCCTCTGATTGGGATGGATATACCTGGACTCATGCCGATGTCCCTATCGTTGAAAAGCTCTTAAAAAAGATTGTATCATATGAATAAATTGGCCGTTGGAATTTATGAGAAGATCTTAGACGAAGAGCTGAAAGAACTGCTGGATGCTAATCCCGATCTAAAACCTGTACTGCGCAAGATTGATGATGAATTGGCTCCGCAGATGTATGCGCAATTTGTTGGAAAACTGCTGGCTCAGGCCCTCCACACCACAAAAAAAGAATTAAGGGTTACTTTAATTAATAGGTTGCTTGAGCTGTTGTGCAAAACAGATGGCTTAGAGTATTTGCAACGGCGTCGACTCCTTAGCGGTGAAAAGAATTTACTCACAGAAATCCGGGAGGCGGGCAAAAAATACTCTCACCCCGGAACACCTCTATCGACAAGCGCCCTGTTAACAGGGCAAGGCATTGATCCTCCTTTAGAGCATGAATTGCGTGCTGAGATGTTGACCGCGGATCGAGTCGATATTCTGATTTCATTCATAAAATGGTCGGGGTTACGTCTTCTAATGCCAGCGTTCGAACGACTTGCTAAAGAAGATATTCCGGTCCGCATCATCTCGACAAGTTATATGGGGGCCAGTGATCCCGCCGCTCTTGAATGGTTGGCCAGACAGGAAAATATCAATGTTCGAGTCTCTTATGACACGGGTGGCACCCGTTTGCATGCAAAGGCCTATCACTTTGTACGCAATAGTGGCTATTCGACTGCTTACATCGGATCTGCGAATATGTCCCATTCCGCTATGACGCAAGGATTGGAATGGACAGTTAAAGTTACTGCCCAAGATATGCCGCATATACTGGAACGGTTTGTTGCTGATTTTGCTACGTATTGGGAAAGTTCTGAATTTGAGCCATTTGAGGAGCTAAGCTTTAGTCGATTTCGGCGTGCAATCAATAATTACAAGGAACGTGCAATTAGGGGGCCGCAGTTTTTTGCAGATATAACGCCCCGCCCATTTCAGTTACGTATTCTGGAGGCGCTCGCCGCTGCACGGCAGAATAATTCAATGCGTAATCTGGTTGTTGCTGCGACAGGAACTGGCAAAACCGTCGTTTCAGCTCTCGATTATAAACGATATGTCGACGAATCAAGAAGAAAGGAAAGGCTGCTTTTTGTCGTCCACCGAAAGGAAATTCTCGAACAGGCTTTAGGCTGTTTTAGAACCGTACTACGGGACCAAAACTTCGGTGAGCTCTTGGTCGATAGCAACGAGCCGCAAAATTGGGATCATGTGTTTGCGTCTGTTCAGAGTTTGCGAACGAGACAACCTTGGAATCGTTTGGGTGCCGATTATTTTCGGTTTGTCATAGTCGATGAGGCGCACCATGGAGCAGCATCCAGTTATAGACCTCTTTTTGATCACTTAAGACCCGAGATACTGCTTGGACTGACGGCCACGCCTGAGAGAACAGATGGCAGTCAGATTCTGCCTGATTTCGGAGACCATTTTGCAGCGGAGATTCGACTTCCCGAAGCTTTGGAGGAAAAGCTTCTCTGCCCATTCCATTATTTTGGCGTCTCGGACAATGTCGATTTGGACGATGACCGTTTCTGGAGAAATGGAAAATACGATCAGCGAGAGTTGGAAAAAGTCCTGACCGGCGATGATATCCGGGCAACACAGCGCGCCGACCTGGTAGTACAAGCGATATACAAATATCAGCCGGATCTGGATGGCGTAAGAGCAGTTGGATTTTGTGCGGGTACAAAGCATGCGCATTATATGGCTGATCATTTTAATAGGATCGGGATAAACGCTGCTGTAATTCTTGGTTCAACAGCAAAGGAAGAGCGAGCTAAGAGGTTGTCCGACTTTCGGGCCGGAAAAATATCATTTCTGTTTACGGTAGACGTATTGAGTGAAGGTGTAGATGTCCCGGAAATCAATATGGTATTGTTTTTGAGGCCTACAGAAAGCTTGACAGTTTTTCTGCAGCAGCTTGGGCGGGGGCTGCGCCATGCTCCAGGAAAGGATTGTCTGACCGTTCTTGATTTTGTCGGTCAAACACATCGCAAGTATCGGCTTGATACAAAGTTTGCGGCGTTGCTTTCCCGGCAACGGCAGAGGATCGACCGAGAAATCGAAAGAGATTTTCCAAATTTACCTCCTGGTTGCAGTATTATTCTGGAGCGAGTTGCACGAGATCACATTCTAAAGAAGATTAAGGCTGCTCTAAGGGAATTGCAGCGCTTTATCCCGGAGGCAATTCAAACATGGGACAGCCACTCCAAACTGCCGCTTACCTTCGGTAATTTTATAGAAGAAACCGGGTTGTCTCCTATTGATGTCCTCAAAAAGAAGACTTGGACACACTGGAAGTCGATAGCAGCAAATCAACCGAGTCCTGCCGATCCTAATTTGAATGAAGGTCAAAAGGCGCTCATTCGATTAGCCACCCGGTCTGATCCAGAACTCTTAAATGCTGTGGAAGATCTTGCCAGCGCAGAAAAATTATTAGAGGCAGAAAAAAAATATGGTCGTTCGATATCCATTGCTCTTCACTATCTCTTATGGGGGCAAAAAGGCGAAAAGGTTGGGGTTTCGTGTATTCGGGAGTCATTCGAAAAATGGTCGAGGAATCCTTCGATAGCAAAAGACGCCGCAGAAATTGCTGTATGGCGGAAAAGAATCCAGCCATACCCTTTGCGTGAGATAAAATTGTCCTTCCCGTGTTTTCTAAAGCTGCATGCAGCCTATGATATAAGAGAGATAAATGCTGCTCTCGGGCAGAATAGCTTAGAGACTCCGGGTCAAACAGGGGTCGGTGTGTTGCACAATAGCGAAATCAAAGCATATGTTCACCTCGTTACATTCCGGAAAGTAGAGCAAGATTTTACCCCAACAACGCTTTACAAGGATTATCCAATTAGTCGGATTCAGCTTCATTGGGAAAGCCAGTCGACAGCCACGCAATCAACGCCTACCGGCCAGAACTACATCCACTTCAAGGAACGCGGCTACACAATCTTGTTCTTTGCTCGTTTGGAAAAACAAATCGATGGAGCAGCAGCTCCTTTTGTGTATCTTGGGCCTGCATCGGAACTGTTGTCGTATGAAGGTGATCGTCCGATTCGTATGATTTGGGAATTGGAGTATCCAATGCCAGCGGCTTTATTTGAGGATGCCCGCCCATCATGATTTTATCGCTGCTTACGGTAAGGTGGCAGGTAGACGGTGCGGTGAAGCAAGGCGAGGACATCATTCGGGCCTGGTCGTGCTTTCGGGGCTATTAGCTTTTCGGAACCCAAAATAGAGATATAAAAAAAATTCGGGTACAATCTTACCTAATTTATCTAAAAGGGACAGATCGATGTTTAACCCTTAGGGCGGAGTTAGAGTAAAATTAAATGGTGAGGACTTCGAAGTTCTTAATGTGGATTCCCAAAGCCCATAATACTGTTGACTATCCCTGTCAGTCCACACCTTTTTAATTTCCAAAGCGAATTATTTTTGTATCCTTGCTTGTTGGCCCGTTTCAGATGTGTACCGGTAAGAGCCTCGAAAAAATTAAGCCCCCAATTTTGTTTACCTTTTTATTTTCATCTCTTGACGTTGAGTTAAATAACAGCAACAATCAACTCAAAAAATGAGTCAAAAAATATAATTAAACGACTCAAAGGGGATTTGGTTTAAATTGATGAAATATATCTGGCAACATAAAAACTGGCCTCACTTTACATGGAACAGTGACGCATTATTACAATCTTTGGGTCAAGTCCGATTCAACCAGGGATCATTAATTGCTCAAGTCAGGGATCTGGGCTTTGATATCCAACAAACTGCCAGGGCAGATGTTTTAGTGGAAGAAGCCTTAAAAACTTCAGCTATCGAGGGAGAAAAGCTAGATCCGGATGCTGTCCGTTCTTCTGTGGGACGCCAACTTGGTTTTCCGGATGCGGGTTTGAAATATGTACAGGATCGTAAGGCCGACGGCCTTGTACAGATACTGCTGGATGCAACCAATAACCATGAACGGGAATTAACACCGGAAAGGTTTTTTTCCTGGCACGCAGCCCTTTTTCCTACTGGATATTCCGGTATGATTCGAATCAATGTAACCCAGTGGAGAGATGATAAAGACGGGCCAATGCAAGTTGTTTCAGGTTCTGTCGGCAATAAAAAGATTCATTTCCAAGCCCCACCTGCTCATTTAATCAACTCTGAAATAAACGCTTTTATATCCTGGGTGAATAAGGAACCTGAAACAGACGGTATAATCAAAGCAGCCTTAGCCCATTTATGGTTTATTACAATTCATCCATTTGATGACGGGAACGGCAGGATTGCTAGAACATTGACTGATATGCTCCTGTCCAGGGATGAAAACAGTCCGAAACGTTTTTATAGTCTTTCATCACAAATAATGGCTGAGCGAAATGATTATTATGACATCTTAAATTCTACTCAGACCGGCAGTATGGAAATATCAGGCTGGTTGAAATGGTTTCTTGGATGCATGAACCGGGCAATTCTAAATTCAAACGTTTTACTGAAACGAATAATGATGAAAGCACGATTCTGGAAAACATTTGCCCAGGTACCACTTAATCCCAGGCAGACAAAAGTTATCAACAGATTGCTTGATGCAGGTCCCAATGGTTTTGAAGGTGGATTGAAAAACAAAAAATATATGGGGATCGCTCATACCAGTCGTGCCACTGCCCAAAGAGAATTGGCTGATCTGGTTCAAAAAATGATCCTGGTTCGGCTTCCTGGTGGAGGAAGAAGCGCAAGCTATGATCTTAATTGGAGAAAATTCTTATAACCACGGAAGACACGGAAATCACTGAAAGTTAGAGCGCAAAGCGCTTAATCTCTTCTTCAAAAATCAAACTTTTTTCCGTGTCCTTCCGTGCTTTCCGTGGTTCAGCGAGAAAAACAGCTAAATTTGTGGATCTCTGATGTAGGAGGTCGGATCAGGGATACCGGCTTGGCTAAACCCTTTTTTGCGGTGCAGGCAGGAGTCGCATCTGCCGCAGGAGCGCCCCTGGCTGTCCGGATCATAACAGGAGATGGTCAGACTGTAGTCTACGCCTAAACCATGTCCGGTTGTGATTATTTCGGATTTTGACATTTGGATCAAAGGGGTTTCAATGGTTAAAACAGTTTCTTTTGTTACCCCGGTTTTTGTGGCCAGGTTGGCCATGGCCTGGAAGGCTTCAATGAACTGGGGCCTGCAGTCCGGGTATCCTGAATAATCCACGGCTGTGACACCGATGAAAATGGCTTCGGCTTTAAGCACCTCGGCCCAGGCCATGGCATAGGATAAAAAGATAGTGTTTCTGGCCGGTACATAGGTGACAGGGATTTGGGCTTGATCAATCTGCGACACGCTTTCGTGTTTGGGCACGGCAATGTCGTCAGTGAGCGCGGAACCGCCGAACTGGCGCAGGTCAATGTCCACGATTTTATGGTCAATGGTTCCCAGGTGGGCAGCTACTTTTTTTGCGCATTCCAACTCCACGCTGTGGCGCTGGCCGTACCTGAAACTTAAACTGTAAACATTGAACCCCCGGTCCCTGGCAATGGCCATGGCGGTGGTGGAATCAATGCCGCCGGATGAAAGAACAACGGCTTTTTTTGTCATGGGTTATACTCCTCTTAAATCCGGATCCCAGATGATTTTGTGTTGTTGAAGGGACAGTCTTGCACCCAGCCTGTCTTTAAGTATCCATGCCGCCAAGTCCGAAAGCTCAATTCGGCCAAAAACCGGACTGATATGGATCTTCTCTCTGGGATGGTTCGCAAGGTTTGTCTTGATGACGGATGCTGCATATTCATAGTCCTGTCTTGATCCCACCACGAATTTAATTTCATCCTGGGCTGTCATGTGGTTGAAATTGTCGAAAAGAAATGATCCGGCTTCACCGGATAAAGGGCACTTGATATCCATGATGCGGATACAGGCGGGATCAACGGACGCAATATTCAAACTTCCATTGGTTTCCAGCAGCACCTGAAAGCCTTTTTCCAGAAGTGCGGATATCAATGCAGGCGTTTCGGACTGTATCAAGGGCTCTCCACCGGTAATTTCAACCATGGGGCATTTAAAGGCAGACACTTGGTCCAAGATCTGATTTATTGTCATGGAAACGGATTGTGTCGCCGCATAGGTGGTGTCGCACCAGGAACAGGACAGGTTGCACCCGGATAGCCGGACAAACACACAGGCAAGGCCCACCCGGGTGGATTCCCCCTGCAGGCTGTAAAAAATTTCGCAGATGTTCAGGGACACTTATATCTCCTGGTAGGAAGATCCGCAGCCCGGACTTTCAAATACCATAATTTTCCGGACCTTGATGAATTCGGTATTCAGACGCCTGGATAGTTCAGAATAAAGAAATTTGGCCAGATTTTCAGCCGTGGGATTTATTGATCCAAATTCGGCAACCTCATTAAGATTGGTGTGATCCAGTTTGTTTAGAACATCCTTAACTATACTTTTTACATCCCTAAAATCTATGCCCATGCCCAACTGGTTGAGTTTGGTGCAGCGTATGTGCGCTTCAACAACCCAGTTATGGCCGTGCAGATTTGAGCAGTTGCCATCATAACCCCTTAGGGAATGGGCTGCTGCAAAATGGTCCTGGACACAAATGTCATATACGCCTGGCATAAATAGCTACTCCCTTGTTAATAAATAGCCTGTTGATTTGAAAAATGTATCATAATTTTGGGTCTGAATCAAAAATGTCAAGGCGATTAAATTTATGCTTTTCAAATTCTTTCATGGATTTCATAATATTTGGATGCAGACCTTAAGATAATGAAAAGATCAGGAGGGAAAAATACGATGGCCGATATTATCCGTGCGTATCTTAAACAGCAGAAATATATGATCATTGACGGGGCCCTTGGCACGGAGCTTGAGCGCCGGGGGTGCAATCTTGATGATCCGCTTTGGTCGGCTCGCCTTTTGTGTGATAATCCTGAGATGATCGCGGCAGTTCATACCGACTATCTTCATGCCGGTGCGGATTGTCTGATCACCGCAAGTTACCAGGCCACTTTCCAGGGCCTGGCACGCCATGGATTTACCCATGAACAGGCCAAAAAACTTATCCGGTCTGCTGTTACATTGGCAAAAACAATCGTGGATGGTTTCTGGGTTGATCCCGCCAACCGGGTTAACCGGCTTAAACCCCTGGTGGCTGCGTCGGTAGGTCCCTATGGGGCCTTTTTGGCAAACAGGTCGGAATACACCGGCAATTACGGCATAAGTGAAGATGAGTTGGTTAATTTTCACAGAGAAAGATTGAAAACACTGGTTTCAGCCGGGCCGGATCTTCTGGCCTGTGAAACCCTGCCCTGCTTTGCCGAGGCCAGAGCCCTTGTCCGTCTACTGGAAGATTTGGTGGAGGATCGGGATATGATTCCGGCCTGGGTCAGCTTCAGTGCAAGGGACGGGCAGCACATCAATAGCGGAGAGGCAGTCCGGGACTGCGCCCAATGGCTGGATGGCAAACCCTGTGTGGCAGCCATGGGTATCAACTGCACAGATCCGGTTCATGTGGTGTCCCTTGTGAAAGAGATCCGGTCCGTGACCGACAAACCTGTAGTGGTATACCCCAATAAAGGCGAGGTGTATAACAACTTGACCCAATCGTGGACCCCAAAAACGGGTATGCCTTCCTTTGGTGAAATGGCGGCTCGATGGGCAAAGCATGGGGCCAGGCTCATCGGGGGATGCTGCCATACAACACCGGACGATATCCGTCAGCTTGCTCTGGCTCTGAAATCAAAAGGGTAAAAATCAAAAAAGCCCCTGAAGACAGGGGCCATTGTAGAGGCTGGTAGCGACGCAGGGAATTGAACCCCGGACACTGCGGATATGAGCCGCATGCTCTGACCATCTGAGCTACGTCGCCACAAAAAACCAGAATTAGATAGCACAACGTCAGGGTTTGTGTCAAACAAAAATTAAATTTATTTTAATAATTGTTTTTTAAAACCAATTAATGAGGCCCTTATTCTTGAGCCGGCTCAAATCCCTGCATCGCTACGGTGAAGTTGGACAGGTCCTCGGGCAGATTGGAAAAAACCAGCATAAACCTGACCGAGGCGCCGGGCTTGATATCGACATTGGTGTTCTGATGTCCTTGTTTTACACCCATCTGCTTGGTTATGTCCGAGATATTGCCGGACTTAAGTGTCTCTTCGGGAATTATATTTCCGCAATAGGCAATCAGCGTTGCTGCTTTGGTGTTGTCCTTTGTCATCAGGGTCCCTTTGACCTGGATGTGACTGACAGCAGTATTGGACGGGTTTTCAATCCGGCCTGTGACAATGAACAGATCTCCTGCGCTTTTATTGGAAACAAACCGGCCATCGATACTGGGTTCATCAATTACTGGTTTCAGTGGCGGCTGGGGGGCGGGCTGTTTGGGCTCAAGCCACTCGGTAATAAAGGGTATCTGAATGTCGGACACGACCGGAATAGTTACACCAAGACGAATAATTGCCACATAAGCAACTATAATCAGCAGAAACAGCACCAGCAAGATTTTAACTGCCAGACTTCCCCCTTTTTTCTTTCTCGCGCTTCGTTTTTGTCGGACACTTTGTGCGGACGGCGGGGTGATCAAGGGCGCTTGGTCTATTGATGCTTCTGTGTCGATTTCGTCATCAGTCGGGGGCAACTGATTTTCCGGCGTATCTGAGCTGTCTTTGACGTCAGGGGCCGCAATGGTTATATCGGCGTCTTCCGGTTCGGTCTCCTGTTCCAGCACCGTGTCATATTCTGCAAATTTATCCTGCTCTGTGTCGGGTTGTGCAATCTCCTCGTCCGCTTCCTGCTCATCTCGTTCTTCGCTTGGTTCTTCACTTTCATCAGATTCAAGTTCGACATCATCTGAAAGTAAACTGTCGTATTTTATATCCGGTTGCTCTTCAATTATGTCGCCCTGCTGTTGGGCAGAGTCGTCAATCTGAGCCTCTTCGGATTCGAGAGATAGATCCAGATCCAGATCGTCATTTTCAAGAATCAGATCTGTTTGGGCATCGTCGTCAAAGTCAAGTTCCGACGATTCATCTTTTTTCGTATCCAGCTCAAGGTCATCAATGGACGATTCCTCTATGGATAGGTCATCCATGTCAAGGGACAACTCTTCCAGTTCAAGATCTTCGTCTGCGTCGTCATCCTGGGCAAAACTGATTTCAATATCAGCTGTATCCGTATCTGAATCTGTAGACACTGGTGCCGGCCCGGAAATTGTCCCATTGTCAATATTTTCAAATTCAAAGTCCTGGGTGTCCAGTTCAAGATTATCATCCTGGAAGTCCAGTTCCGGTTCATCTATCTCAAAATCAGCAGTTGCGAAATCAAGGCCGTCTTCGTCAAAATTTTCGGCCGGATCTTCAATTTCAATGTCCTGATCCTGGGAATCGAGCGCTACTGCGTCTGTCTGAAGTTCAGGCGGTTCCTGTTGCAGCTCCGGTTCATCGAATTCCGGTTCATCGAATTCAATTTCTGAGAAATCAATGTCCGTATCTTCCAGATCAGCGTCCTGGTTGTCCGAATCGGTGTCGCTGTCTAAGCTGAAATCGTCATTTTGTGATTTGTTAAAGTCTGAATCGTCTTGGAACGCTTGTTCATCAAAGGGGATATCATGCTCTTGGGGTTTTGGCTCGTCAGGGACTTCAACGTTTGGATGGTCTGGTGGAAAGGCTGTAAAAATATGCCGACACTTACTGCATTTAACCTTTGAACCCTCCGGCTTGATCAGGGTGTCATCAAGGATAAATTGGGTTGAGCATACTTCGCAGGTAATTATCATTGGGCTTCCCCTTAACTTGGAATAATTAATTTTATAATTTTAAATTAAAGATTGCCGGCAGGTTTCTATATTTTTCATTATAGTCCAGCCCATAGCCCACGATAAATCCCCCATCAATGCAGAAACATGAATAATCCACATTGATTTGCGCTTCCCGGCGTTCGCGTTTATCAATCAGCGCACATATTTTTATGGAGCGGGGATTTAACAACTGCATGCATTCAACAGTTTTGGCAAGGGTCCAGCCTGTATCCACGATATCTTCCACCAGCAGCACATCTCGTCCTTTAAGTTCAAGGTCCGGCTGTTTTGTAAATACGACCTGTCCGGTGGATGATGTGCCTTCGTAAGATGATGCACCCACCAGATCAATTTCATGATCAATGGTGATCTGCCGGACAAGATCGGCCAGAAAAACAAAAGATCCCTTGAGCACCCCTACAACCACGAGATCAAGATTTTTATAATCCTGAGTAATTTTTTGGCCGATCTCCCGGTTTCTTTCCTTGATTTCCTGTTGGGAAATCAAGGGGATGAATTCAGGCATGTTAAATTATAGTCCTGTTTCCTTAAGTTCTTTGATTAGTTTTCGCTGTTTGGAGTTTAAACTCTTCGGCATCTCTATATTAATCACAACATAGAGATCTCCGCAACCATTTCCTTTCATATGGGGAATTCCCATGCCCGGTAAACGCATTTTTGCCTTTTGTGCGGTACCCGGCGGCAATGTCAGATTTATGGTTTTGCCTGACGGGGTTGTCACCTCAACCTTATCCCCTAAAATGGCCTGGGTGAGCCGGACATTCTTTTTCATCAGGATATCGTTTCCCTCCAGTGTAATGCCCTGGGGCAGGGACGGGCTGGACTTGATGTAAAGGTTGCCGGCGGGACCGCCATGTGTGCCTGATTCGCCTTTGCCTGCCAGTCTGATTTTTTTGCCCTGGGTCAGACCTTTGGGGATTTTCACCTCAATGGCTTTGGCCTGACCGCCTTGGGAAATGGTGATGGTTTTGCCGGCACCATTGATCAATTCGTCCAGGGTTAAAGGAATTTCATATTCTATATCTTTGCCCCGGGCCGGGGATTTGCGACCGAACCCTCCCCCGGGTCCCGCGTTCTGGGCAAAGGGATTGCCCCCCGTGCCGGAAAAAGAAGACCTTCCGCCGCCCGGTTTAAATGAAGATGAAAAACCGCCGGCCCGGTTGAACCCGCCGCCGCCACCAAAACCAAATTCTTTGAGAATATCACCCAGGTCAAAGTTTCTGAAAATATCTTCCTGGGAAAATTTTTGCTGGAAGTCGGCAGATCCGTAAGTGTCATACTGTTTTCTTTTTTCCGGATCGCTGAGCACCGCGTAGGCTTCGGAAATGGCTTTGAATTTATCTTCCAGAGCCTTGTCTCCTTTAGTCTTATCCGGATGGTATTTGAGGGCAAGTTTTCTGTAAGCCTTTTTTATATCGGCGGCTGTCGCAGTTTTATCTATGCCAAGTGTTTTGTAATAATCTTGCGCCATTTTATATCTTAATTCCTTTTACGGTTAGCTGTATGGTTATTTCTTTAGTACAAATGTGTAATAAAAATAAAGCGCAACCCGTTGAAGTCAAGGGGAGGAAGGCTCTTCCTTTGTATCAATCAAAGGGGCTCGGTTTTGCCTGAATGCGCTGATGGCCACCATGAGAACGGAGATGGCCGCCGGGGTCATGCCGTCAATGCGGGATGCCTGGCCCAGGGATGCCGGGCAGATCCGGTTGAGCTTTTCCCTGATTTCATTGGACAAGCCGTGGGCCGCATCAAAGGAAAATTCAGACGGAATTTTTATCCGTTCCAGATCCTCAAATTTTTTAATTTCATTATACTGACGACGGATATATCCTTCATATTTAATTTCGATTTCCACTTGCCGGGCTGCGCGGTCCTGGACAGGTTCGGGGGCAGGGGAAATTTGCTTTAAAAGGTCGTAACTCAGCTCCGCACGCTTGAGCAACTGGATCAAAGGGACACCTGTGTCAATGGGATTAGAGTTGTGTTCAGCAAGAAAGGCATTGGTTTCATCATTGGGTTTGACCACGATTCGGTTAACCCGTTTAAGTTCTTTTTTTGTGTCTGCCTTGATTCGGGAGACCTCATCCAGGCGTGCCTTGTTTGTCAGGCCGTATTCATAGCCGATCCTCGCTAAACGCAGATCTGCATTGTCTTCCCTGAGCAGCAGCCGGTATTCGGCCCTGGACGTGAACATGCGGTAGGGTTCTTTGGTGCCCCGGGTGACAAGGTCATCCACCATGACTCCCATATAGGCCTGGGACCGGTCCAGGATAAAAGGCGGGCGGCCAAGTGTTTTTGCTGCGGCATTGGCCCCGGCCCATAGCCCCTGGGCCCCGGCCTCCTCATAGCCGGACGTGCCGTTGATCTGCCCGGCCAGAAACAGTCCCTTGACCTTTTTGGTTTCAAGGGCAGGTGTCAGTTCCAGAGGCGACACATAATCGTATTCAATGGCATAGGCCGGGCGCATGATCTGGGCCTGTTCAAGTCCTTTTACCGAGCGTACCACCTGGTATTGAATGTCAAGGGGCAGACTGTTGCCCAGTCCCGAAGCATAAATTTCTTTAGACTCGATACCTTCATATTCCAGAATCACATGGTGGGATTCCCGGTCCGGGAATTTTACCACCTTGTCTTCAAAGGATGGGCAATACCTGGCGGACTGGCCCTTTATATGTCCACCGTACAGGGCTGAATATTTTAGATTGTTGCGTATGACGGCATGGGTGTCCGGGTTGGTCTGGCCCATGAAGCTTGGCAGCATGGGCGTTGTTACCTTGGTAGTGGAAAAGGAAAAGGGTTTGATGACCTCGTCTGATCCGTGGACATTAAACTTTGAAAAATCAATGGAATCGGCATGCAGCCGGGGCGGTGTGCCGGTTTTCATTCTGCCCATCTCAAGTCCCATGGATTCAAGGCTTTGGGCCAGTCCCGTGGAGGCAAACTCTCCGGCACGTCCGGCCTGAATTCTTGAGGACCCGATATGGACGGTGCCCCGCAGAAAGGTGCCTGTGGTGATGACTACGCAGCCGGCAAAATACTCAAAACCGGTATTTTCGGCAATACCTTTGATTTCATTGTTTTCAATGATCAAAGATTCCACCATGGCCTGTTTAAGATCCAGATTTTCAGCCTTTTCCAGGACATGCTTCATATTTCGTGAATACATGTTCTTATCATTCTGGGTTCGGGTGGACTGGACAGCTGGTCCTTTACGGGTATTCAAGGTCCGGTATTGGATAGCTGAAGAGTCTGATATCTTTGCCATCCAGCCACCTAGAGCATCAATCTCCTTGACCAGTTGTCCTTTGGCTGTACCGCCAATGGAGGGACTGCAGGGCATGGCTGCAATTTTGTCCATGTCAATGGTGAGCAAAAGGGTGTCACAGCCCATACGGGCCGCGGCCAGGGCCCCTTCGCACCCGGCGTGTCCTGCACCGACCACAATGACATCATATCTTTTTTTGAAAGTGTTCATAACATCCTTAGTTAGTGCTTGAAAGAAAACTTGGAAATTTTGTTGAGTACAAGGCGGACTGAAATTTTAACCGGAGGAATACATGAAGTATTTCGGGGATTAAAATTTCAGACCAACGCCGTAATCGGCAAAATTTATGGTTTTCGGACGGGCACTATTTTTTTTTTACAGGTTCTAAATATAATGATTACTATCTATTGGTCAACAGCCTGGCAAGTTTTCATGGTGAATCTTCTCACCTTGGCAAATTCATTTGTAATCTGTATGCTTAAGGAGTTGCCTTAAGCTTGGTGAGCGTATGAATATGAATTCAAAAGGATGGAATGGAGGAAGAATTTGGCAGATGCAGACCGAATGAAACGATACTCGGATTATAATGCATATCTTCGCAACCTGTTTGGTGAGCGGGTGCAGAAAATTTCCGTGGATGCCGGGCTGACCTGCCCCAACCGGGACGGAACTCTGTCCAGGGCCGGTTGTATTTACTGCAATGCAAAAGGGTCGGGTACCGGGGCCTTTGCCAAGGGGCTTTCCATTTCCCAGCAGATTGAGGCCGGCAAGATTGGGGCCATAAAAAAATATAAGGCCAGAAAATTTCTTGCCTATTTCCAGTCTTTTACCAATACCTATGCCCCGGTGGACCACCTTAAAGCCTTATATGACGAAGCCTTGTCCTGTGAGGGGGTGGTCGGCATGGCTGTGGGCACAAGGCCCGATTGTGTGGATAAAGCAAAAATTGATTTGCTTGACGCCTACACAAAGGATTATCTTATCTGGTTGGAATACGGGCTTCAGTCTGCCCATGACGCCACCCTTGCCCTGATCAACCGGGGGCATAATTATAAAGATTTTCAAGCAGCCGTGGCCCTGGTTGCGCCCAAGAAAAAGCTTAATGTCTGTGCTCATATTATTCTTGGCCTGCCCGGAGAAACCAGGGCCATGATGCTGGAAAATGCCCGGATTCTCGGGGACCTGGGGATTAATGGGGTCAAAATTCACCTGCTTTATGTGGTCCGTGGCACCGCTTTGGACAAGATGTATGGTCAGGGGCGGTATACGCCTTTAGAACAGCAAGAATATGTGGACTTGGTCTGCGATTTTTTGGAAAGGCTACCCAAGTCCATGATTATCCAGCGGATTACAGGGGACCCCCATGCTGACGAGCTTGTGGCCCCGTTGTGGTCGGCCCGGTACAGAGAGACATTCAACATGATTCAGCACACCCTTGAAGCCCGGGATTCCTACCAGGGAAAATGTCGACTCTAATAGCTTCTTCTCCTGAAAGGCTTTTTCTTCTTTTTACCACCGGAATCGGCATGATTCACTTTGATGGGTTTTTTATCAACTATGTTGCCGTTCAAAGCCTTAATGGCTTTGTCCGCTTCCGAATTGCTTGGCATTTCAACAAAACCAAACCCTTTGGAACGTCCGTTAAATCTGTTTTTTATAATTTTAACGCTTTCAACTTCGCCAAACGCATCAAACGCCTGTTTGAGCGTTTCTTCTGTCATAAGTTCTGTCAGATTCCCGACATAAATTTTCATTCACGGATCCTTTTATTTTTAAACAGGCTATATACCCTCACGGGAGAAAGTCAGCACCTGGCAGGTGACACTTTTTTTCATACAGTCTGTCTGAGTGATTTTTTTCTTTGAACAGGCATAACCCAGTCCAGTCATTTTTTTGCTGAATTTTGCGTGATAGCCTCGTCTGGGGTCCACAATGATTATATCACAATGACCCCGGGCATGCCGATTTATGAAAGCGGACAAAAGGTTGACATGTTCAACTTCATAAAGAATATCAGAACCGATGATCAGGTCAAATTTACCAAGATCATCATTCATATCAGCCCATCCGGTCCGAACAAAGGGGATTTTTTTTCCGTCATTGAGTTTCACATTGTGAACCAGAAACCCTTCAGTTTCAGGATGGTAGTCTGTGGCTGTAATATCTGCCGACCTTTGATTTAGAATCAGACTGGCCAGGGCAATGCCGCACCCTACTTCAAGCACCCGCTTTCCGTTCACATGGTAATCAAGCATCAGGCGGGCAAGCACCTGGCTGGAAGGCCAGACCACGCCGAACAGCGGCCAGGTGGCCGAAGATATCCCAAGTCTTTTTGCTTCACCGTTGATATCCTCAAACTGCAGTGTATCTCTAAGTGTCCGGATATGAATATCCATATCCCCGATTTCAAGGGTTGTATATCGAACGCGCACGCTGGACATGGGGCCTGTCACTATTCCTGCAGTTCCGGTTGACCCGTTTCAAGATCGGTTCCGGTGTCTGCCTGGTTCTTTTTTTCAGCCTTTCGCTTGAGTTTTTCTTCTTTCTTCTTTTTTTTATTCAACTCTTTTTGCCTTTTTTCCCAGGAATATTGATTTCGGACTGCCATGCCTCTCCTTTTTTTACATTATGGATAGTTAAGCCGGAAGTAAGGATTCTTCTGTCATTTTTTTGCCCAAGGCCTTTTCGATCAAGCCAATGGTTTTATTGTCTTCCCTGGTTGTAAATGTGTATGCCTGGCCGGGTTGGTTTGCCCTTCCGGTTCTACCGGTTCTGTGGATATAGGTTTCAACCGTATCCGGCAGATCATAGTTGATCACGTGGGAAACCCCTGATACGTCGATTCCCCTGGCAGCAATATCCGTTGCCACAAGTATTTTGAAAGAACCGCTTCGAAATCCGTCCATTGCCCTGCGCCGCTGGTTCTGGGATAAATTCCCCTGTAAAGAGACCGCGTTGAATCCGGATTTTTTTAACTGGACGGCAAGGCTTTTGGCCTTATGCTTGGTCCGTGTAAATACAATGGTGCTGGCCATGCCGTTTTTTGAAAACAGTGTCTTGAGCAGGGCTGTGCGCCTTTCCCTTTGGACATTAAACCGGCCATGGGCGATGCGGGGTGCAGGACCATTATGGTTGACCTGAACCGTGATGGGATGGTTTAAAATGTTCTGGACCAGATTGTTGATAGCCTTCGGCATGGTTGCAGAGAAAACCAGGGTCTGGCGCTTTTTGGGTAAAGACCGGATAATTCGCCTGATATCAGGCAAAAATCCCATATCAAGCATCTGATCGGCTTCGTCCAGAACAAGGGTGTCAATTCCGCTGAGGCTCAGGGCCTTTTCATTCATGAGATCCAACAGCCGTCCCGGGCATGCGACAACAATATCTACGCCTTGTCGAAGAGCCTTTTTCTGAAGATGCTTTCCAACACCGCCGTAAACGGCCACGCTTTTAACCGGGGTATGAATCGCCATCATTATAATACTTTCATGAATCTGCTCGGCCAGTTCCCTGGTGGGGGCCATGATTAATGCTGACGGCGCTGCTGATGATGCAGTGCGGCGTGTTTTGAGCAAATGCTGGAGAATCGGCAGCACAAAGGCAACCGTTTTTCCGGTGCCGGTCTGGGCCAGGCCAAGGATATCTTTCCCGGCAAGAATGGAAGGGAGTGCTTTTTGCTGGATGGGACTGGGGCTGGTATAGCCCGCGTCACGAATACCTGACTGGATGCCAGGGTGAAAATGAAACTGGGTAAAACTCATTAAAACTCCTGAATGCAGACCTTTTTTCAGCATAAGACCGTATCATGCGGACTTAACGTTTGTGATCTGCTTACAATATATATTGAGTGAAAAAAGGTAAGCCGAAGATCTAAGAAATATCCTCAACTTGAAGAAGATACAAGGGACGTATCCAACAACACCTTCATACTGTTTTCACGATTAAGTATCAGTAAAAACGTCAACGTTAACGTACGATGTTTGTTAGACAACGCGGTCAGCGAGGAGTGCCTGAAAGAAGAAAAAACTAACAGGAAAAGGGCCTTTACTGGCTTTTAAATAATTTATCACACACAACGGTTCGAGCCGCAGAATCTACCTGCTGCCACCGCGGGCGGGCTATGACGGCCAACAAAAAAGCCCCTGAGAACAGAATTCTCAGGGGCTTTAATAACTGTTCAGATGAAAGTGTCTGGGATGGTCCAAAAACTTTCATGTTGTCGCGGGGTGACCTGGAAAAAAGATCCAGTTACCCCAGGACGGTTACTCAATAATAACGTTTTTGTCAATTTGCCCAATTTTTGGCGTTGGAAAAATTTTAGTCCTCAAAAACTTTGATGATTGAGTGTTATAAAGAAAAGTGGTCAGCTATTTCACTGTGACGTTTGCAGCAGACGGCCCTTTGGGGCCCTGTTCAATGTCAAATGTGACCTGATCGCCTTCGTTCAGGGTCTTAAAACCTTGTGCGTTAATGCCTGAATGATGAACAAAGACATCTTTTCCACCATCTTCTACTTCGATAAAACCAAAACCTTTAGTTTCGCTGAACCACTTTACTGTACCGTTTGCCATGTTGGCGGTCTCCTAAATAAAAAAATAAAAATTTGCTTCTAACTTTGGGGGCAATCACAGAAAATATATGAGATATACACCTTAGGGTAAGGAACATATGCATATACAAAACATGCATTCTTCGCATCATACCTGAAAAATGAAGAATGTCAAGTATATTGTGAATTATTATAATTATAATCCGAAAGCCTGGTATCGGTACCGGCTTTGTTCATGTCGGCTTGTTGTGAGTCAAATAGCCTGGAGGTAAATGTTTAAACAGGCGATTTTGATTGCCGTTCGCATCAATATAATTGCCTGTGTCACCTTGCTGGGCAGCATCAATATCGGCAACCGGCAGCCGGACAACCTGAACAGTGAAAAGATCCTTGCCTTCATGGCGATACAGGGTCCTGTGAAATGGTTCATAGTAGGGTGTTACCGCAAGGGAGCCACCATAAAAACCTGTGTTGCAGATCACCACATTGCAGAAAATGGTCTTTGATAGGGAATCGGCCAGATGATAAAACGATTCAATGTCACGATTATAGGCCAGGACAAAAAGGTGGTGGATCTTCCCCCGGTAAACCATATATCGTTCCACGTCCATAAAGTCATAACAAATGCAGACACCGATGCGACCGAACCGACCTGCGTCAAACAGCCAGATGGTCTGGTCGGCTTTGAAAGTAAAACCTGAATGCCCGATACCGGTTTTTTCGGCAGGGGCAATATAGGTTTTCCCGAAATAAAAAGTACTGCATCGTTTACTGGCCTGTTTTTCTGGCCACCTCTGGGGGACGATGACCAGGGCTTGATTTCCGACGATGCTGTTTCCATGATCCAGGGTATAATCCATACCGGCTATCACGATAGAGCCGATGTTTCTGCACAGCGCCAGTAAGCGGCTTCGAAAGCAAAGCGGCACAGCCAGTTCGGGAAGAATGATAAATTGCGGCGGTACATCCATTTCAGAGAGAATATGGAATCCCTGCCTGATTTCCCTCCAGGCATGGTCAGACTCCGCCGCTGTCATTTTTGGATAATTTTGCCATGCGATCTGGGCATTGGTGGTTGTTTGAACCAGGCCGAGTTGCAGATAATCAGTCAGTGATTTTTTCGTTTCGGTCATGTCATTCTCCAATATCCGTTGTCCAGTCCGGTCGTGTAAAGTGTTCCAGTTGAACGGGTACAAGTTGCCTTGGGATACGATGTTGAAGGGTCAGCTGATATCTTTCCAACACCTGCCTGGCTTTTCGGACATAGGATTGGAACATCTTTAAATTCATTATTTGCGGCGGATCAAGTGCAGTATCCTCGTCATATTTTGTTGGCAGAGAAGGCCTTGTCAGGGCTGTTTCCAGTTGTCGGGGGAGCAGACAGGCTTCCAGAATCGCGTGTGTCCAGGATGAAAACGGGGTGTTTCGCATTCCGGCCCGTACCAGAGGAAAATACTGCCATTCATGCCCTCGTACATTCCAGACTGCCGGCCAGTTAAATGAATGGGTTACCAGTCCCAACAGCAACAGGCCAAAGCCCCGGATCATGGCAATTTCAGGCGTGGTCTTTGCAATCTCTGACAGAGTAAACCTGTATCGATAGTCGTCAACCCGGTCTGTTCCCCTCAAGTGAAGGAGAAACGGTTCCTCACGTATCTGGTCCCGCCAGTAGTCCCAGGTCAACACGGTTTTTCTTTCTTTTGTCCATTTTTCTGGAACAAGAATATTTAAAGGATGCAAGGGATATTCGTCGTTTTCATCGCCCTGAATAAAGGTTTTCACTTTTTCCGCTATTTGATCGGCAAGTTCAAGGGCCGTCCATTCGGTGACCCGTGGGTCATAAAGGTTTTCCTTGTATTTCTGACGGCTCCAGTAAGCCCATTTTTCAAGGGTTATCCATGAGTCATCACTGCTTTTCTTTATGATCCTGAGTGTTTTTTCTTCACCTTGGGTGATTGCTGAACCGCGTCTGTATTTATACTGAACCGGATCAGTCCCCTGAAGTAGTTCATACAACCATCCGGCATGGTCTTTTTTTGTGAAGGCGTCTTTCGCCAGGCAGGCCTCAATTATTTTTTCTGTTTTGACTTTTCGCGTTGCATTGTGGGGGTAGCGAAACAATAGGGGGCACGTGCAGGGCTCGTCTATTCCCAATTTACAGACCACAGCTTTCCATACTGGCCCTGGGCCTCTTCCCATGGGGGCATTAAGCCTGGTTTCGGCCCACCATGTCCATGCCGAAAGAGGAACTGAGGTCTGCGCAGCCCATTTTTCCGGTGATGCGGACCAGTCAATGGCTTCGCACTTTGCCGCCAGACGCTGCATTGACCGAAAATCACTGTCAGTTATCAATTCGTTTTCCGCCTCCTGAAGATACAGGAGCGCACTTCCAAAACCGCACTGCATCAAGTTAAGGGCATTTTGTTCATACAATGCGGGTTCTACGTCTTCCGGCAGGGTGACCGGTTGCCTTAACAATGTTTGTAAATACGCATATGCTGCCTGACGCCGGTAGATTAAATGATCTTTATGCGACATGTTGACAGCGCACTGGACAGCCTGATTGGCCATAAGGCGACAGATCAGAGCCCTTATATGACCTGCGCCTGCGGAGTCGCGTCGGGATAATTGCTCAAGCTCATTATGAATCAATGTCAGATCGGTATGTCCGGAAAACCGGCAGTATTCCAGCAGATAAATCCAGAGATTAAGTTTCTCCTGATGACTGCGTAGCGCTTTCAACAGCATCAAAAAGATATGCATCTGACGTTTGCGTTGCTTTCGGGTATTTGCAGAAGAGAGCTGTTGATGCTCTTTTTCAAGATGTTTAATTTTCTGCTGTAACTGCTGGAGGCTTTTACGTGTTGCGACGGCTTCCTCTGTGTCTTTACGAAGTCCCTGTAATCGCTTGCAAAGAGAACCCTCATGCTTTTTTGTTTCAAAAAGCCCGCGTTCAATCGGGCACAGATTGGCCTGGTTTCCTAAAACTTCCTGGGGCACAGACCAGGCAAGTTTGCGGGCGATGCTGTCGATCTGGAAATCATAACTGTCGGCAATGCCTGATGCCCGGCCAAGCAGCAGGTTTTCCATTTTGTCAATGTACAGCGCTTTTTCCCGTTGCTCCAGGAGATCAAAATTCAGATCCTTTATATTAGTCAGCATCTTCAGGGTCCTGGTTATAACCGGAAGGGGATTGGTATTGTCCAGGAGCGCATCTTGAGTTGCCTGATGTCTGGATTCTTCGTTTGGTATTCCAGATTGAATTGTATGGTTTCGACATATAGAAAGGGACTGTGGTTCAATGGATTTCCAGTCCGGTGTGGTCCCGCATCCATGATCTTCTAAAAGCGCCTGGTATTCTTTTATCCAGTTAACCAGACTTGAGAAATCCCGGGAAAGAAAACAATGATCAACACCAAAGCGAAAGTGGGCAATCGTTTTTTTACGGATATCAGGTGCCGGAACTGATTCTGGAGCAATAAGGCGTTTTGTTATCGCCTGCTCCACTGCCATAAGCGCGACATTTTGCAGGAAATCGGAAACTGCCAGGCCTGCAGGAATGGTGGTCAGGGCTAATTTTTCCGTGCTTAAGCCGCCGCCTGTAGGCGGATTGGTTTTCCAGCATTGCCGGTCAACCCTGAAATGTAAAAGCTGGGAAGCAAGTTGATGAATTTGGGGTTGAAATTCGGTTGAATAGGCAGAAATATTATCTGCAACAGCTGCAAGACTTCCTTTTGAAATACAGGCTTCAAAGGAGATTTGGGCCATGTAAACTTTGTTGTTCGTTCCTGTTGGCCAGTAATTTTCCTGCAGGTAGGGCAGCTGCTGACTGCCGGCAACATAACGCTCCTGTTCAAACACGCTACGTTCCGGCGCTTCAAGATCTTCAGGAACTAACAATCCGGCCATCGCTCTATCTGTAAGAAAAATATGGCGCTGATACAGGGACCAGGCTGCCAGGGAATTGCGATAGAGGCGTCCGCTGGAATGTCTGTAACCGCCGTTTCTGGTGATAACCGTGCTGTTTTTTTGTTCATCCCAGGTGGATTTATGGAGACGACCACCATAGCTCCAGGGCGGCATCTGATCGTCCAGGCCTGGGCCGATAACGTTCAAAAAGGCGATCCAGGCCACCTGATCGCGAATAGAAATGTCATAAATGAGGCCTGCACGCTCACCATTTTTGTTGGCATGGGACGGCAGCGGAAGGGGACGAATCGGTTCGGTCTGGTAGGTTAATTTTTTGAATTGACGGGCAATTGCATCTAATTCTTCTTGCAGGTTCGCTTCAAAACAGGATAGTCGGTAATCGTCAATCCAGGTGTGGACGGACTGCATATAGCGTTGATACTTCAACCATGCCCAGTACAGATTTTGAGGGCAGGTCAATAAGGCTTCCAGTGAACAGCCGGCATTTGATGTGGTCATGGGATTGCCTTATTTTTCATATGCCTTGAATCCGGACGATCGCAGTGCCGTTCTTTTCCTTCCGTCCTGCCGGATGATCAGGCATTCGGTGTTTTCAAGGCTGTTGATAAGCGTCAAGGCCTGGTGGATATCCATGACCATGAGTGCCGTGGCAAGACCATCGGCGACGGTGCAGGTATCGGAAATAACCGATGCCGACACCACCGCATTTTCAACCGGATAACCGGTTTTCGGGCTGATAATGTGGGAGTAGATCTGTCCGTTTTTTTCGAAATAGTTTCTGTAATTGCCACTGGTGGCAATGGCCTTGTTGTCCAGGCGCACTTTTTTGTACAGACCTGAATTCAAAAAGCCTTTTTCGGGGTTTGTTATGCCCACGACCCACGTTTTGCGATGCTTGTTTACTCCTGCACCGGTCAATTCTCCGCCGATCTCCACAAGATAGTTCTCAATGCCGCCTTCCCTGATCAGGCGGGCAATTTCATCCACGCCATACCCTTTGGCTATGGAGCCTAAATCCAGTGTTATGCCGGGTACTGTTTTGGTCAGGACATGATCCCCGATTTTAAGTTTGTTAAAACCAATGCGTTTAAGTGCTGTTTTGATTTCTGCTGGTTTAGGCGGTGTCTCCCGCCGTCCCTTTGTGCCGAATCCCCACAGATCCACCAGGGGTTTGACCGTGCCGTCCCAGGCACCGGCGGTGAGGGTATGCAGGTTTCTGCATTGCTCAAGAACCTGGTAAAAATCTGCGGAAATCCTGAAAATTTGGCCCGTTGGCGCGGCATTAAACCGGGACAATTCACTGTCTTTTTGGTACATGGACAACCGGGCATTTATTTGTTTTAAGCGCAGATTTATTTTTTTCTGCCATAAGCTTTTGGACAGTGGTTTGGCAGAAACCAGTTTAACGGCGTAGGTGGTACCCATTGTCTGGCCGGTAAACACATACTCCTGGGTTGCCAAAGACTGGGCAGGTAAAAGCAGGGTTGTTCCTATAAACAGCATCAGTGCAAAAATAGACGTTGTAATATACTTGGTCTCAGGCATGGATAGTTTTCTCCTGGTAATCATCCTAAAATACCGGATTAAGTGTTTTTAAAAACCTTGAACCGGCAATCACCGACCGGACTTCCCGTTTGAACGCCGTGTGCCGGTTGTATTTTTGTTTGCAAAATTCATGGAACAGGTTTTGGGCGGTTTCAGTCTCGCCTTTTGCAGTAAAGACTTCAGCAAGGCTTCCCAATACCATTGCCGCCCTGCCATAGGCCCCCCTGTGGGTATTGGAAACAATATCATCCACCCGTTTCCTTCCAATTTCCTGTGCCCATTTAAAATCTTGCCCTGTATGGTATTCAGACAGGTTTGCGGCTTTGAGTCCGTTTAAAATTTCGTCATAAAAGAAAAGAGATGGATGCTTTTCATCTGCAACGGCAAACTTGTCAGAATAAGCGTGCCAATTATCAAGACCCCGGTTCAGCACCTGCTTTATGGCACCTGCGCCGGTCTCATACCCCGAGGCAGCCGCAGCAACACAGCCGAATACCAGCCCGACATTGAGCCCGTAAGACCAGCCAAGGCTCCTGGAAGTTTTTACCATCTCCACGGCAGCCTTGAGATTCCCGTTCATGAGCAGTGCTTTTATGTAAAGATTTTTATCATCATCACTCATGTTCTTTTTTCGGGAGTAAAAATCAAGGATCCGGGCCAGCCCGTTTTCCCTCTGGTTATGTTCAATTGCTTCAGCCATGGCCTGTGACATATTCTCATCATTGGGGCAGGAATAAAATTTCTCAAACTTCCCTTCAAGGATGCCCTCGTCGTTTCCTGCAGACAGGGACGCCTGGACCAGGGCCTGGCTGAGTTCTTCCCTTTTTTTACCTTCTTTCACCAGCTTAATGGCCTGCCGTGCTATGGTGCAAGCTTTATCAAACTGTCCCTCCTTCATGAGCAGGCCCAGCCAGAACAGATATCCATTGGGCTGGGCACTGCCCCATGCCCTGGCCAGTTTTTCCACCCCTTTCACCCCTTCAGTTTGAAGCACCGTTTCCAGCAGCAGGCTTGATGGCCTGCCCTCAAGCCCTTTTTCCTCCAGCAGGGACTTCCATTCCGGGTAAAACGACTCTATGTCTGCCATTTTCTCCTGCCTGGCGTCCATTACATCACAAAGCATGGGATAGGCGGCATTATTTTCCGTCCTGTCGTACCGCAGTGAAGCATCCAGGGTCATGGCGTCTGTAAAGGCCGCAATCCTTTGCTTTCCATCGGAGTCATCATATACACAGCGGGCATGCCGCGCCCGTTCCTCCCGCCAGTCAAGATCAGGATAAGGCAGATAAAAATCGGATCTTTCCAGTTCCGCCATGAGTCCGAACAGGGCATCGTATACGATTCGGGCCTCCCCTGTATCCCCGTTTAAAAACAGGGCTCCGGCCTCTGCAAACAGGTCGGCCATATCATCTGACTGCTCATCACTGATCAGGTCCGGTTCATCATCATAATGGGCATCTTCCCAATCCCAGTCGTCCAGGGCTTCATAATCCCCGTTTTCAATGGCTTCAATCCGTTCTAAAATCTCCTCTTTCAATGCCTGTATGTCATCAAGCAGCTGATCCACGTCTGCAACCGCGTTGATTATGCTCTCAGCTCCTGGAGACCAAGCCTTAATTTGATTAAGAAATCCAAGCCGTCCGGATGAGGATTCATTCTGTGCCAGTTTGAGAACCAGTTCAACAAGCTGCTCCTTTGACAATGGCCGGCAGATATTTTCCACAGCCTCAAGATAAGGCTTTAGTGCTATTCTGTTTTTTTTCATCAATTCTCCAAAAGGAAACTCCGTCCTTTAGGTCGGGGAGGAATTTTGGATTGCTAAATTATAACCGTTTTGACGGGATATGATTTGGCAATAACGCCAGGAAATACCCTGGGCCGGTCCTGTTTTTGTTTGAATATTAAAGCTGCCGGTTTTTCGAACAGCAACCCTGCCAATATAAGTCCCTTGCTTTTTGCCTTTTGAGACTTCAGCTTTTACAATATCTCCGGTGGCAAAACCATTCACGGCCTTTTTCCGCATTAAATAACCCCGGGGAAAATCAGCAGCATTGACTCTTGTTCTTTGGTAACTGCCCCGGCCCATGGCTTTGATCAAAAGGACGCTTTGTTTCCAGCCGGCAACTGCATTTGTTTTGCCGGTACAAGCTGCATCCAGGCAATGCGTTTTGGGGATATTGAACCGACACCGGTTATATTTGGTCCTGCCACCGGTTGAGCATTCCACTGGAGCCAATTGTCTTAACTCAAAAAAGATGGCGTTCCTGGTGGCATTTACCGCTGCGGTTGCGGCCAAAGAAGGACGCTTCCCTTCAAGTAATCGGTTAAGGTTACTGAGCCTGGTTTTATCAATTTTTTTTCGACTTTCACCCAAAACCTCAGCCCATTGTTCCGGCTGGTAATTGTTTTTGGCTTGATTGCAGGTCCTGCAGCCAATAAGCAGATTTTTAATACGATCTGTGCCTTTGGGGCCTTTTGCAGGATTTTTGGGTACAAAATGTTCAATTTCAAGAACCGGATCTTTGCTTAAACCTTTACAATAAACACATTTATGACCATATCGCTCAAGTAAATATTCTCTAACCTCATATCCAAATAAAGTCCCTTGCTGATACTCAACACCTGAAATCTCCGGATTTTGAAGCTTCTGAATATCAAATCTCACCCGTTCCAGAATAATGCCGGAAACGGGGCAGATCTTTTGATATTTCTTAACCCAGGATGTGACATTATCCACCCGGGACCGCAGGCTTGGCGGGAGCCATCCTTTGGGTCGGGTTCTGTTATCGAACCGGGGCTTTCGGTACCACAAATTTTTAGACCTGCGTCTTCTCCGATAGTTCGCTCTTTGCCCCATTTTCTTACGAATGGCATATCCTCTATGGGTTAATTCGGAAAGATGTAGGATGTGACTTGCTTTTACACATTCTTCAACCCGTACAACTGCCATTCCGGTTGTATTTGCCCCGGGATCAATTTTAACATTAACAGGCTGGACATCACTGTCCTCCCGGGTTCTATCAATGAGTCTAATGGTAAATGGGAATTGCTGATGGACCCTTACCCTGTCTTTAGCCAAAAGCTTTCTTGCTCTGGCCGGCCGGCACGGCATTAAAGGCTTACCGCTCTTGTCTAATACAAAAACACGGCTTACGCCGTTCTCAGCTAATGCTGGTGACGGTTCTGCCTTGGCATTGGCAGAACTCTCCCCTCGGGACTGTTGCATAGCGGCTCTATTCCCGGACCCGTTTCGTCCGGCCCCACGGTTGTCTGCAACCCGGGATTCAAGCGGACGGGACTGAGGAAGCATCCCGTCGTCGGTTTTTAGCGCTCTATACAACTTCTAATATTCTCCTTGAAATAACTTTGCCAATAGTTGAAAATATTTCCCTGGTCAACCGATCCCTAACGAGCGACGCTCGGTTTCAAGCTCCGTCCTTCAGGGCGGGGTAGTTGACGGACCTGATCCATTATTTTTTTTCGGATTGACATTTTTTTGTCTCCTGGATACAAATTTACACAATGATTTTTTACCTGATATTTTTATTTTTCACAAGTTATCAGGGAAAATAGAATTGATAATCAATGGGTTGCGCAGCTCCGCTGCGCAAATGGCCGAGTCGACTAACGTAATCCGGGAACACCTTACTTAATTTATTGACAAAAATTAAAGCATTGATAATCCGGGGACATAATCCGGGGACACCTTACTTATTTATTGACAGAAATTAAAGCATTTGTTTAAATTCTTACCATGGCACGGATGGCAAGGGCAGTGGCTCCGGGTTTCCCTCATCATATTACACAAAGGGGGAATAGACGGCAGCAAACATTTTTCAGCGATCAGGACTTCGAAGCCTATCTGACTTTGATGTCGGAATGGTGCCTGAAATATAAAGTTGAAATATGGGCTTATTGCCTGATGCCCAATCACACCCACCTGATTGCCGTTCCGGAAACCAAGGATGGATTAAATCTGGCCATCGGGGAAGCACACAGGCGATATACGAGAATGATCAATTTCAGAGAAGGTTGGCGCGGTCATTTATGGCAGGGACGGTTTGCGTCATTTATCATGGAAGAAAGGTATTTATTGGCGTGCACCCGGTATATTGAGTACAATCCGGGATAATCTGGGGACACCTTACTTATTTGTTGACAGAAATTAAAGCATTTGTTTAAATTCTTACCATGGCACGGATGGCAAGGGCAGTGGCTCCGGGTTTCCCTCATCATATTACACAAAGGGGGAATAGACGGCAGCAGACATTTTTCAGCGATCAGGACTTCGAAGCCTATCTGACTTTGATGTCGGAATGGTGCCTGAAATATAAAGTTGAAATATGGGCTTATTGCCTGATGCCCAATCACACCCACCTGATTGCCGTTCCGGAAACCAAGGATGGATTAAATCTGGCCATCGGGGAAGCACACAGGCGATATACGAGAATGATCAATTTCAGAGAAGGTTGGCGCGGTCATTTATGGCAGGGACGGTTTGCGTCATTTATCATGGAAGAAAGGTATTTATTGGCGTGTACCCGGTATATTGAGTACAACCCGGTCCGTGCCGGTCTTGCAAAACGTCCTGAGGATTGGAAATGGAGCAGCGCCGGGGCGCATATGGATGAAAAGGATGACATTCTTGTCAAAACAAGCCCTTTGCTTGAGATAGTCAATACACCCTGGAGAGATTTTTTGTCTTCTGATATTCATGCATCTGAAATCGAATTATTCAGAAAGCATGAACGGACCGGCCGACCGTTGGGAAAAACGACCTTTGTAAAACAATTGGAGACTATTTTAGACAGGCGGCTGAGGCCGAAAAAGCCTGGTCGAAAGAAAAATAGGTAAGGTGTCCCCGGATTTAAATCATTAAATAACTGAGTATTTGGAAATGGATGATTACGAAAAATACGAAGAAGATTGTAAAAAGATAAGAAAAGTTAATGAATCTCTATTAAATGAGTTTGAGGTGTGGCTGAAATCATCCGGTCTGTCGGAAAAAACGATAAATAATCATTTTTCAAACATTGATTTCTACGTAAACGAATATCTGCTTTACGAAGATGCAACTAAAGCAAAAGATGGTGTTAACGCTGTAGGTATGTTTCTTGGATATTGGTTCATAAAAAAGGCAATGTGGGCAAGTCAGTCAAGCATCAAGGGCAATGCAACGAGCCTAAAAAAATTTTACACTTTTATGCACGAAAAAGGTTTGATAGATAAAGAAGACCTGATTGATTTAAAACAAACGATAAAAGAAGATATGCCGGAATGGTTGGCAACCTTGAGACGCTATGATGATCCATCCATTGAAGATTTTTGGTGATGTAGAACCAAAAGCACTTAACAAGGCAAATGCACTCGGACGCCAAAAAGTACCGCTCCTTATTGGTTCTGCTTTTTGGCGTCGATGATTTGTGACGTTATATTCCGAAAATTTTAAGGATCGTTTCATGAAAATAAATATTACAAAAAAATTTAATAGTTTCAAAACTATGAACATAGTCCGTCGCTGGATTGGGACCGGGCGTGCTGTGTACCTTTTTCGGAAAGCTGTGGTTTAGGAAACTGAAAATTTTTATCTGAAGGTCCCGGTTTAAACGCCCGCCCTCTCAGTTCAATCGTTATAAACCTTGAGGGAATACCGTGTTACCAAAAGAAAAAATGCCAGAAGCCGAAGTTACTTTGAGGCTGGCTATTGCACTAATAGAGCGCAGTGCAGTCATTTCTGATGTGGTTGTTGCAATAGACGGCGCTCAAGTAAAAACAGGAAGTCGTATTCACTTTCCGATAGTCGAATTTCTGGAGCTTATGGGATGGAGTTCTCCAATTGCGCAGGACAAGTGGCAATGTACTTATAAGCATATTGATCATGGATATTCCATTATTGTGCATTCAAGTTCCGGGGAGGGAGACCTTGTTGCAATACTTTCATCTGGACAGGTATTGCGGGTAGAGTCCAAAAAAGGTCCTTTGTTGCGTAGTAAATCTTCACAAGAGTACCCTTTAATTAGGGAGGCAATTGGGCAGTTGATGACCGTTGAGCATGCTAAGGCATCCGACATTTTAGCTGTAGCTGTTCCTGAGTCAGAAAAGTTTACCTTTTTAGCTCAACAATGGAGAAAAAGGCCCCTTATGCGCAGTGCCGGTATAAAAATAATCACGGTGAATCGAAATAACGACCTCTCTGGGCTTGAGGATGTTGGTTTATAATGAATAAGGATAGATCGTGTAAGGAACGAACCACGATCTTATCCGATTGTTGAACAAGCCCGGCCCAAATGAGCCGGGCTTTCCATATATATGAAAATATTTTTTGGGGATTAAGGATCTGAAAGGAGTGTGATTTCCGGGCACCGGAGAGAAGACGCACCTATAGCGTGGCCCTTTTCAGGGCTTTCTAAAAAAGCCGGATTATTTCATAGTGTTGTCCACCTCCAGTAGGGGCGGGTCCCTGTACCCGCCCTATGACCGGCGATTAATCAGAAACGGTTGATTGCGGGATTCGCAGAGAACCGGTTGTGGTCTGCCGGACGAAGGGCGGCCACGGGGGGGGGGCCGCCCCTACAGGCGTATTGCCCGACCGACGGCTTGTGGTTGTGCGATTGCAGACCTCTCAGCAGATTGGGTTCCAGGAATTCCGGACCAGAACGAACGGGTGGTGTGGACGGCGCATCCGCGCAGACCGGCAATCATTTCAAATTGAGAGAGCGCGGCTGTTTACAATGCCCATTTAAGGCCAAAAAATGGGTCTCTAAGCCCTGGAAATAAATAACATAGCGTCGTCTGATCCCGCTTTCTCCAATCCCGTGGGTGGCTTATTGCCGTCTATCTGTTCGGCCTTATAATTTACCTTGACAAAAAGCAACGCATAAGTACAATTGTACCTATGAACGTCGTGGCAGATACAAATATTTTTCTGGCAGTAACCCTTTATGAGCCGGAGCGAGAAAAGATTATCAGGCTTACTTTAGGGCATGATTTAGTAGCACCTGAGATATTACCTTTTGAACTTGGGAATGTATTATTCGTAATGCTAAAAAGAAAAAGGATTGAGCCGGAAAAATTAATATCAGTATGGGATGCGGCGCAAAAAATTCCGGTTGATTTACGTAGCGTTAATATTCGTGAAGCACTGAATATAGCATCTCAATTTAATATCTACGCATACGATGCATATTTTATAGAATGTGCTATTTCGTTACACTGTCCACTGATAACTCTTGACCGACAAATGAGTGACGTGGCCAGGGGCTTGGGTATTAATGTCGTGGAGGCGATCTGATGAAAGTTTACACCTATTCAGAGGCACGTCAAAAGCTTTCCGAAGTTCTTGATATTGCAAAATCGGAAGAGGTTATAATTAAGCGCCGTGGGGGTGAAACTTTTAAAATTATATTTACTAAATCCCCCAAATCTCCGTTTGATGTTGCTGGGGTGAAAACAAAGGCAACGACTAAGGACATTCTGGAAGCTGTTAGAGAATCCCGTGCAGGGGCTGCCGAACAAACGAAGGATTATTGACCGTTAAATTTTATAATTTGATCATCGAGTACCAAGCTTTTAAGTACATATAACGCACTTAAAAGATTAATAAGAAAGCACACTAAAAACATAAAGAAGAGAAAAAATGACTTTTAAAATCATTTATAAAACAGGCCCATCCTTTATTTCAAGCGCAGGAACTTTGGTTGAAGCAAAAAAAGAAGCTATGGAACACGCGGGTTACGGATTTGGTAGCATCTGCATACTAGAGGGTGAAGATAGCGATCCCGTGGCTGTTAAATTTGAACATGGCATTGAATGGATAGAACCTGAAAGATAGAGCCAACCGCCCTGGTGAAAACCGGAGCATAATAGTGGATCAGTTACCGTTCTATCAACCGATTCACTAAGTCACTGACAATTTTCAGGTAAATCTTTATTCAGGCCCTTGGCGTGGATTTGTGTATGGTGTTCCGGGATTTCCGAGCACTTGTTTATGTGCCAGTATTGTTTACATGCGATTGCCTTGATATCTTTCAGGGCCTTGGGGCAATAAGATTCCCGGAAGAAGAGAATGCGATCCGGCAGGGGGTCATCTCTTTAAGGCAGGACAGTTTTTCGGTTTCACGTGCCAGGGCTTCACTAATAAGAAAATCGGTCGTATGCATGGTGTCTCTGATAATAACCGCCCGGACCTTTTCAGAGGACACGGGGCCAATGGTTTGGAATCCTGCCTGAATTGCCTTTTCTTCATTGGGCAGCCGGACCGGAATGGCTGCTTTTTTAAGGGACATGGCGGTTAGGGCATTCATGATGGTGGCCTGGTAATCCATGCCTGCAAATATTTTTTCGGTGATGATGTCTGCATTGCCTAAGCCGATGGCATTGCCCGCCGTGTTTGCGGACAGGTCCAGGATCACCAGCCGTTTGGCATAAAGGCTTTGGGAAAAATCATCTTCCATTAAATCACAGGTTCTGCCGGTGACATTGGGGTCCATGCCTGACCCGCTGATCTCCTTGCCGATTTGCCGGACCACCAGCAGGTCCAGGTTTTTATACGGCAGGCTGGGGAAATGGGATTTGGCCAGGGCTAAAAGATCCGGCTCCCGGTTGCTGATTTTGGCCGCCGGTATCACCTCAATTTTCATTACCTGGTCATAGGCGTCCTCCACCACACCAATGCCCAAACACAGGTTGGTTTGTTCGATAATCTTATCACCCATGGCTTTGAGAAGCGCATGAAATCCGTATTTCAGTGCAAAATTATGATAGGTCAAGGCGCCGGTGTGTTTACCCATGCCCACCACCAGCATTTTGTAAAGCCCGCTTTCCACATCACCTTTGAATTTGGTATGGGGCTTGATGCGGTTGATGCATATACTGTGGTCCGCTTCCATGGCTTTTTTTGAAAAATAGACAGGCACTGCCTCAAACACGCTTCCGACTTCAACTGCATCCATTTCCGGGGCAATAGCTGCCTGGCAGACGTCACTTGTAACGCCTAATTTTGCGAGGGTTTTTTCCTGGCCTTCAGGGGTGGCGCTGCCGTGGCTTCCCATGGCCGGGACTATGACAGGGTAGGCCCCTTTGTCTTTGATGCTCCGGCAGATTTGTGCCACAAGTTCCGCAATGGCGTTAATGCCCCGGCTGCCCACGCCAACAGCCACGGTCTGCCCGGGTTTAATGGGTGACTGATCCAGTGCCTGGTCCAGTTGTATTTTCAGGTCCTTTGCCGGGTCAGACAGTGCCATGGACGGCAAAGCCAGCTTTACCCGGTAAAACCCGGGGAAATTAAATTTTTTTTCAAGGTATGCCGGGTATCTCATTTTTTTTCCAGTCATGTGCATCAGGGATGGGAGGGCAACCCGGTTGGGTTCAAGCCCTAAGAGCCTTCCACGAGATTGCAGCCGATTTATCAATTAGCAAACAGGCTCTAATACTGCAGTGTTTTAATTTCATCATGATGGTCTGCAAATTCTATGGCAATCGCTCTGAATACTTCGGCATGCTGTTTAAATACTTCCACCATTTCAGGGTCAAAATGTTTTCCCCTTCCCTTAAGAATATAGGCCATGGCTTGTGAATGGGGAAATGGCGGCTTATATACCCGCTTGGAGACCAAGGCGTCGTATACATCTGCAATGGCCATCAACCGCCCTTCCACAGGGATGGTCTCTCCTGAAAGTCCCCGGGGATAACCGGAACCGTCCCATTTTTCATGGTGGGTCAAGGCAATTTCAGCCGCACATTTCAGATAAGGGCCTGTGTCCAGACGTGTTTTGCCGGACAGCAATACCTTATGGCCATGCGTGGTATGGGTTTTCATCACATCGAACTCTTCTTTGGTCAGTTTCCCCGGTTTTTTAAGGATGGCATCAGGGATGGCAACTTTTCCGATATCATGCAATGGTGCGCATTTATAGATTCGGTCAATGATCTCTTCATTTAGTATTTCTTTAAATTGGGGCAAAGTTTTAAGCTGGTTTGCAAGCGCTTTGATATAATGCTGGGTCCGCTTGATATGTCCACCGGTCTCCGGATCTCGAAATTCAGCCAGGCTGCCGATGCATTCCATGCTGATTTCCTGGGTTAATAATAATTCCTGGGTTCTCTTGGCGACCAGATTTTCCAAATGGTCTTTGTGTTGTTTTAATTCCAGATGATTTTTAACACGGGCTTTGACGATTGCCGGCCTGAAGGGTTTTGTAATATAATCCACCGCGCCTAAGGCAAGTCCCTTGGTTTCATTTTCCTCTTCGGACAGGGCCGTCAAAAATACAACCGGGATATCCCGGGTCTCGGTTTTGGACTTAAGTCTTTCACACACTTCGTATCCGTCTATGCCGGGCATCATGATATCCATAAGAATAATATCCGGCGGCGTTTCCTCAATAATTTCCAGGGCCGACTCGCCGTCCATGGCTACACTGACCCGGTAATCGTCGCCAAGGGCCTCCACCAGGATATCCACATTGCTTTCAACATCATCTACCACCAGGACACGCATTTGAGATAAGTCGGTCATAATTTATCCTATACCTTCCAGCTTCACCATTACCTTTTCAATAATTTGTGCCGCCGGTTTGAATTGGTACCCGGAAATCAGGCGAGCTAACTCTGCTATATCAGACTCTATATTCTTTGGCCATGCCAGAGCGTTTATTTTTTTAATTCGCTCCTTTGCCGGTTTTGCCTCCTGGTTTTTTACGAACGGGGCAAGGTCTTTTAACATCAAGCCCAGTTCTTTTTCGGACTTGATTTCAAGATTTTTCTCCAACGGCGCGTTTTTGACAATTGATCCTGTCAGTTGATCCACCGAAGACAAGGCAAGGGGTAACGCTTGGGAAAACAGTGTCATCAGGGTGTCATATTCAGATGACACCCTGTCACGGAAGGCAGTTTCCAGTTTGGCTGCCGCCGCCTGAAGGTCTGTCATGCCGATATTACCGGCCACACCTTTGATGGAATGGGCCAGCAGGTGGGCATCCTCATCCTGACCATTTTCGATGAGTGCCCTTAAATCACGGTCTGCTTGTGCATACTTTTGTTTGAATTTATCCAGCAGCTTCATATAGAGTGCCTCATTTTTATCCAGACGGGAAAGGGCCTGCTGTACTGATATTCCCGGAACGTCACCCAGGACGCTTTTTTTGTCCGTTTTTTCGTCAAAGCCCTTTGGCAGGGTCCTTTCTCCTGGCTTGATAAACCGAGCAAGAGTCTGGAATAACTCTTTTAAATCAATGGGTTTGCTCACATGAGAATTCATGCCTGCCGCCATGGCCTTTTCCCGGTCCCGTGGCATGGCAGAGGCCGTCATGGCCACAATGGGCAGATCCCCGGCGGTTCTGTGCCGCCGTATTTCACGGGTCGCCTGGTAACCGTCCATCACCGGCATTTGAAGATCCATGAGGACCAGGTCAAAATCCTGGGACAGTGCCATGGAAAGGGCCTCTTTTCCGTTATTAGCAATTCGGATAAAAAATCCGGCGTTTTCCAGAATTTCTTTTGCAACCTGCTGGTTGATGTCGTGGTCTTCCACCAGAAGAATGTTGGCTCCCAGAATGGTTCTGGGAAGTTTTTGTGCCTCCATTTTTTGGCTGGGCAGCAGTTCCTGACGGCCAAAGGCACTGAGCAGGCTGTTAAAAAGTTGCGAGGCGGTGGTGGGTTTAACAATAACACATTCAATTCCCATACTCCTGGCCTGGGAACGAACCTGCTCATCTTCCCTGGCGCAGGCCAGGATGATTTTGGGCCGTTGATCAGCTGGTGTAATTCTCTGAATTTCCCGTACGGTCTCAAAACCGTTCATGTCCGGCATCTGAAGATCAACCAGCACAAGATCATAGGGTTGTTCAGCTGCAGTTATTATGGAAAGCCCATCTTTTCCAGACCCTGCATCCCGGGTGGTGATGGCGAAATTGTTGAGCATCTGGACAAAAATTTGCCGGGATGCGGGATTATCATCAATGACCAGTACCCTGATCCCGGTTATGGCATCATCCAGTTCGGGAAGCCTGGGTGTCTTTTCCTGACCAATTTCCATGGGCAGGGTGAAGGAGAACGTGCTGCCTTTCCCGGCGATGCTTTCAAGAAATATTTGGCCGCCCATCATATCAATAATCCGTTTTGAAATGGCAAGGCCTAATCCTGTACCCCCGTATTTCCGGGTTGTGGAGGAATCCGCCTGGCTGAACACGTCGAATACTTTTTTCTGCTGTTCCGGTGTCATGCCAATGCCCGTGTCCGTAACGCAGAATTTTAAGACCACCTGATTTTTTTGCATGTTAAGCATATCCACCGACACAATGATGTGACCTTTTTCGGTGAATTTTACTGCATTATTGCCAAGGTTGACCAGAATCTGATTCAACCTTAACGGGTCGCCTTTCAGGCTGTTTGGAATTTTAGGATCCATCCTGAACAGCACTTCAAGATCGTTTTTGGCAGAGGCTTTGACCGTGATCAAATCGGCAAATTTTTCCATGGTTTCATCCAGGTTGAACGGCACAATTTCCATGTCCATCTTGCCGGCTTCAATTTTGGAAAAATCCAGAATATCGTTGATCAGGTTCAGCAGGGATTTGGCCGAGGTATCGATCTTGGCCGCGTAATCCGTTTGTCTTGGGTCCAGCCGGGTCTGCATGATCAGATGAGTCATGCCGATGATCGCATTCATGGGCGTCCGGATCTCATGGCTCATGTTGGCCAGAAATTCACTTTTTGCCTGGTCTGCTGCCAGGGCTTTTTGTCTTTCCTCCCTGGCTTCGGCCGCGGCTACGGCCAATTTTTTGTGACTTTCGATCAAAGAGTCTTTCATGGCTTTTTGTTGTGTAATATCCTCTTTGATGCACAAATAATGGGTTGTCTCCCCTGTTTCGGAAAAAATGGGGGAAATACTGGCCCTTTCCCAGATGAGTTCACCGTCTTTTTTTTTGTTTTGGAATTCACCTTTCCAGACCTTGCCGGCAGTTATGCTTTTCCATAACGTGGTGTAGGTTTCAGGCGGTGTGTTGCCGGATTTTAAAATACGCGGGTTTTGACCTATGGCTTCATCGGCCGTATATCCGGTGACCTCGGAAAAGAAAGGATTTACGTACTCGATATCACCGTCAGGATCGGTAATCAGCACACAAACCGGGCTTTGCTCCACAGCTTGGGACAATCTTTGGACCTGGCATTCCACCCGTTTTCTTTCGGCCACCTCTTTTTTAAGTTTATTTTTGGAAAAAAGAATAATGCCCAGGATGATACAAGAGAGAAGGGTTATCCCCAGAATCCATTGCCACAGAAGGGTCCAACTGGTTTTATGCTCAAACTGCATGCGGATCCAGTTATCCCGAATCCTGTTTTTTTCAGATTCCGGCATGTTCGTTAAAATTTTGTCAAGAATAGAGACCAGTTGGGGCCAATCCTTTCGTACCCCCATGGAGAGCTCAAATTTGTAGGGGGTCACAGCGGAAATTTTGATATTTGTCAGTCCTGTTTGCTTGGCGCAATAGGTAATGGAGGCAAGGTTCCCCACAAACACGTCCGCCCTATTCTCGCTGATCCGCTTGAGGCCTTCGGTCACCGATTCAACGGGTGAAAGTTTCAGTTCTGGAAAATCTTTTTTAAGAATTTCCTGGGATACATACCCATCCACCACTTCGACAGTTTTGCCTTTTAGATCTTTAAGGCCGCTGATAAAATGAAAATTCGTTCCGGCGGCAATGACCATAGGGAAAGACAGATATGGTTTGGTGAAATTAAGAAACTGTGCCCGTTTTGGGCTAGGGGTTATGCAGGGAAACAGGTCAATCTCTTTTGCCCGCCCCTTGTCCATGGCTTCAGGCCAGGTCAAATTGGCTTGGGGTTGCAGGGATATATTGAGTTGTTTTTCAATTTTTTTAATATACTCGGAAGCCAGGCCCGAATAACCGTGTGTTTTGGAATAGAATTCAAACGGTGGCCAGACCGGATCAATTCCCAACCTTACGACCGGGTGGGATTCCAGCCATTGCTTTTCATCGTGAGAGAGCGAAAAACCGGTTTTCCGGTCAGCATTTTCCTGGTCTTCCAGCCTGCTCTCATCGCGGTTGATCTGGGGCGTACTGTCCGTACCCACAGCCACGATAACCTGTTTGGTTGGGCTGCCTGCCAAACAGATGTTTGCCGCAAAAATGGATAAGAATAAGGTGATTAACATATATTTTAATACGGAAATGTATCCATTTGAGTGCATTTTGTTTTTCCAACAGAAATTTAGATTTAGAAACTTACGGTTATTAAAGGAATTTTATTACTTTAAGTTGGAAAAAGCAACTGTCCGTTTATTGCCGTATGAAAAGTGCCGATGATCAGGTATCCAGACCATTCCACAATCTAAAAGGTTGCAGCAATTCTAAATTTGAGTCAATCTGCCATCTTGCCCTTAATCTTGCTCAAAAGAAAACTTCGAGCAAGAGCACGATTAAGAGCAAGAAAAAAGCAAGCAGGAAAGATAATACTTCATTAAATTTAGAATTGCTAAAAGGTTGTTAACGGGTTGTTATTCTCATTGAAAATGAATACAAAGACAATTGATAAGGCGACGCAAACGCCTGCTTTATTCGCAATCATGGTTGACGGATGCTAACAGCCTGTTTAGACAAAACAACAAACCGGGGTAAACATGGTCTTGGATATTGACTTTGATTCCATTGAACAGATTTTTTCCAACGCCTGGGACCAGGAACGGGATTTTCTTTTTGAATCCGAAGTATACGAACTTTTGGCGAAATCCGGTGCAGAAAATTTTCCCCGGGCCCGGCTGATTGAGCGCGGGGTCCGGATTCCGGATGACGAGCTTGTGGCCATGCCGGGTGAGAAAAGTGTATTAAAGATTGTTTCTCCTTATATTGTCCATAAGACAGACGTGGGCGGGGTCAGGGTAGTGGACAAGGCGCCCGATAAGATCCGTTCTGCCGTGCGCCGGATGTTATACGAGGTGCCGGAAAATTATGCAGCCGGCTTGGCCCGTGCCCAGGAAAGCCTGCCCTCGCATTATCAGGGCCTGACCGGTGACGCCCTGACAGCTGCAGTTTCCCGGGACATTAAAGGCGTACTCCAGGTGCAGTATATGCCCCCGGATTCGGTCGCCTTTGGCAATGAGCTCATTGTTGGGCTGCGTCATACCCGGGAATTCGGCACCATATTATCTGCCGGATTAGGCGGTACAGACACGGAATTATATGCCAAACGGTTCAGGAAAGGCCAGGCCATTGTGGCGGCCTCCCCGGCCATGTGCACCCAAGAGCGCTTTTTCCAGTTGTACCGCAAGACCATTTCCTACAGAAAACTTGCCGGTTTAACCAGGGGACAGCGCCGTATCGTTACGGACGAGCAATTGGTGGAATGTTTTGAGTCTTTTATCCGTATGGGCAATACCTATTGTTGTGAAAATCCAGAGGCGGTTTTTATTATAGACGAGCTTGAGATCAATCCCTTTGCCTTTTCCGATTTTCTTATGGTGCCTCTGGACGGGATGTGCCGATTTTCAAAGCAGAAAAGAACAGTTCCGAAACGTCCGCTTTCAAAAATTAATAATCTGCTTCATCCGGTACGCATGGGTCTTGTCGGTGTATCTTCTACCCGGAAGAATTTTGGCCGTATTATTTTGGATAATGTTTTAGCCCAGGGGTTTGATCCGGAAAATATGGTGATTTTTAAAAAAGGCATGGCGCAATTCCAGGGCATTGACTGCCTGCCTGATCTGGCTGCACTGGAAAACAGCGGCAAGGGGAAACTTGACTTGTTTATTGTGGCGGTAGAGGCCGATCAGGTGCCTGCCTTGGTCGAGGGTGTCATAAAAAAGGATGCTGCCCATGCTGTTATGCTTATTTCCGGCGGTTTAGGGGAGACCTATGACAGCAAGATTAAGGCCGGCCAGGTCGTCGATGCCATCTGTGCAGCCCGCACCCGACCGGATACCGACGGCGGTCCGGTGTTTCTTGGTGCCAATTGCATGGGGGTGATTTCTTTGCCCGGCAGTTTTGATACCTGGTTTATTCCTAAAGAAAAATTGCCCAAGGACAGATCCTGCCCCAGATCATTCTCCAGGGCGGCCTTGATCAGCCAGAGCGGGGCCTTTATGGTGTACCGAAGCCACCAGTGTCCCCAATTGGCACCGGCGTATATGATTTCCATGGGCAACCAGACTGATTTGACTTTGGGCGACATGATGACATATTTTAAGGACAGTGATCAGGTGGATGTGATAGCCGTATATGCTGAAGGCTTTAATTACCTGGACGGCCTGGCATTCTGCCGGGCGGTCAGGGATGCGGTCCTGGCAGGCAAAGAAGTAGTATTTTATAAGGCAGGCCGGACCCCGGAAGGCCAAGCCGCCACCTCCAGTCATACCGCTTCCCTTGCCGGAGATTATATGGTCTGTGAAAGCTGTGTTTCCCAGGCCGGTGCCATTGTTGCAAGAACCTTCAGTGAATTTCAGGAACTTATGCTGCTGGCCGAAACATTAAATACCAAAATCATCCATGGCAACCGCCTGGCTGCCGTCAGCGGTGCCGGGTTTGAAGCCGTGGGCATGGCTGATTCCATCCAAAGCGATGACTTTACCATGGAATTTGCCCGATTCGGCAATAAAACCATAGCCGACCTGCGGTCTGTACTGGTGGCCAAGGGGCTGGACCGTCTGGTTACGATATCCAATCCCATTGATATTAATCCAGCGGCCGATGATCAGGTCCACGGTGACATTGCCACAATCCTTTGCCGGGACCCAGGCGTGGACGCTGTGATTCTCAGTATGGATCCCATGTCTCCGGCTATGCAGACCCTGGACACTGCCCCGGAAGACCGGTTTTCCATGCATCATAAAGATGCTATTCTCCAACGACTGAGACACCTGAAGAATACCAGTGCAACCCCCATTGTGGCTGTGGTGGACGGCGGCAGGCTTTATGACCCTTTGCGTGACGCCCTGATGGCAGGCGGTATTCCTGTTTTCAACGTCTGCGATGGTGCGGTGGCGGCCCTGTCGCTTTATATTCAGGGGCGGTTGCGCGCCAATACCATCCGTGAGTCAGACAGCAAAGGATAAATCCATGACTGAGAACAGAATCGTTTATATTACCCATGCGCCTGTGGAATTGTACAAGGTGCTTAAGTTTGAAAATTTTGCGTCCAGCGGAGGCGAGGCCAAGCATATGATTGCCGATGGGCTGGTTCGGGTCAACGGCCAAGTTGAAACAAGAAAACGGAAAAAGATTCTTCCCGGCGATGTTATAGAAATTTATGACAGTTGTCTTGAAATTCAGATGGATTCCATTTAAATGGAAACAGGAGATTAATTGGAAACAGGAGACAGTAATATGCCGGATTTCAATGCAAGCAAATTTTCTTTTGGACTTTCCCGGTTTTTCATTGTTTGCGGAGTGGTTGGATTTTTGTTTATACCGGCCGGCGTCGGCCTGGCTGACCAGCCCCGTATGGTTTTGGCCAAGGCGGTTATGTGTGAACGCATATCCAATTTCAGGCCGGTGAATCCGGCCGTTGTTTTTTCCGTTTCCCAGGGAGAGGTTTTCTGCTTTTCTGAATTTGATCCGGTATATGAAAAAACAGCGATTTTCCATAATTGGTATAAAAAAGAGAAGCTTATTTTTTCCATGCGTCTTGTCCTTTCCGTGCCCAAATGGTCCTCCTTTTCGAGGATCCAGATGCGAAAAGCGGATAAAGGACCCTGGCGGGTGGAAATCAGGGATGAAGAAAATAATATTTTAAAAACCTTACGGTTCAGCATGTCTGATTGATGCCCATGGAACAACTGTCTTTATTATTTTCCGGCTGGCGCTGGCAGGATATGCTGGATATCGTTTTCAACGCATATATTCTCTTCCGTTTGTATGTATTGTTCCGGGGTACCAATATCCTGCGTGTTATCATGGCTGTGGTGGCGATGTGGATCATCGGCCGCAGCGCCAACGCCATGGGACTGGTTATTACCAATTGGGTCATGCAGGGCGTGATCACCCTGGCGACCTTTATTATCATCATTGTATTTAGAAATGAAATATCAGGGGTGGTCAGAACACGCAGTTTCGGATTTTTTCTATGGGAAATTCCAAGGACCCAGATCAATACACCGGTGCGCATCATCACTGATGCTGTGGTGAAATTGGCCGGATCAAAAATCGGGGCATTGATCGTGATGCCGCTTAAAACAGGGGTGGACAGCATCATCGCTTCCGGGGTAGACATTAATGCGTCACTATCCAGGGAACTGTTGGTGAATATTTTTTGGCCCGGAGCTCCGCTTCATGATGGTGCTGCTGTAATCCAGGGGGGGAAAATTACCCGGGCCGGGACGATTCTGCCCTTGTCCCAGAATCGACATCTGGCCTCGAAATACGGTACCCGGCACAGGGCAGCTCTGGGGCTTACCGAGCAAAGCGATGCCCTTGTGATTGTTGTTTCTGAGGAGCGTGGAAAAGTCTCCCTTGTAAAAGACAACCAGATTCATGAGATCATGGACTCTGACAAGATTGAGATGTTAATAAAACAATATACCGGCGGGCCTGAACCGGTAAAGAAAATGCGCCGACAGACCAGGGAGTTACTTGTGGCAGCCATGGTCTGCCTTTTATGCACCACAGGCTTATGGCTGAGCTTTTCAAGGGGTATGGAGACATTGGCCAACTATGATGTTCCCATTGAGTTCATGAACTCTGACAAAAAAATGAATATTATTGACACATCTGCTTCCAGGTCCAGGCTTTTGATCAGCGGTGCACGGCCTTTGATCAACGCTTTGACCCTGGATCAGATGAGCATCAAAATATCCCTTGACGGAACAGCCGTGGGAAAAAATAAACTGGCCATTACCAGGCAGAATGTCCAGTTGCCACCGGGCATCCGTCTGAAAAACATTGAACCCGATCAGGTGGAAGTAACCCTGGACGCCATGGTGGAGAAACGGGTACCGGTACAGGCCGACTTTTCAGGAAAATTGCCGGACGGCCTGATCATGACCAGTATCAGCGTTATCCCTGAAACGGTTAAGATTACAGGTGGTGGGCTTACCCTGGATTCCATAACCACGGTGTTTACCGAGAAAATCCCCCTTGAAAATTTAACAAGGTCAGGCTTTGTTAATGCGGCACTGGTCATGAACCCTGCGACCCTGCGGCCGGATGAGAAGCATAAAAAGGTACAGATTCGATATACCATCTCCGAAAGAAAGCGCAATGAACACACCGAAAGCTGACAGCGCCATTATTTATATCCCCCATGGCGGCGGGCCGTTACCCCTTCTGGGACATGCCGGACATGACGCCATGAATGTATTTTTAAAAGGGCTTGCCGCAATGCTGCCTGAACCTAAGGCTGTGGTGGTGATTTCCGCCCACTGGGAAACTGATTCGCCCATGGTAATCAGCCACCCCGAACCTGAGCTGGTTTACGATTATTACGGGTTTCCCAGGCAGGCCTATGAGATTGCGTATCCGGCTGCCGGTCACCCAGAGCTGGCGCTCAAAGCCGTTGCACTGCTCAAAGAGGCCGGTATTCAGGCGAAGACAGATGCCAAGCGGGGCTTTGACCATGGGGTTTATATACCTTTAACCCTGATGCTGCCTAAAGCGGATGTCCCCTGCATCCAGATTTCCCTGTCTAAAGACCTGGACCCCGAAACACACCTGTCAATGGGTGAAGCCCTAAGACCTTTGCTCAAAGAAAAAATTTGGCTTCTGGGTTCAGGGTTTTCATTCCATAACATGAGGGAATTTGATCTGCAGGCAGGCCCCGGGCCTACTTCGGTCCCGGATACCCAGAACAGGTTTTTTCAGGATTGGCTTAAAAAAACCTGCGCCGATGATAAAATTTCCCCCGAACAGCAAAAACAAAACCTTCTCGACTGGGAACTCGCACCGGCTGCAAGGCATTGCCACCCCCGGGAAGAGCATCTGCTGCCCTTGATGGTGTGTGCCGGGGCTGCCGGGTACCGCCCTGCCCATAAGGCTTTTGATGTTAAAATAATGGGCAGAAGTTCTGTCAGTTTTTTCTGGTTGGAAACCGTATAGGGATATCGTAGACAACCCTTACCTGATAGTCATTCCCCCGCAGAACAGAATCTGACTATAGTGAAGAGGAGATCCCCTGGAAACCAAACCGACCCAAGTGTTGGCCCAGATTAAATCCGGCAAGGCCGTTATCGTTTTTGACCAGGAAACTGAATCTTGCACTGTTTTGAGAAGTGATGATCCTTTGTTGCGAGCACTGGATGGGTGAGCTTTAGTTGGGCAAGTACTGGCTGTGCTGATTTTTGTTATGTGCAACAATACTTCTGGTAGTGGTGGGAGTACTGGAAGATGTGGATTTCCCGCAATCATACCATTATTGCGGGCTTTTGGATTACTCATTTTCTTTGTCGATAATATCCGATTACATGATTTTGAAAATCCAGATTGATGTAGAGGTACTTGAACTATGATCATCCAGTTTAAGTATGTATAAAATTAAATAAAAATCTTTGTCAATAATCTCGGATGGTGGTATGACTTTATCCGTTGATATTCTAAAAAATTATATTGGATCTGGATATCTTTACTTTTCGGGTGTTATCCCGTTAGATAAGTGAGTATAAAAGATAAATAGAAACCACACAACTACTTGTTATCTGGCAAAATGTTTGACAACGTAAAGACATGGTTTCGGCCAAAAGAAGATCGCAAGTACGGCGGCGAAACCGCTTACGGCTGGGCGGCGGCTTTGCGTTATGACTTTGCTTACTACGACGAAGTTCCCGATGTAGAATTGCGCCGACACCTCACCGCGCTTACCTCTGGTGTTGATCTTCCCGTACTAATTTGCACGCACGATGATGCCGATGTTCGCATCCTTTCAATCGTGTTGGCCGCCGTTGAGTCGCAATCTGACTGTCACATGGCTTTGATCGCTGCGCTACATGACCCGCTCGAATCTGTTCGTCGGGCCGCGGCCATCGCGCTCGTCAAAATGGACACGATATCGGGGTTGGCGGCGGTCGTTGCTGGCCATCGCCATGGTCACGGTATTCGCACCCAAGCTGCATACCGATTAGCAGAACATGGCGCAGCTGCGGCAGACGCTATTCCGGCACTTTACGCTCTCATCAACTACCCCGATATAAACTGGCGTTCCCATATGGCCGCAAACGTCGCGCTGTCGGCAATCGGCGAGAAGGCCACGCCGTTCCTGATTCATGCGTTGCAACATGGGTCTGATGCGTCGAAATCCGAATCCGCGACTGCGCTAAATCAACTTGGGGTTCCGGACGAATTACGGTCTCTGGTCAATGACATACTCGGCTCGGAAAGTACGTCCGAAGAGGCCAGATAACCAAACGATGAACGCGGAGCCGGCGAACACGCGTTTCAAAATGGAAGATCAACCGCGCCGGCCCGGTTATCGCTAACGTTAAGATAGTCCACGTTTAGAAGCTTTTTTTAGGAATCGACGGCCCCACAATATGTCTATCATTGAACTCCGAGAACCTTTCCAGAAAAGGCGTTGACTACTTTAGCATTGTGTCATAGAGGCCCTGAATGAGGGAGCGAGCATTGCTTCAACCAGTCCCCTCTGACCCAGGGTAAAAATAGTTTTAGAAAAATCATCGTCCAGACCGTCCAGGTGCTTCCCGATTTGAATTTGTCCCTGGAAATGTTATCATCAAGCCTTGTTAAAATCCCATACTCGGTACTCATCGTTTTTACCATAATGATGTTGCTGGCTCCGATGGCGCCAATGCCCCATGTGGTTGAAAAAAATCTTATGCTGACCAATGGTGCTCTCACCAGGCCCATTGATATTTTCGATTTATGCTTTCACCTGTTCCCACTGACTTCTTCTGATCCTAAAATTCATAAAAGACTGCAGATGAACACCTTAGCCGAGGGAGTGTGGTCCTGGATAAAAAGTTTTGCAGAAATCATCGTCCAATACCGTCCAACCGAAATCTGTTTTCGAGTTCTGAAACAAGAAAACCGCCTCTTTAACGGTGCTTGGTGCCTGAGTTATACTTATCGTTCAAGTCTAAAATGACCACAATGTATCGGCCGAAAACAGGCTTAAACGAAGGATTTGGACGGTGGAAAAATATTTACAAACCATTCCATCCAAGTTATGGTGGTATTTGCGTTATGCCCTTAGCTACCGCGATCTGGAAGAAATGATGCTGGAACGGGGGCTAAAGGTTGACCACACGACCATATACCGGTGGGTTCAAAGCTATTCCCCGGAAATTGAGAAACGGTGCCGGCCCCACCTTCGATCAACAAATGATTCATACCGGGTTGACGAGACCTATATCAAGGTCAAGGGCAAATAGAAGTACCTGTACCGGGCGGTTGATTCTCAAGGAAATACAATCGATTTCATACTGCGCGCGAAAAGAGATACCAAGGCTGTCAAACATTTTTCCGGAAAGCCTTAAAATCCTCATATACGTCAACACCCCGGGTAATTACGGTTGATAAGAACCCCGCTTATCCTGCAGCGATTAAGGAACTCAAAGAGGAAGGATTCTTTCCGGAAGCTTGTGAAGTCAGACAAATCAAGTACTTGAACAATATCTTTGAACAGGATCATCGGTTTATCAAGCGGCGGGTTAAACCCGGCCTCGGCTTTAAATCCTTTCACACGGCTTGGAGGACGCTCAGGGGGTATGAGACGATGCACATGATTCGAAAGGGACAGGTTGAAGGGGTTAAAAAAGGAGATGTTAAAAATCAGATCCAATTCATCGAAAATCTGTTTGAGCTTGCCATGTAAAAAGGATCCAATTAAAGCCCTTCTTTAATCCGAAAGATTTTTTGCAACAAAACCAAAGAGATAAGGAATGAGTTTTAAGGAACGGGTCTTAAATAACTAGCCCATTTTGCTATCTCCGGGAGCGTGGGCGTCCCGCCCGCATGTCCGCTCATTCATCCAAAATAAAATCGGTGATATAGATATTGGTCTTCATCTCCTGTTCTAGGGTCGACCAGGAAGGATCTCCGGTATGGTGATGACCCGGAAGGATCACGGTTTTTTTGTCAAGGGGCAGTATTTTAACCCTGATGGACTCAATCAGGCAAGGGAGATTTCCGCCCGGCAGATCCGTCCGTCCGGCCTCTCCCACAAAGATGGCATCCCCCGTAAAAAGATGGTCCTCGCACAGCAGACAGACCGAACCGGGCGTATGTCCGGGGGTATGGATAACGGCCAGTTCACAAGAACCGAAGGCAAAGGTATCGCCATCATTCATCCTGATATCTGCCGGATAGGGCGGCGGCAGACCAACCGATTGTTTCGTTTTTGCCCTTACTTCCGGATCTTTAAAGAAATCATCATCGGCCTTGTGCAGACAATAAGGTATCCTGGCGATTCGTTTGAATGCATCCATGGAAAAGAACTGGTCGGCATGTCCATGGGTCAACAGGATTTTATCAGGGATAAGATCGTTTTTTTGAATGAACTCTGCTAATCCCTCAACCCTTCCGCCCGGATCTATAATGACTGTTTTCCGGGATTTTTTACAGACCAGGAAATAGGTATTAAGGTTATAGGGTCCTGTGATCCGTCGAAGCATCTGTGTATGGCGCACTGTTTTTTTTACCCTTTGGCCTTTAGGCCGTAAAGCCCACTCCTTTAGGTGTGGGATATAAGTTTTTGCTTTAGCATTATTTTGTACTTAATAACACTACAGCGACATTTAAAATTGTAGACAGCCCTCATTGAATCTGCTATGCTGGACTCTACATGAAAATTGTGGAGAAAACCATGCAGAAAAATATTGATCCCATTAGAAGCAAATTGCAATTCAAAGGTTCATTGAAAGATTTTTCTCCAGTAACTCTGCAGCAAGTTTACGGAAGTGAACTTGAGCCCTTGTGGAATGAATTAGTTCAACGGCATCATTATTTGGGACATAGGAACCTTTTGGGAAAAAGACTGAAGTATCTGGCATTTATAGAAGCTTGCCCAGTTGCAGCTTTATCATGGAGCGCACCGGCTAAAAGACTTGAAGCCAGAGATAAATTTATTGGATGGTCCGACGATTCCAGACAACGCTCCCTTCATCGGATTGCAGCCAATAGTAGATTTGTCATTTTTCCATGGGTTCAAATTCCTAACTTTGGATCACACATCCTGGGGATGAATCTCCGTTGTCTCCGAAAAGACTGGTTAGAAAAGTTTCATGATGAGCTTTTATTGGTAGAAACTTTTGTCGATCCTTCCTTTTTCCAGGGAACCGTTTACAAAGCGAGCAATTGGAGAAAATTGGGAAGAACAAAAGGATATACCAAATGCGGGAAGAGATATATCTATCATGGTCAAATCAAAGAAATTTACATATACATTCTTGATTCTTGCTACAGAAAAATTTTAGGCGTTCCCTCCACAGATTTTCTTGAACATCGTTTATCAAAAAATGTGGAGGAAACAAGTTTGTCATTACAGCAGTCTGAATGGACACCCGAACTGTTGGAAGAGTTTGAGTTGACTGACCATGATTTTGATTCAATCGCTCAAGAATTAACGGAATTTCACAATATTTTCTCAGACTGTTTTTGCCGAAGCGAGCAAGAAAGTCTTGGTTTGACTTATATTTCCGGTTTAATGAGCGCAACTGAAAAAAAAACTGCAGAGAGGATCGCCCTGGAAATCAAAACCCCTCAATCTGTACGGTCAACCCAGCGTTTTTTAAAAACGTACAAATGGGATCATGGCGCCATGCTTCAAATGCACCAACAGCAGGTCGTCCAGCAGATTGCAACTGAAGACGGTATGATAACGGTAGATCCGTCTGAATTTCCAAAAAAAGGAAAGAAATCCGTTGGTGTTGCACATCAATATTGCGGCAATACCGGCAAAAAAGACAATTGTCAATCAGGTGTATTTATCGGCTATGTCAGCGGAAAAGGGTATGGCCTCATTGATGCTCAACTATATATGCCGAAATCATGGTTTGAGAAAGACCATGAAGAGCTTCGGAAAATCAATCTCGTTCCGGAAGATTTAGTATTTCAAACAAAAAACGACATTGCGTCGAACTTGATAAAGTCTGTCAGTAAAAGATTTCCTGCCCGCTGGATAGGTTGCGATGCAGGTCTTGGCAGCGATATGGATTTTTTAAAGTCCTTGCCGAATTCGCTTTATTATTTTGCCGATATAAAATCAAACAGCAAAGTTTTTTTGGAAAAACCGGAAGTTGGCATTCCTCCATATGCAGGAAAGGGAAAACGTCCTACAAAACCCAAAGTATTGTCGGATCACAAACCAATTTCCGTATCAAAACTGGAAAAGTCAGATCAACTCAAGTGGCAGTTCGTGAATTTAGGGGAAGGAAGCAAAGGCCCACTGCTTGCGCAAGTAGCATGCATAAGGGTCTTTCCTTCGCGGGATGGATTACCACAGACTGATCCGGTTTGGTTAATTATTAGAAAACGAACTGATGGCCAAATCAGATATGCATTTTCAAATGCACCGGAAACAATATCGTTTGAAGAGCTATGCCGGGCATCTTGCCTGCGCTGGTCTATCGAACGCTGCTTTCAGGAAGGAAAAATGCATCTTGGCATGGATCACTATGAACATCGATCATGGCCGGCATGGCATCGACACATGATTTATGTAATGCTTGCGCAACATTTTCTTTTTCGTGTTAGAAAACGGCTAAAAAAAAATGCCTAAGTTTACCAATGGCTAAAAAATTGGTTCAAACTGTATTGCCAATTCGTTCATTGACGCCCAGGGGGGCATTAGACATTGTCAAATATCAATTAAAACGCAATAATAAAGCGCGTCAAAGTCATAGAAAAAAACAAATTGCAATCGCTCAAGATTTAAATATCAAAGTGTCGCTGTAGTGATAAAGAGAATAAAAGTATTAGTATTTGTACATGGATCTGCCACAACCCAATAAGAAATACATATCGACACATAGTTTGGTGTACAGTTGTCAGTACCATGTAGTATTTTGCCCAAAATATCGTAGACCGGTACTTGTCAACGGTGTAGATGAACGCCTTAAAGAGTTAATTCTGGAAAAGCAGACTGAATACCAGTACGAAATACTGGAGATGGAAGTTATGCCTGACCATGTACATCTGCTTATGAGCGTGAATCCACAGATTGGTGTTGTCAACGTCATTGGCAAAATTAAAGGATACTCCGCCGGGATACTCCGGAAAGAATTTGGGTGGTTAAAATCCAGGCTTCCATGCTTGTGGACTCGACGTAAATTCGTTTCTACTGTGGGTTCCGTATCTCTGGCTGTAGTAAAGCAATACATAACTGACCAGAAGGGCAAATAGTGAAAATACGTCGCACATATAAGTACCGTATCTACCCGAATAAGCAGCAACAACAGTTGGCTGTACAGTTCGGGCATGCGCGTTTCATTTTCAACTACGGGCTTGACGCGCGTAAGCAAGCGTTTAAAGAAACCGGCAAAGGCCTGTCCTATACAGCCACAACACTTTTGTTGCCTAAGCTTAAACAGGATCTGCCTTGGCTCAAAGAAGCAGACTCTCAGGTGCTGCAGCAGAAGCTCAAAGATTTGGACACTGCCTATGTAAATTTCTTTCAAGGCCGTGCAGGCTATCCCACTTTTAAGGATAAAAACAGTCATCAGGCTATTAGGTATCCCCAACGTTTCAAGCTCACAGACTCTCAGATTTACCTTCCCAAAGTCGGGTGGGTAACACTGGTATTGCACCGTCCCACTGAAGGCGTACCGAAAAATGCCACCGTTTCGAAAACCAAGAGCGGTAAGTATTTTGTTTCGGTACAATGTGAGCTTGAAATATGTGAATTCTCTAATAACCTGCCGCCTGTTGGTGTAGACTTGGGATTGCATCACTTCGCTACGCTCTCCACTGGTGAAAAGGTGGAGCATCCCGCCTACTTGAGAGCGGCTGAGAAAAAACTCAGGCGCCTCCAGAAGGCACTTAGCCGAACCAAGAAGGGAAGCGCCAACAGAGCTAAAGCGCGGCGCCGTGTTGCAGGACTTCACGAGAAAATAGCGAATCAACGCTCTGATTTTCTCCATAAGCTGAGCAACCGGCTGGTGCGTAGCCATGGGACAGTCAGTCTCGAAAACCTGAATGTTGCCGGTATGGTGAAGTGCCATAATTTAGCCAAGTCAATCAGTGACAGCGGCTGGAATACGTTTAAATTGCAATGTGAATATAAAGCATGTCAATACGGTGCCGACGTACAGTCAGTTGATAGATTTTTCCCTTCCAGTAAAACCTGCAATGTTTGCGGGTACGTTAATAATGATTTAAAGTTGCAGCACAGATTCTGGACCTGCCCTGAGTGCTCAGCAAAGCACGATAGAGATATCAATGCTGCAATAAACATATGTAATTTCAATACCGTGGGAGCCACGGAACTTCAAGCCTGTGGAGAGGATGTAAGACCTACCACCTTTTTGGGTGGTAGGCTAACCTCTATGAAGCAGGAAGCCCAATGCCTTTAGGCTTGGGTAGCTCACTGGTCCTTTGTGTTGCTTTAACTTGACATATATTCCGTAAACAGACGTTTGTTTTCCGTCAGCACTCTGCCTGCCAGAAGATCCTCCAGGGCCTGGAAAAAATGATGGGGCTCAGTACCCGGAATCAGTTTTTTGCTGGCAATGGTACCCAAAAGAGCCATATTCTGCATCCGTGAATCTTTCAGGCGGCCAAGATCAACTTTTATCGGTATTATACCCGTGGTTTGACATGTATCAAGGATGTCTTCAGAGGTAATTTCTTTATTCTGACCGAGTCGCACCGGAAGTGGCTGCCAGGACACATCCAGAAATACGAGCGTCCCTCCTTCTTTGCCCGCTGTTACCAGCCCCCGCATGGCTTCATGAATTTCCATTCCCAGCACCAGATTTGCACTTTTTTTCATTATCAAGGGAGAGTGAACCGTTTCCCCGCAACGGATCCGCGACACCACCACCCCGCCCCTTTGTGCCAGCCCGTGGGTATCCACTGCAATGGCTTGAATCCCGGCATAATCAATTGCGCGCAGTAAAGTCTGACTGAGTAATCCGATCCCCTGTCCGCCAACCCCGGTAATATAGATGTTAAAGGTTTTCATTTTTCCTCCCTGTCAAATCCGATCGCCTGTTCCGGGCAGGACGGACGGCAGGACCCATCCCCGATACACAGATCAAGATTAATATCTATGCGGCCGTCTTTATTTCGTATAAAGGTAGGGCAGCCGAACTGCTCGACACAGGCATGGATTCGGGTGCAGGCCTCCTGATCAATGGAAATGTGCTTTTGGACATACCCTGTTTTCTTTCTCTGGGCCCGGGTGAATTTCAACATGCATGGATGACGGGCAATTACAACGCTCAGACCTTTGTATGCCATGGATTGCCTGACCAGATCCGTGAGTTTTTCCTGACTGTATGTATCACACGACAGGACCTGTTCGATACCGAATGCGTTTAAAAGGCCCTCGATCGAAATTGATTTGCCGGCGTGATCCTGGTGTCCTGTCATGGCAGTTGTACCGTTTTCCATCACAATCAGAGTAACATCATGCTGGTTGAACACGGCATTGATAATTCCGGGAAGGCCGGCGTGGAAAAAAGTAGAATCTCCTATAAATGCCACCACCCGTTTGCTGTTTTCCAGGGCCAGTCCGGATGCCACACCAGTGGATGCCCCCATACACATTAAAATTTCGCCGATATTGTACGGCGGCAGAAATCCCAGCGTGTGGCACCCGATATCCGCTATCGTAATATCAGATGCGGACAACGCTTTCTTAATGGCAAAAAAAGCACTCCGGTGGCCGCAACCCGGACACATCTGCGCTGGCCTTGCCGGCACGTCAAATAGCTCAGTGTCTTCATCTGTCGGATTTAAGCCTAAATCCGGCCAGGTTGTCCCCAGTTTTTTCAAGGTTTTATCCGGGGTGTATTCACCGACAAAATCGTCATCATCAACTTTCCCAATGATGGACGTATTTATTCCATTATCAAATGCCAGGGCTTTGATTTGAAGCTCCAGTATATTGTCCAGTTCTTCAAGTATCAGCACCTGCTTGTGTGATAACAGAAAATCGATAAGAATTTGTTCATCCAGGGGATTGATCATGCCCAGTTTTAAGATATCCGGACGTATTTGGGTTGTTTCAAGGACATCCAGAACAGACAGGTACGTCAAGCCGGAGGTAATGATTCCCAGTCCCTGGTTTGTATCGGAAGATAAAATGGTATTAAGCGGCCTGGTTCTCGCAAACCGTTGGGCCTGTTTTAATTTCCGGATCGCCTCGCCTTTCATCTCCAGTGCCGTCGACGTCAGGGGAATATACGGACCGTTGTCCCGATTGAAATCATTACGAAACAATGGCGGCGGGTTGAATTTATCGAACCTGATTTTTTCCCTGGCATGACACACATGGGTGGTCAGCCTCAGTACAGCTGCGGTTTGTTCTTTTTTTGCAAACTCGGCCGCATGTTTATAATATATGTAGGTCTCTTTTGGCGATGCCGGTTCAAACACAGTTAGCCGCGCCATTTGATAAATATTCCGGTTGTCCTGTTCATTTTGGGATGAGTTGGCCCCAGGATCGTCGCCCACCACGATCACCAGGCCGCCAATAATATTCATTAAACTGAACTGGACAACGGTATCTAATGCGACATTCAACCCCACGCTTTTAAAAAAGACGCAGCTTAAATTGCCGTTAACGGCCGCTCCGAAGGCCACTTCACTGGCCACCTTTTCATTAACGGAAAATTCAAAGTAAAATGGCCGTTTTTCTTCAGGGATACTGTTGATAGCCGTCGCGATCTCAGGTGTCGGAGATCCCGGATAAGAGGTCACCACTTTTGTTCCGGTTTCCACCATCGCTCTGACGATCGCTTCATTGCCCATAAGAATTTCTTCAAACGGCTCATTGTCCATCAGGATGTCACCTAATTTTTTCATATCTCACTTCCCGCAGAAAAATGATTAGAATTTAATGTAACCATATCATGGATTCGTTTGAGCAGCAATATCAAGCTGTTGCTCCCCAGTAAATCTAAGTTTGAGTCAGTACGCCATCTTGCTCTTAATCATGCTCTTGCTCGAAGTATTATTTCGAGCAAGAGCACGAGCAAGATTAAGAGCAAGAAAAAAGGAGGCAGGAAAAATTATACTTTATTAAATTTTGAATTGCTTTTTGCTCCCAGAACCCCCATTTTTTTCAGAGTGCGCCGGTTCATGCTGCATTCCCGCTGTCCGGTACCCCGGGAGCAGGAAAACGCACCCCCAGCGCCATCAGGGCCTGCTTTCCCCTCAGGGTCAGGTCCGTTGTGAAACGGAACTGGTCCCGGGGGTCCACCGGATAGGCCTTGACCCTGTATTCCGTGGCCCAGGGCCCTTCCGATGCAATGATGGTCACCGGCTTTAACACCTGAAGATAGACGCTGGTCATGGCCGTATCCTCCAGGGCCTGGATTACCTGCCTTGGGTCGTGCTCTGGGTGGAGGTAAAACCTGGCAGCGCACTGGAGGTGCCGGCTGCCGTCATTGGCATTGAAGATCTTTTCTGTCCAGAGCTTCAGGTGGGGGATCACCACCACTGTATCGTCAGGCGTGAGGATCTCAAAGGAGCGCATTCCGATGGATTTGACCTCTCCGTAAACCCCCTCCACAGAGACCCAGTCCCCGAGCCGGTAGGGCAGTTCATAGAGGGTGACGATTCCGGCAATGAGGCTGCCGACATAGTCTTTGAAAGCAAACCCCAGGGCCAGGCCTAGAGCCCCCAGCAGAGCAAAGATATTTTCAGCCGTTGGATCCACGACAATGGAGATGATGATCCACAGGGAGGCCAGGATGATCACAAGGCGAATCAGCGGCACCGTGGCCAGGACATAGAGCCGATGCCGGCCGGAGAGTCGGTCCGCTATCCACGGAATCACTTTTTGACTGAGTCCGATCAGCACCAGGGCGAGGCCGGCTAACAAAGCTCCCCTGATAATGGCTTCCTGGTTTATCTGGTGTAAAAGTTCCATGGGTCAATCCTCCTTTAGAATCGGTCAGTCAGATAGCCTTCCCCATTGAGGTAAGCTTTCACGGACGGATACCAGCGGGCCGATATCTTTAACTCCTCCTGGTGGGTCTGCACAATTCCGGCGTCAGTCAGCGCTATAAGTGTTCTGCCTGTCTCCGTGGCGGAAAAGGGAAGCAGGTCGGCGGCAAGGTCCCGGGGCAGCCCGTTATGAAGCAGCAGGCTATGCATGAGGACCGGGGATGCCGGTCCCAGGTCCGAAGGGACCACACACGACGGTATTTTTTCCCAGGGCTCCACCCAGATGGTGATCCCGTCAGCGGGTCCTGTTTCAGATGCCTGGTCACCGGCAGTCTGGTCCGGTTCCCGTTTCAGGGCCCGCCGCCAGATTTCAAGAGCAATGCCCGGGATACCGAAACTGCCGGCTGCCAGCTGATTGATAAAGGCGCTTGCCTTGGCACCGTCATCTGCAGGCAGAACGGTTTCTCCGTTGTCTGCCTGGCTGAAGTGTATCTGCCGTCCGCATCCCTCATCTGCCCTCTGGCTCAGCCATCTGCCCAGGGAGTGATCGTCAAAGGCTTGGGCTACCACCGCTTCTGGAAACGAGACCGGAAGCACCCGTCGTAAATAGGCCAGGGCCCAGGAGTCGCATCCGATAACGCCAGGGCCCGCAGCCTTTGAATTGATCTTGGCCAGGAGTTGGCGGACCAGGGTTAGTCCACGAACATGGCGCAGATAGGTCTTACCCAGGTCGGGGAGCACCCAGGGGTTATTTGCGGATTTTGTCCAGTCCAGCCAGGCCAGGTCCTGGGTGAGAATCTGCTGCGGATCCGGCGCTGGAATCAGCCGCCATCCCAAGGATTTGGCCAGACGGGACAGGATTTGGGTATTACCGCTGCCGGGCAGGCCGGCCACCATCATGACAGACGGGACCTCCGCCGATCCGGTCTTGTCTTTTACCGCGATTTCAAGCGCCCGGACAGCCCCGGACCAGTTCGAGGGTGGCGCCACCTTTTCAACGGCAGAAGGCGGCAGGTATTCCAGATCCTGGGCAGGGTGATGGACCGGGGTGTCCTGCCGATGAAATCGCTGCCAAATATCCTTTATCCCGCTTTTTATGGTGCGGGAGATGGTGGCCTGGGGAACGGCATAATCTACCAGGGGGACATATTCCCACAGCTCCTGTTTTTTCTGGTTCACTTCATTTCCTCATGTTAAATTCGGGTAAGTGTTCATCCGGCGGCCCTTCCGGACTGATCGGGTTTTCTTTGCCGCTTGGCGGATTCAGCCGTTCTGAACAGAATTTACAGAACACCGCGTCCGGATCATGGCCATGGGCCATGCAGGCCGGGCAGGCCTGGGTGGATATTTTTTTCCGGGTGGCGTGGCTCAGCTCCGCCGTGACAATGCCCGTGGGTACGGCAATAATGGAATAGCCCAGGATCATGATCATCGAGGCCAGGCCCTGGCCCAGGTTGGTCTTGGGGGAAATGTCCCCGTATCCCACGGTGGTCATGGTTACAATGGCCCAGTAAATGCTCCTGGGAATACTGGTAAAGCCGTTTTCCGCTCCCTCGATGAGGTACATAAGGGATCCGAAGATAACCACCAGGGTGGCAATGGTCAAAAGAAAGATGGTGACCTTGCGGCGACTGGCCAGAAGCGCCCGCATGAGGATCGCGGCCTCTCCCACATAAGAGGCCAGTTTCAGCACCCTGAAGACCCGGAGCACCCTGAGGATACGGATCACCAGCATGTACTGGCTCCCCGGCAGGGCCAGGCTCAGATAGGTGGGCAGCACCGCCAGGAAGTCAATAAGCCCCAGAAAACTAAAGGCATAACGTAAAGGTTTTTTTACACAGAAAAGACGCAGCAGGTACTCCAGGGTAAACAGGAGGGTAAATCCCCATTCAATCCCGTACAAAAGGGGCCCGTAGATGACCTTTACAGTGGCCACACTGTCCAGCATGACTACCAGGACGCTGGAAAGAATGGAGAGGATGAGAATAAGGTCAAACCATTTCCCGGCAGGGGTATCGGCTTCAAAAATGATTTCGTGGAGCCGGTGTCGGGTCTTGTGTAATCGATCCTGGGGTTTGATTTCTGACACGGTCTGTTCTCCTTACTGTGCCCCTTCGCCCGGTGGCGGCGTCAAAAAGTTGTCTTCCAGTCATACGCCACAATTGAATTTAAAGCAATATTTACGATTTTGGGCTTTTTCAACCACTTCCGCCCTAACCTCATTTCGATGAGAGCTGTTCCTGCCCAAAAGTTATTTTAAGTCAGTATCTGTCATATAAATCATTAATTAATTGTAAACTTGACTAATAATTTCTATAATTATACAAAATAAAACAAGAAATGAGTCTTCCTCCTCCCGGTCCAAACGCACTATGCTTTCCGTTTAAGGCTCAATTTTTGATTAAAACAGACAAGGAGATTTAAATGATCGGTAAAAAATTGATGGTAAACGGTATTCAGAGAACCGTTTTTGTAAATGAGGATGACACACTCTCCACGGTGCTCCGGAACTGCCTCTACCTCACCGGGGTTAAAGTGGGCTGCGACCAGGGCCAGTGCGGCGCTTGCAACGTTATTCTGAATTCTAAATTGGTGCGTTCCTGCATTACCAAAATGAAACGGGTACCGGATGATTCCCAGATCATCACCATTGAAGGCATCGGCACCCCGGATAACCTACACCCCATCCAAGCGGCATGGATCGCCCACGGCGGCGCCCAGTGCGGTTTCTGCACCCCGGGGTTTATCGTATCCTCCAAGGCTTTGCTGGATACCATCCCGGACCCCACCCGCGAGGATATCCGGGATTGGTTCCAGAAACACAAAAACGCCTGCCGCTGCACCGGATACAAGCAACTGGTGGATTCCGTCATGGACGCCGCCAAGGTGCTTAACGGCAAAATGACTATGGATGAGCTCCTGTTCAAGATTCCCGAAGACGGACGGATCTGGGGCACCAAATATCCCCGTCCCACTGCCGTTGCCAAGGTCACCGGCACCCTGGATTACGGTGCGGATCTGGGCATCAAGATGCCCGAAGAAACCCTGAGGCTGGCACTGGTGCAGGCCAAGGTCTCCCATGCCAATATCAAATCCATTGACACCTCCGAAGCCGAAAAGATGCCCGGCGTCTACAAGGTTGTTACCTACAAAGACGTCCAGGGCAAAAACCGGATTTCCGGTCTGATCACGTTCCCCACCAATAAAGGCGACGGCTGGGACCGGCCCATCCTCTGCGATGAAAAGGTATTTCAGTACGGCGACGCCATTGCCATTGTCTGCGCCGATACCGAGAAGAACGCCAAGGCCGCTGCAGAAAAGGTAAAAGTGGACCTGGAACTGCTGCCCGAATACATGAGCGCCCCGGCCGCCATGGCCGAAGATGCCATGGACATTCATCCGGGTACCCCCAATGTTTACTATATTCAGAAAGTCAAAAAAGGCGAAGACACCGCTCCCATCTTTGAGTCCGCTGATGTCACCATTGAAGATGATTTCTACACGAGCCGCCAGCCCCATATGCCCATTGAACCGGACGTGGGTTTTGCCTTCCCCGGCGAAGACGGTACCCTGACCATCCATTCCAAATCCATTGGTATTCATCTCCATCTGGCCATGATCGCTCCGGGCCTGGGTATTGCGCCGGAAAAACTCACCCTGGTCCAGAATCCCACCGGCGGCACCTTCGGCTATAAGTTCTCCCCTACCATGGAAGCCCTGGTGGGTGTCGCAGCCATGGCTACGGGGAAACCCGTATTCCTCAACTATGACTGGCAGCAACAGCAGACATATACGGGCAAGCGCTCCCCCTTCTTGACAAATCTGCGCCTGGCCGCCGACAAGGACGGCACCCTCAAGGCCATGGAATCCGACTGGAGCGTGGATCACGGCCCCTATTCTGAGTTCGGCGATTTGCTGACCCTGCGCGGGGCCCAGTTTGCCGGTGCCGGATACAATATCCCCAATATCCGGGGCGAAGGCCGGACCGTTTGCACCAACCACGCCTGGGGCTCTGCATTCCGGGGCTACGGCGCACCGGAAATAGAATTTCCTTCTGAAGTTCTCATGGATATGCTGGCGGAAAAACTGGGTATGGACCCCTTTGATCTGCGATATAAAAATGTATATCGGGAAGGGGCCACCACACCCACAGGCCAGATCCCGGATTCCTGGAGCCTGCCGGAAATGTTCGACATACTCAAACCCAAATATGAAGCAGCTAAAGCCGAAGCCGCCAAAAAATCCACCGATACCGAAAAGTGCGGTGTTGGTATCGCTGTGGGCGTATACGGCTGCGGCCTTGACGGTCCGGACACCTCCGAGGCTCATGCAGAGCTCAACGAAGACAACACCATCACCGTATTCAATTCCTGGGAAGATCACGGACAGGGCGCTGACATGGGCACTTTGGGCACGGCCCACGAAGCCCTGCGGCCCATGGGCATTGGCCCGGATCAGATCAAGCTGGTGATGAACGATACCTCCAAGACCCCCAACTCCGGCCCTGCCGGGGGCTCGCGTTCCCAGGTCGTCACAGGACAGGCCACTAAAGCCGCCTGCGAGCTGCTCATGGGCGGTATGAAAAAGAGCGACGGTACCTACCGGACCTACGAGGAAATGAAGGCCGAAAACATTCCCGTGAAATACACCGGTGCCTGGACTGCACCTGCCAAAGACTGTGATGAAAACGGCCAGGGCAGCCCCTTTGCCGTATACATGTACGGCCTGTTCATGACTGAGGTCTGCGTTGAGATTACCACGGGCAAAACCAAGGTGACCAAAATAACCGCAGTGGCCGATGTGGGCAAGATCAACAACAAACTGGTGGTGGACGGCCAGATGTACGGCGGTCTGGCCCAGGGTGTCGGCCTGGCCCTGACCGAAGATTACGAAGACATCAAGAAGCATTCCACCATGATGGGTGCAGGCTTCCCCTATATCAAGGATATCCCCGACGAGATGGAGCTTATCTATGTGGAAGCACCCAGGGAACATGGTCCTTTCGGGGCTGCCGGCGTGGGCGAACTGCCCCTGACCGCTCCCCATGCCGCCATTATTAACGGCATTTACAATGCTTGCGGTGCGCGCGTTAAACGGTTGCCGGCCACACCGGACAAGGTTCTGGCTGAGCTGAAAGGCTAATAGCTAAAAATACTGCCGGGGCTTGCCCCGGCAGTTTAATAAATTATGGAAAAATTCGAACTTACTGCATTTGAAGCAAAGTGCATCCAGGAAGAACCGGCATTCTGCACGGCGGCATGCCCCTTTCATGTGGATGTAAAATCCTTCATGGCCCGAATGGTAAAGAAAGAAACGGACAAGGCCTTTAAAATTCTGGAAAAGACCCTGCCCCTGCCGGAAATCATTACCCGGATCTGCGACCATCCCTGTGAATCGGCCTGTATCCGACAAAGTCTGGATGCTTCCCTTTCCATCGGCCAGATGGAGCGGGCCTGCGCCAATAACCGGAGCCGGCAGAAAAAATACTTTCCCCCGCCGGCAAAGGATACCCGCATCGGTATCTGGGGCAGCGGTCTGTCCAGTCTCACAGCGGCATGGGATCTTGCCCTCAAAGGCTATCGGGTAAACGTATTTGAACAAGAGAAGCTGGGCGGAGACTTGCACCGGCTGGACGGAAACGTTTTGCCCGCTTCAATTATAGAGATGGAACTTACCCGCCTCAAGAAATTCGGCGTTACATTTACCCCCCAGGCCGGGTATGACATATTTTTGGAAAATAAAGACCAGTTCCAGGCCGTATATATCGGTATGGATGCCCCGGGCGGTCCGAAAACAGTTCCTGTGGACGAATTTTCATTGCAATCGGTATCCGATTCGAAACTTTTTGCCGGTGGTTTTCCCCGGGACAAAGAAATGGTCACTTCCGAAACCTATCCCATTGCCTTTGCATTTCAGGGTAGAAAAGCCGCCAGCTCCATGGACAGGATATTGTCCGGGGTCTCCCTGACTGCGGGCCGGGACAAGGAAGGGGTGATTCAAACAAAGCTGTCCACGGACATCAGCCGGGAGGTCATCCTTCCCAAAATCGAATTTAAAGGAGAAATCGGATACGACCTTGAAAAGGCGGCACAAGAGGCCGGGCGTTGCATCCAATGCGACTGTTCCCGTTGTATCCGGGCCTGCAACACCTATCTTGAAAGTTTCAAGGGTCATCCCGGGAAATACGCCCGGGAAATTTACAACAATCTGGCCATTGTCATGGGGGAAAAAAAGGCCAACACCCTGATCAACTCCTGTAGCCTGTGCGGACAGTGCGAAACGGTCTGCCCCAATGACTTTTCCATGGCAGACCTGTGTCTCTCCGCCCGGCGAGAGATGGTGGCCGATGATAAGATGCCCCCGTCGGCCCATGAATTCGCTCTTGGAGAAATGGCCCACGCCAATGGGGCGGCCTGCTTTTTCTCCATGCATGCGCCGGACACAGATACATCTGAAGCCGTTTTCTTTCCGGGATGCCAGCTTACGGGTTCATCACCGGGCCAGGTGAAAGCGGTATGGGCATGGCTGAGGAAGTCCGTTGCCAGTAACACCGGAATTATATCCGGTTGTTGCGGGGCGCCGGCTTTCTGGGCCGGCCGCCAAGCCCTGTTTGAAGAGACAGGCGACACGCTTAAAACTTTGTGGGAATCCTGGGGAGCCCCCCGGATCATCACGGCCTGCACCTCCTGCTCCCAGATGCTGGGAAAGGTATTGCCTAGTGCCAGGGTTTCATCCCTGTACAGGGAAATGGCCGGTGCCGCGTTTCTCCCGGTACCGGATCAGGCCGTTACCGGTCCTGTGGCCGTCAGCGATCCCTGTACGGTCCGTAAAGACGACGTTACCCAGCAGGCCGTCAGGAACCTGATTCAATCCAGGGGCATCGCCATAACCGAGTTGGAAAATGCCGGGGAGCTGACAGAATGCTGCGGTTTTGGGGGCCTTGTATTCAATGCCAATCCCGACCTTGCCGGCACAATCATCCAAAAACGAACGGAAGAAAGCCCTCTGGATTATATTGCTTACTGCGCCATGTGCCGGGACCGCCTGGCCCGGGCCGGGAAAAACACCCGCCATATTCTGGATCTATTCTGGCCGGAAACCGATCAGCCGGAAAAACGGCAGGACCCGGGATTTTCAAGGCGGCGAAGAAACCTGGCCGCATTTAAACAGGAGATGGCCGGGCATGGCGCTTCCCTGGACGTCATTCCCTTGACCCCGTCCGGGCAGAAAATTATTATCCATCAGGACACCCTGGCCCGGATCGAAGATGAATTCATTCTTGTATCGGATATTGAAAAGGTCCTGGCCCATTACGAGTCCGATGCGGAGAAACAGTATTTTATAAACAGGAAAACGGAGACTGAAGTTGCTTTTTTCCGGCCGGCCAATGTCTGCTTCTGGGTGGAATTCAAGGTCCGTGATGGGGCATATGAGATCCTGAATGCCTGGAGTCATCGGATGACCGTGATTCCGGCCCAGGAATTTAAAACAGGCGCCCCCATAGAAGACCAATGTCGGGACCTGCAATGCGGAAACTGCCATAGCCCCCTGGAAAGCGTTAAGAACCATGTGGGTTACCTGGATTCCCGGTTTGATGTGGACCTGCCCCAGTGTAAAAGTTGCGGGACCATATTCATCTCTCCGGAACTGGCCCGGGGAAAAATGGCTGAAGTGGAAAAGATTCTTGAGGATAAATAGTTTTCACACACACTGCATAGAAACCCACCGGCCCGGCGGACTCACCCTGACCCGGGCGGCCCTGGACTATTGTACGCTGGCCCAGGGGGATCGGGTCCTGGATGCCGGATGCGGATGCGGGGCTACCTGCACCTTTCTGTGTGAAGACGCAGGATTGAGGGTTTTTGGTATGGATGCCTCGGCGGAACGCATGGCCCGTGCAACGGCTGGCTCAAATGACTGGATCCGCATACGGGCAAGGCTGCCTCGCCTGCCCTTTGCATCCGCCGCCTTCAGGGGGATTTTCTGTGAATGCGTTCTTTCCCTGGTGCCGGATAAGCGGGACTGCCTGGATAATTTTTTTAAGCTGCTCCAGCCGGGAGGCCATCTGGTGCTCACGGACCTGTATCTCCCCGGGGCAACCCCGGTTTCTCACCTGGGCCCGGCCCTCACCTGCCTGGACGGGGCGTTGAATAAAACCGATTTAACCCGGATCATTGAACAGGCAGGATTTAAAATCCGAATCTGGGAAGACCACACCCGGCTGTTAAAGCAAATGGCCTGTGAAATGGTATTTAAACACGGCAGTCTGGAAAAATTTTGGAAAACACTGACCGGTGATCTTTTCCATGACTGCCTGGGTACACAATGCCGGGCCGGAGAAATCAAACCCGGATATTGCCTGATCGTTGCAGACAAGATGACAGCGTAAAAATGGATAATATCGAAATATTAAAATTAAAAAGCAAAGGCTATTGCTGTAGTCAGATCATGGTGCAGCTGGTTTTGGATCTGGCAGACCTGGAAAACAGGGAATTGGTCAATTTTTCCCGGGGACTGTGTATGGGCTCGAAACTTGAGACAGGCACCTGCGGGATTCTCACCGCCGGACTCTGTATTCTGGCCATGTATGCGCCCCAAGACCCGGATCTAAGGGCCTCCATGCAAAATGATTTCAAGGCGTTTTTCACCACAGCCGCGTCCAAGGGTATCCAATGTCGACAGATCGCAGGGGTGCATTATCCCAATCTCAACCCGGAAACCTGTCCGGCCCTTCTGGCCCAGGCCCACGAGGCCCTGATGAATATTCTCACCGAACATGAAATGGACCCGGCGGATCTTGATAATGAATAAGGGTCGTGACATCCTGCACCAGACCCAAAGCCTTTGCCCGGTATGCCTGACACCCATTGAGGCCCGGCATGTGGTGGAAAATGACTCGATTTTCCTGGAAAAAATTTGCCGGGCGCACGGCCTGTTCAAGACCCGGTTTTGGGAAGGCCGCCAAAATTATGAAAACTGGATCCGGCCCAAGTTGCCCATAAAAAAGCGGTTCAACATGACCCCGGTGGATAAAGGCTGCCCCTTTGACTGCGGCCTCTGCCCGGAACACCGGCAGCACACCTGCACCGCCGTTCTTGAAATTACCCAAAACTGTAATTTTTCCTGCCGGTTCTGTTTTGCCGGGTCTGGCCCGGGGAATGCGGCAGACCCCTGTCTGGAGGAAATTACGGATCTTCTGGCAAAGGTTTATAAGGTCAGTCCGGATGCCAACCTTCAGATCTCCGGGGGAGAACCCACTATCAGGCCGGACCTGCCCCTGATCATTTCCCGGGCCGTGGAAACCGGATTCGGATTTGTTCAGCTAAACACCAACGGCTTTCTCCTGGCCCGGGACCCGGACCTTGCCCCCCGGTTGAAAGATGCCGGGCTTGACTCTGTTTTTCTCCAGTTCGACGGGGTGACGGATACCGTTTATGAGGCCCTGCGGGGACGCCCCCTCATTGAAGATAAGCAAAAGGCTGTTGCTGCCTGTGTTGAAAATGACATCGGCGTTATCTTGGTGCCCACCCTGGTGCCGGGCGTCAATATTGACCAGATCGGGCCCATTCTCCAATTTGGCCTGGATCATGCCCCGGGCATCCGGGGGGTCCATTTCCAGCCGGTCTCCTATTTCGGCCGCTATGGAGAGGCCCCCAAAGACGACAGCAGGATTACAATCCCGGAAGTGCTCAAAGAAATCGAGGTACAGACCCAAGGGCAGTTCAAGGCGGCGGCGTTCAGACCCTCTGCCTGTGAACATGCCTTGTGTTCGTTCAACGGTAAGTTCATCATCCGGGACAACGGTCGGCCCTCGGCCCTGACCGCCTTTAACACGGCCTGCTGCACACCGGTGCAGGCGGAGCAGGGGTCCAAACAGGCCAGGGATTCCGTGGCCGAGCACTGGAAGGCGCCGCTGAAGGTCCCTGGCCCGTGGGCACCGGCCACAAATGAAGACGGCCTGGACAAATTCATCCGCCAGGCCCGGACCCGGATGTTCTCGGTATCGGGCATGGCCTTCCAGGATGCCTGGAACCTGGACCTTGAGCGCCTTAAAGGCTGCTGTATCCATAGCGTGGCCCCTGACGGCCGCCTCATCCCTTTTTGCGCCTACAATCTCACCCGGGCCGACGGCAAAGGATTGTATCGGAAGTCATGAACAGCCCTTTTCTTGATACCTGGATTAACCGGACAATGGGGCTGCCGCCATCTCCAGCCGCCCAGCTTGAGGCGTTTGGACATCGGCAATTGGCGGCATTGAATTGCACCATCACCCATGCCCGGGATCACAGCCGCTTTTACAGGGAAGCCTTTTCCGGCATTGTAGATGTCCCACTTCTGGACCTTAAAGATATCGCTGCCCTGCCTTTTACCCGGCCGGCAGATATCCGGGAAAATCCCAAAGACTTTCTGGCGCTTTCCCAGGGGGAGATTTCCCGTATTGTCACCCTGAATACCTCGGGCACCACCGCTGCCCCCAAACGAATTTTTTTCACGGATGAAGATCTTGGCCGCGTCGTGGATTTTTTCAAGGCCGTACTCACGACCATCATGAACCCTGGGGAAACCGGTCTCATCTTCCTGCCTGGCGACACCCGGGCCAGCGCCGGAGACCTCATTAGAACCGCCATGGAAGCCGTTCAGGCCCGCCCTATGGTTCCCGGTATTATCCAGGACTTCAGCCCGGCAGCCGACCTGGTCAGGGCAACCCGCCCGAGCCTGATTATCGGTATGCCCGTCCAGGTCCTGGCCCTGTGCGAATATATGAAATCCACGGGCACCCTGCCCAACATTCCCCATGTCATTCTCACGGCCGACCATGTGTCGGTGGCCCTGGTGGACCGGGTGGAACATCTTTTGGGTGCAAAGGTGCTGAATCATTACGGGATGACGGAAACCGGGTTCGGCGGGGCCATTCAGTGTCCGGTACGGGGGATGTTGCATATCAGGCACCCCGACCTGTTTTTTGAAATCGTCGATCCGGCCGGCAATCCTCTGCCGCCGGGACAATGGGGGGAAATTGTCGTTACCACTCTAAACCGCAAGGGAATGCCCCTGATCCGGTACCGGACCGAGGATGTCTCCCGGATTCTGGATACCCCCTGTGCCTGCGGCAGCCCCTTTCCCCGGCTGGACAGGATCAGGAACCGCCAGGCGGTGAAAGCGGATACCACCGGTTGCCACGATCTGACCATAGCGGATCTGGATGACATCCTTTTTTCCCTGCCGGGTGTGGTGGACTTTACGGCCTGCATACATACAAAAACAGATGCCAGGCAAGCAATTCCAACCCTGGATATTGAACTTATGGGGCTTGGGTCCCTTACAAAGAATATTCATATTGACCCGGGCCTGTTGCCCCGGTTAAAAACAGCCATTGAATCAAGCTGTTTGGGCATGGGCAGCATCACCGTGCGTGCCTTTGACTTTAGAAACACCTATGTTGTCAAACGGCAGATTCAATATATAAAGGTATAACATTGAAATACTATAAAAAAGACAAGGTAAAGGTCCTGCCCGTCAGGGATGCTGTGGGCAAGGTCCTGCTCCACGATATCACCCGGATCGTTCCGGATTTGTTTAAAGGCCCGTTGTTCAGGAAGGGCCATATCATCACGGAAGCGGACGTGGATGCTCTGCTGGATATTGGCAAGGAGCATATCTATGTGGCCGGCCTGAAAAACGAGGTTCATGAAAATGAGGCGGCCCTGCGCATTGCGAAAGCCGCTATTGGGCCCAATATCGATATTTCTGCACCCAGGGAAGGCAAGGTGGGCTTTTTATCCCGGACCCACGGCCTGCTCAAAATAAATGTGGAGGGCCTGACACAGCTCAACTCGGTTCAGGATGTGATCTTCGCCTCCCTGCACACCAACCGCAGCGTGGATGAGGGACAGGAGATTGCCGGCACCCGGGTGGTCCCCCTAACCGTACCGGAAAAACAGGTGGGCGATGCTGAAAAAGTCTGTAAAGACAATTTTCCCATCATTGAGGTTAAACCCTTTGCTGCACTGGACGTAGGCATGGTGGTCACCGGTTCCGAGGTCTTCCATGAACGGATAAGGGATCAATTCGGCCCGGTGGTGGAAAAAAAATTCAATGAACTGGGCTCACGGATCATGGACAAACGGGTCGTGCCTGACGATCTTGAGATGACCGTTTCCGCTATTCGGGACCTCATTGCCGACGGCGCACAGATGATCGCCGTCACCGGCGGTATGTCCGTGGACCCCGACGACCTTACCCCCGCCGCCATCCGGGCCGCCGGGGGAAAAATTATCACTTACGGAGCTCCGGTCCTGCCCGGGGCCATGTTCATGCTGGCCTATATCAACGACATCCCGGTCATTGGATTGCCCGGCTGTGTCATGTACCACCGGGCCTCCATCTTTGATCTGGTGGTGCCGCGGGTGCTGGCCGGGGAAACGGTTGAGAAAAAGGACATCATCATGATGGGCCACGGCGGATTTTGTTCCAACTGCAAACATTGCAGGTATCCGGACTGCAGTTTCGGAAAATAGAGTTATGGGCCCAAGGAGTAAATTCAAATGACATCACTCATCCGGGAAAGCCTGGATTTTCTGAACAACGGCACCCCGTTTGCCCTGGCCGTGATCATTGGCCACAAGGGCTCCACCCCCCGGACCTCGGGCAGCAAGATGCTGGTCCGGCCGGACAAAAGTATCTCCGGTACCATCGGCGGCGGTCTGGTGGAGGCCAACGTCATTGACGCCTGTGTCGACCTGCTGGACCGGCCTAAGTCGGAAATTATGGATTTTAACCTGGATCAGGAACTCAAAGCGGGTATGGATATGGTCTGCGGGGGCAGTCTCACTGTCTGGCTCCACAGCTTTGTGCCCCCCTATTCGCCGGAACAAATTCAGGTTTGGCAGGCTCTGGCAGACCTGGAAGCCAAGGGGAAAAAGGCTTTGATCGTCACCCGGATCACGGCGGACAAAACTGCAGAAACCAGCCTGGTTCTGGAGCAGGGAGAGGTGGTTGGTCAGGGTATGCTGCCCAAGGCCCTTATGGATGCGGCCGGGGAAAATCGGTTTACAGGCCCGGGCCCGGTGAGGCAGTTCTACGGGCTGGATGAATTCATCATTGAGCCCCTGAGCCGACCGGATACATTGTATATATTCGGGGCAGGCCATGTGGGGTTCCAGTTGGCAAAACTAGCCAATTTGACTGATTTTTCCTGCGTGGTCACCGACGACCGGGCTGAATTTGCCAATGAAGCACGTTTCCCCCATGCCGGCGAGATCCGGGTGCTGGATGATTTTTCCACTGCATTCGACGGCCTGGACATTGACGGCAATGCCTATATCGTTATCCTTACCCGGGGTCATCTCCACGACCAGACTGTACTGAAACAGGCCCTGGAAACCCACGCCGCCTATATCGGTATGATTGGCAGCAAAAAGAAAAAAAAACAGATCTACGACAACCTGATGGAAAAAGGGGTGGCACCGGCCCGGCTGGAACAGGTCTATTCCCCCATCGGCCTGAAAATAAAGGCTGAGACCCCGGCGGAGATTGCCGTAAGTATCATGGCGGAATTAATCAACGTAAGAGCGGAAAATAAGGGGAATCTATCCTGATGCCGGCCGCTCTCATCCCGGCGGCCGGTCTCTCCTCCCGCATGGGGCGGTATAAGCCGCTGCTGCCTTTGGGCCGGACCACCATGATCGGAACCGTCATCGGCCTGTTTAAAACTGCGGGCATCAAGGAGATCATCGTGGTCACCGGCCACAACCACGACCGCCTGGCACCGGCCGTTGAAGCGGCAGGGGCCCGCCCCCTGTTTAACCCGGACTATGCCTTGGGCATGTTTTCCTCCATCCGTACCGGGGTGGCCGGCCTGCCTTCGGGTATAGAGGGCTTTTTTCTTCTGCCCGCGGATATCCCGGCCATCCGCCCCGCCACCATAGGCCTCATCTGTAGAAAATTCGAGGAGGCCAAAGATGCCCTGATTGTAGCGGCATTCAAGGATACGACCGGTCACCCACCCCTGATCCCGGCCCGGCTGATCCCCGCCATAACCGGTGCTGATCCTGATACCAACCTGAGGCAGATTTTGTTCTCAGACCAACGCCAGATCATCCAACTGCCGGTCTATGACCGGGGCATCCTCATGGATGCCGATACCCCGGAGGGCTATAGCCAGGTAAAGCAAAAATATGAGGCGCTGGAAATTCCCGATGAAGCGGAATGCCGGTTCATCATCGACCAGGAACTGGCCGATGCCCCGGTAATCCGGGCCCACCTGGACCGGGTATGTGACACTGCGCTGACACTTGCCCGGGACCTTTGTTCGTGGGGTTTTGATCTTGATATCAACCTCATCCGGGCAGGGGCGCTGCTCCATGACATTAAAAGAAAAAAAGTCCACCATGCCGAGGCTGGAAGCCGTTTTCTCCAATGCCTGGGATTCCCAAAGATCGCAGACATCGCAGCCGCCCACATGGATCTCACCCTCGGCCCGGAACTGGATGAAACCCAGATTGTCTTTCTTGCGGATAAACTCTGCAGGGGAGACCGGCTGGATCTGGATTACCCAGGCCGGTTCCACAAAAAGGCAAGCCAGCTGCCCCATGCCAAAAAGGAAATTTACAAAAGACTTGAAACTGCTCAGCACATACATGCCCGGATCGAATCAGCTGCCGGCCGATCTCTCGGGGAAATTCTCGGATAAAGGCCCGTTACTCTTCATTCTGCGCCATGGTCAGATCGAGGGCCACGGTACCCGCAGGTTCATCGGCTGCACCGACATTCCCCTGGACAACACAGGCCGGGAACAGGCCAGGAGGTGGCAGGCTCCCTTCGCCGCCATCCGTTTCAAACAGGTTTACACCTCGGCCTTAAGCCGGTGCCGGGAAACAGCAGTACTTGCCTGCCCTGACAGCACACCCGTTATCGACCGCCGCCTCAATGAAATCGACCTGGGAGACTGGGATGGTCGGGACTTTGAGCACATTAAAACCAATTATCCGGATCTTTTTGAACAGCGGGGCCGGGATATTTACGGCTTCCGGCCTCCGGCCGGAGAAAGTTTTAAAGACCTTTTTCACCGGGTGTCTCTTTTTTTCAGTGAACTGCCCCTGTCATCGCACACCCTGTTGGTCACCCATGCCGGTGTAATCCGGGCCATGCGTTGTTTTTTGGCCGGTGAAAAAATGGAAAATCTACTTTCCTTTAAAACCCGTTACGGCCAGCTGTTTGTGTTGGCTGTAAATGGAACAAAAAACGTGGGAGAATAAACCTGCGTTTTTTGGGCACCGGTTAAAGGGCATGTATATCTGAAGTTCTATTACAGGCTCTTGATAATCCTTTTATCCTTTGTTATACCGTGCTTGATAAGAGCGAAGTTTCGAGACTTCGGGAATGCAGTCACTCCTTGGCGCGATACCCTGTGAGTGCTTGCGGTAACAAAACTGTGTTGCCCTGGTCCGAAAATATGACACTGAAAGCGACTGGCAAAGAAGTCAGCCGTTTTTTTATTTATATACTGAAACTCGATGATCAATTTTTTGCTAATTTGCCCAACTTCGGCGTTGGAAAAAATTTTTAATCCTCAAAATATGTTGTATATTCATCCGGTTAAAAATTGTTTCCGCCTTGAATTTGAACAAATTCCCTAAAAACTTGATGATCGAGTGAAATGGAAGGTTTATGAAAATCGTAAATGTGATGAATAAAAATCGGTTTCTGCTTTTGCTGGCCCTGCTGTCGGCATTTCCGCCCCTTTCCACCGACATGTACCTGCCGGCCATCCCTTTGCTCCAAAAAGCCTGGCACCAGCCCCTGGCCGTGGTTAACCTGACCCTGGTCGGGTTTTTTGTCAGCTATTGTGTGTCGCTCCTGTTTTACGGCCCCTTGTCCGACCGGTACGGCCGGCGACCACTCCTGCTGGCCGGCATTGGACTGTTTATCATTGCCAGTCTGCTCTGCGGACTTTCCACCGGCATCGTCGGTCTGATCGTGTTCCGGGTGCTACAGGCCGCCGGAGCCGCCTCGGCTGCTACCCTGGCCCTGGCCATCACCAAGGACATTTTTCGAGGCCATGAACGGGCCAGGATTCTGGCCTATATCGGCGTAATAATGGCCCTGGCGCCAATGCTGGCACCGGTGTTCGGCGGATGGGTGTTGACCTGGTTTTCCTGGCGATGGGTCTTCGTGATCCAGGCGGCGATAGCCGCCATCGGCTGGATTGGGGTACTGCGCATGCCGGAAACCCTGAAAACCCCGTCAGCCACCAGCGTCCGGGAGACGGCCGGGATCTATTTCGAACTGCTCGCCAACCGGCGCTACCTCGGTTTTGCCCTGATGATGTCCATCATCGTTCTGCCTCATTTTGCCTTCATCGGTGGCTCGGCCGATATTTACATCACCCGGCTCGGGTTATCCGAGCAGGTCTTTGGTTATTTTTTCGCCTTTAACGCCATGGCCATCATGGCCGGTTCCTTCGCCTGTACGCGGTTGCTGGGCCGGCTGGGATCGCAAAAACTGCTCACCATGGGGTTTGTCGGAATCCTGGCCGGCGGTGCGGCAATGCTTACAGGGTGGCTCCCCGGACCCTGGGCTCTTGCCCTGCCCATGGTGGTGATCTCCTTTTCCTTCGGTCTGAGTCGCCCGCCCAGCAACAACTTGGTGCTGGAGCAGGTGGACCGGCACGCCGGTGCCGCTTCCTCACTGTTGATTTTCATCTACTTCCTGCTGGGTGCGTTTGCCATGTGGTTCATTGCCCTGGACTGGGCAAACAAGATCCGTACCATTGGTCTGCTTGGTACCATCAGCGGCGGCGCTATGCTGGCTCTCTGGCTCCTGTTTGCCAAAAGGGCTGGAACCGGTGAAAATACCAGCAGATGACCGGTTTGTTGTTGAATGGATTTTGGGGTCAAATTTTCAGGTTAAAAATTTATTTAGCCACTAACCCATAAGGCAGATCAGAAAACATCTCCGGCTGCGTTGTAATAGTGGGCGCGGCATGCACGCCCTGCCAGTCAAGCAACATAATAGCCAGCACATTGCGGTGTTCACCGTCTCTTAAGTCTACTTCACCTGTCACCGACGGCAGCAGACCATGTTCACGATTTAGAGACTGTTGAAGCGCCTTTTGTGTTTTCACAACAACAGGATCATCATCCAAGCCCGCCAGCAGGAAGTTGATTCCGACCTCTGCAATCACATCTTCTTTCGCCCGGGTGATAATGGTATCAATGTTGTGGCGATAATAGTCATATATCCACTGGAAATCCGACTCGTTAATGGGATGTTGGTAATAACCTGATGCTGCAATGATAATATGGGTTAAGCCATAAATTTTATTACCGAACTGCTGCTCTGAGAGTTGAGCGTCAAGACTGTCCGGGTAGGTTTTTCTGAATACGCTAATAAATTTATCGACAACATCCTGTTCACCCAGTTGGCGCAGCCAGTACACCTGATTGGCCAGCTGCGCCGCCCAGGCTTTGATCATAGTGGCATCGCTGACGAACCTGTTAAAATCATAACGGCGGATAACCCGACGCAGTTTGGCATCTTCACGGTGTTTCAGACCATATTCATCTGCCCGCGCCATTGAACCAAGCAATGAAACAGCAACGTAAAGATAATCCGGTTTTTTTTGGGTCGCGGCATAACGTAATTGACTGCGTTCGTCTGTTTTATCAAGATAGCTGACGATACGCTTGTTGGAATAAGCCTGAATTTGTTCAGGCGTATAAATTTCGCCGGCAGACTTATTCAGCTGACTGGCAACCCTTGCCATATCTGACCAGATCGTTGCCTGATATTTGCTATCCAGTGTCTGACGATACATTCTTAGCCCATAATGACCGGCTTTAACCGCCGTTAAAGTAAATAAAAGTCTTTCATAGGTATCACGAATCAGCTGAGCATCCTGTTTAAAGTTGGTTGTGTTCTTTTCTAAAAAGTTTATTTTTTGCTCTTGATTAACAACAGCAGTTCCCTCTGTGAAAACGGCTGTTTCTTTACTGTCGGTAGTGGGCACCTGGAAAAAAAAGATTAGAAGTAACAGGCTTATTTTTAAAAATTTCATAGCGTTTCCCCTTGTTAAGCTAAATGATCCCGAAGCAGATAAGGGACTCGAAAAAAATAAATTCTACATTTTGATTGCCTTTTTCTCCGTATTTTTCGTTGCGACTTAGGGCACATATTCCAATATGCTCCCTACGTCGCGTCTTGAATACGAAAAAAAATTCGGCGCAAAATTTGTAGCATTAATTTTTAAACAGGCTCTTAATCTAATGGATTTTGGAATCAGTCCTTGAGATATTATTTTTTTTCTTTAGGTAATTATTTTGCTCGCCGGCTTAACGCCTTTAAAAGTAATTGAATGATAACTGCTTCATTTCAAATCCCCCGTTTTTTCAATAATTTTTGCCTATCCGGATTCAAAACAATATATCGCACAACTACAGTCGATGGGTCTCTTTTTGAACCAAGATGGCTTTATACCGGCCCTGAAAAATATACCCTGCCCGGTTATGCCTGCGGTTGAACGACTGGTGTAACCTCCATTGATCGGTCTCATACCTAAGAAGGCGATAATGGTTGTCCATCAGGCATAACGCAATTAGTTATATCGTTGGCGAGCCATAATGTCGTTTATATATTTATGATAAAATTTATTTTCAAGACCTGCCCCCATCTTTTTTATTTATTTTAAAACTGGCCATTGATGATTCCATTTCTTCTGCCTCTGCAGCGGTCTGCTGGGTGACCGTGTCTATTTCAGCCATGGCGATTGTTAGCTGCTCTATCCCATGGGTTTGCTCTTTGGATGCCGCTTCAATCTGCCAGATCAGTTCACTGCCTTTACCAACACTTGATGAGATTTCGGTGAATATCCCATTGGTTTGTTGGACGATGGAGGAACCATCAGTTACTTTCTTCACCGTTTCTTCGATCAAGGTGGCGGTGGTTTTTGCCGCACCACCCGCTCTCATGGCAAGATTTCTGACTTCATCTGCAACCACAGCAAATCCTGCACCGGCCTCTCCTGCTCTGGCAGCTTCGACCGCTGCATTCAGCGCAAGGAGATTCGTCTGAAAGGCAATTTCATCAATTGTTTTGATAATCTTTGACGTATCCTCACTGGCCTGTATGATCTCTTCCATGGATCGCATCAGCTTTTTCATGGTTGTGTTGGCCCTGGTAATTGTTTGATTTGCTTTGGTCATCATCAAATTTGCCTCCGCCGTCTTGTCAAAAGTCTGTTTGTTCATTGAGGATAATTCTTCAAGGGAGGATGACATTTCTTCAATGGCAGCAGCTTGTCCTGAAGCCCCTCTTGACAGCCTGAGAGAGGCTTCGATTCTGGTCCGAATCGTTTTTGAAAGACTATCCTGCATTTTTTTCAAGGAAAGAAGTAATTGACCGGCTTCATCCTTTTGTTTGGTTTGGATGTGATTGGTCAAATCACCTTCCGCGATTATTTTTGTAAATTTTACCGCTTCGATAATCGGTTTGGTTAGTTTACCAGAAAGAATATATCCGATCAACAGTGCTGAAATGATACCGAACGCTGTTACCAACACACTTATCCTTACAACAAAGGCCTTGGTTTGATTCGCTTCTGTTTCAGCCTGCTTCAACCTTTTTTGGGCGATAGTAACCATTTTATCCAGTTCAAGGCCTAATTGATCACCGATTTCAATGGTTTGTTCATCTATCGTATCCAATAGATCATAATCATACGGTTCCGCAGACAATTGTTTGGTCATTTCGTCATGGATGATTTTGAAACTTGGCATAAAGATATTCATATGATAATCGGCCGAGGCTTCTGCTATTTCCCGCAACACTTCATCTTTGGCGGGAAGAATCATTCCTGATTTCAGGGTGGCACCATTAAGGATAGCCTCTTTTAATTGACGAAATTGTTGGGTGTACTGATTATGTGTTTTCCAGATTTCTGATAATTCTTCCGTATCCAGAGCCGCCATCAGTCTCATGACAACCATAAGATCTTGACAGACGATTAGCTTCATCTGAGTGGCGATCTGAATAAGCGGAGCAGATTCGGCAACAACCTTAAATTTGTCCCCCAGCTTTCCCATACCGATATACGCTGTGCCCCCCACGATTGTCGTTATGATAACCATAGAGGCGAATACCAATAAAAGTTTTGAACGAAGTGATGAAAGTTGAATCATATTTGAATCCTTTAATATTTCCAGAAAGCCGTCTCTGTTTTTGTCTTCTATGAAGATACAGTTCCGGGCGTTCCCGCGAACAGTAATGTGATAAACCGCTTCAGGATATTCTATTTTAAGGGGCGAGCCATAGTGTCGTTTCTATAACATGGCAGATCTCATTTTCCAAGACCTGATCCCGCTTCTTTTCCTGTTGATCTCTTTATTGTTTTACTTTGAAACGACTTGATTGCGTCCTCTATTCTTGGCCTCATATAACGCATCATCAGCACGGCCAATAAAGTCGTCAATATCCTCCCCATTACAATACATTGTACATCCAAAACTGCATGTGACCTGCTGATTAATAGTAAAGTGGTGTTGAGCTATGATTTCACAAAGTTTTTGTGCCAAAAAGTGTACATCTCTCTCGTTATTACCAATTGTTAGAATAATAAACTCTTCTCCACCCCAACGTGCCAGGACATCAATCTTTCGAAGCGATCCCTTAATTAATACCGAAAGTTCTTTGAGCACAGCATCTCCGGACGGGTGACCAAGATCGTCATTAATCTTTTTGAAATTATCGATATCAAACAGTATTAGGGAAATTTTTTGATTGTGTCTTTTAGATATATGAATAGTATTATTAAGCTGCTGATTGAAATGTTGTCGATTATATAATGCAGTAAGACTGTCAGTTGTTGCAAGCTTATGGAGATTTTTATTTATTTTTTTTAATTCATGACGCTGCTTTTCTAATCTTGCAGCAAGAGGAGAGACCGTTAGTTTTATAAAAAAACTACTTAATAACAATAACAATAAAGCGCCGGTATACGTTATGATTGCTGTCTTGATGAATGGGCGACGAATGTCTTTCAAAAAAATTTTTGCAACTATTCCAACGCCGACTGACTGAACGAATGTAAAAGAGCAAATAATTTTATTTCCAAGATGGTCTGTAGTCTCCAAAACATCGGTTTTACCATTCAGTGCCAATCCCATTGGTTTTCCACGCAACGTTGGATAAGGTACGGGGTGTGCGGTCATTTGTGGCGTTCCGGTATAGTATCGAACATGGTCACCCAATTTTTCGGCAACATAAAAATTCAATACAAGGCGTTTGGATTGTTTTTGATCCGCAGATGATGACTCGTTTAAATGGTTAAAGAATGTTTGCAATTCATTGCCATGACTTCTGTGCGTTTCAAGGTCCATGTCACTCCCATGCACCGAGTTTGCCTCGTGAAAAATGTGTATATATTTTGCCTGATTTTTCACCACTTCTATTAGGCGTTCCTTTTGTTCGTCAACTGCAGTGTGATAAAGAAAAGAAATGGAGCCTGCGGTTGTCAGAATAACGACGAGGCCCATTATAATGATTGTCGCAAAGAAAATTTTATTGGACTCCCTCAAAGATATTCCTCCATCCATGATATCCATATTTTGGGGTGAGGGTTAAAATATGCTCCATTTTTAAATTTTTCGTTATATCATTACGTTTGTTTATTGTTCTCTTAATATAGACCAACCATTGACAATGCAGGATTTTTGAGTTTTAAAATGTTATTTTTTTCTAAAATACCACTTTCTACAAATTTCCGGTAGCTTTCCCGAGCGGCTTTTTTATTTTGTGCAAACTTTTTCATTTGTATACTGAAATGAAAGGCTTATGAAAATCGTAAGTGCGATAAACCAAAATCGGTTTCTAGCGAAGCAACTCTCCAACCGTACCCTATTCTCGGGCAATAGTATAAGACGGCATTTTTGCCCCGTATGCGGTATACGGGCACCTTGAATTTTTCAAGGTGCCCTTATCTGAAACCGTTGTCAGAACCTGACGCGTAGTCCCCACGCATTGAGTTTTCCAATGTCACGGCCGGCATGATCGGATACGGACAGGGTCCACTCGCCTTTGGTGAATTCGCCGATGAGAGCGGATAAGGCGGGAATTGTGCTTGTGTCGAATGTACGGATCAAGTTATCCTGATTGCCTCCGGTTCGCTCATGTACTATTACCGTTTTCCCGGAAGGTGCCGAGAGCACCACCCGCAGATCACCGATATAGGTATGGGTAATATCCATCTGGAGTTCGAGTTCCCGGACCGTACCCGTCCGATCCATCTCTAAGGTGTGGTAAATACCCTGGGGAGCATTATCGGGAATGCGTAAACCAGGGGTTGCCGTGAGTTCCTCCCAGTCATCCGCTTCGGGCGCGATCTCTAATGTCCAACTATGTAAGGTGCCTTCATCAATCTGCGCATGGTCGGAGACCGACAGCCGCCACTCCCCAGTAATTGACTGGCCAATGAGACCGGCCAGCGCGCCGGTTGACTGTACATCGTAGCGACGACGGAGTTCATTTTTAGAGGCACCGCTGCGATCGTGTAGGGTGATCTCTGTACCGGCAGGTGAGATGAGATCAATTTTAAGATCCCCGATATATGTATGCCGGATGTCGACTTCCACCGCCAGGGTTCGGATACTTCCCGTCTGGGTCAGTGAGATGGCGTCGTAAACGCCGGCAGGATCTTGGTCGGGAATCGCCAAGCCAGGCGTGCTTTCGGCACGGATCAAGCCGCTTTCATCAGGCTGACCCAGAGCGCCGACGATCACCAGGGCAAACTCCTGGTTTGGCTGCGGAACGTTGGATGCTACAACCTCAATATGCCAGGGACCCGGCAAAGGTGTGGTGATCTGCGCCATTTCGACATTATTGTTGACGTCCATGGTTAAAGTTCCGTCGGCTGACGCGTTACCGACATGGCGTTTGCCGTCTGGTGCCGTCAGGATGAGGTTCAGGTTGTTGACCAGATGTTCGCCGGGATAATCACTGTAGGCCATAACCACCCGTAGCGGGAAGGCGTCGCTCTGGATCGAGATATCGCGTGACCATATCTCGCCGGTGCTGAGCCCCTGCGCCACATCAAGGTATTCGATTGCCGACGGTGCCTGGGGTGCCAGTGCACCATCCAGATCCAGGCGCCCAAATCCCTGGGCATTATCGCAAACCGCCCCTGCTTCGCCGTTATTGGGAAGTCGTTTAGCCCCGGCAATCAACGTTGCCTTGAGTAGAGCGGCGGAAGGATTTGCAATTCCTTTGTCACGGCGCAGGAACTGCCTGGCCAGAGTCGCGGCCCCGGCAGCCAGCGGTGTCGCCATGCTGGTTCCCCCCATATGAAAATACTTGCGAGAGCCGGGAAACGCCGCCCAGGCATTGTTGTTTGCCGCAATCCTGCTGGAGCGGGTGGATAGCACGAATGTGCCGGGTGCCACCAGATCGGGCCGAATTCGTCCATCCTCGGTGGGCCCCCGGCTACTGAAGGCCACTACCTGTTCCGGGTCGTCCGCCATGGGTGCGTTCCGATAAGGCGCAACAGGGTAGTCGCTGGACCACCATAAGCCGTATTGCTGGCCATTGAAGTTGGGACGTTCGTTTTCGCTGGCTCCCACGCAGATGCAGTTCTTGGCCGTGGCGGGAGAGGAAACGCTCATGGGGTTGATTTTTCCGTCTCCATTCTGGTCCGTACCGTCATTTCCGGCGGCAACCAACACACACAAGTCCTTGTGTTTCCATACGAAACGATCAAGCTGTTCGCTTTGGTCGTCATATGCACCGGGATCCCCCCCACCCCACGAGTTTGAGTGAATGCGCGCATTATGGTCGTAAGCCTCGGCAAAGAGTGTGGAAATATCGCTGGGGATACCTGATAGCAGATAATGACCAATCGAATCGTAATAGCTGGAATCCTTCCATTTCATCTCCTGTTCAATGGCCTGGAATACCAGTTTCGCTCCATAAGCCAGGCCGCGGATGGGACCTTCTGTGCCGCTCAACCCTTGGCTGGCGCTGCCGTCTCCGAGCACGGAACCGGCAACATGTGTGCCATGACCGCTGTCAAGATCAATAGCGCCATCGTCGTCCCCGGGATTCTTGATGTAAGGTGCATAATAAGAGTTGATCGGGTAACTTAACATCTTGTGTATCCGGCCGCTGAAATCCGGATGTATCGAGTTGGCGTCACCGGTATCCAACCCGGTATCACACACGGCCACAACTTCTCCTGTACCATCCAAGTTCAAACCGGTTGCACCGGCAGCAATTGCAGTTCGCATCAGCCTTCCTGCCACATCGTTGCTGGTCCGCTTGAGACTATGCTCCCGGATCGAACGTACACCGTGGATCGCAGCCAGATCTCGAATCCGCTTTATCCCTCCTTGTCCAGCGGGAACCCTCAATATCATCATCCGTGCATCCGGATCCGATCGAAGAATTTCGAAACCGAGGGCCTTCACCTGTGGCTCGGCCTGCTGCTGGGTTTCGCTGTCGAAAAACGTCACCGAATACATCCCCGGCAGCACCCGGGTCCGGGGCAACTCTCCCTGCACCTCATCCTTTTTCCGCTTGACCCCTGACAAAACGGATGCGGCGATCCGATCCTTGTGGCTCAAATGTCCTGACCAGCGCACATACGGAAGGGCGGCAATGCGTGAGATACACGCCTCGTCGGCACGCACGATATAGCTAAACGAGGCGTGTGGAGCCTGTAGCCTGCCGCCTGCGGCCTCGACTCCCTGCAGCCATTCCTGTTTGATGGGGCCAAGAAACTGGACCAGATAATGATGCATTCCCGGCGATAGCTTTCCTTCTCCCTTATAGGCTGGATGAGTTCGTATCCGTCCCCCTGAATCCAGACGTGGTAGCTCAGTATCGATATGGCGCCGGCCCGCGGGAAGTAGATATTGGGCCGTGATGTCCTCCACAGGATAGCCCTTGGCCAGCGAATCTGCCAACTCCTGGGGCAATCGAGTCAGTAAAAAACCAGTATAACGTTCGATGACAGGGATTTTATCGGAAAGTCTATCCTGTTCCGATCCAGAGCAAAAAACTTTTAATGTACGTTCCATGATGGCCCTCTCGATTTTATCAGGTAAATGACGGTGATCTTTTATGGCCTTTTATAATAATTAACCAAGGTATCGAAACCGATAACATCCGAAAAGTAAGAATAATAAGATCTACATAAATATTTAAAGAATCAATGATAAAATCATTAACATCATTGGAAAAGGGTTGCAAACGGTTTCTTCAATTTGTCACATAGTTGACTAAACACTTATGGTATCGTTATGACCATTAATCCCGGGCCATTTTTCACTGCCTTGATTACACCCCATTTAGCTGATAAAACAGATTCATATGTATTTCATTAAAGGGAGTGATTTATGTCCGAGATAAATTTGACCAACTGGGAGAGTAGTCTTGTGCCCCCGGATAAGGTTTTAAACCATATCCGGCCGGGAATGACCGTTTTCATAGGCACTGGGCCGGCTACGCCAAGAAGGCTGATCCGCACATTGCTTGATGTGGACAAACATAATATCAGGGATCTTGAGTTGATGCAGCTGGCTGTGCTGGGGGAGACCATTTTGTCCATTGATCGCCTAAATGCCCCAAACTATCGGCTGAAAACCTTTTTTTCAGGGGGGTATGTGGCCTGGAATACCATTTCCAGCGGCCAGGTGGATCTTATCCCTGCCTATTCCTCGGAGATCCCGAGAATTATCAGATCCGGCAGAATCAATGTGGATGTGGCCTTTATCCAGATCACCCCGCCCAATGATGCCGGGTATTGCAGTCTGGGCCTTGCCGTGGATGTGGCAAGGGAAGCTATGGACAAAGCAAGCCTTGTGGTGGGTGAGGTGAATGAGGCAATGCCGTTTACCTATGGAGATACCTTTGTTTCCATAGAAGAATTTGATCTTCTGGTGCGCTCGGACCGGGATCCGATCACCTATACACCTGAACCGGTTAGTGATGTCATGAAAAAGGTGGCTGCCAATGTGGCCAATGAAATCCGGGACGGTGACTGCATCAACTATTCCCTTGGTCCCTTGTTCGAAGGGCTGGTGCCCTACTTATCGGATAAAAAGGATCTTGGCATCCATTCCCTTTATTTTACGGATGCAGCCGCAGAACTTGTTAATTCCGGGGCTGTCACCAATAACCGCAAATCTCCGTTCCGGGGGAAATCTTTGGCATCCTACGCCCTTGGCACCAAGAAACTGATGAAATGGCTGCATAAAAATCCTCTGGTGGAGTTCCAGGGTCTTGACTGGGTGTGTAACTCCCAGCTCATTGCCCGCAACCCCCAGTTTGTCGCCATATATGAAGGTCGTAAGGCAGATCTCCAGGGCAGGGTCGCCTTTCCCTTAAGAGGCGCCGTGATTTCAGGCCCTGGTGAAGGTATTGATTTTTACAAGGCCGCAGAAGCCTCCAAGGATGGCAACACCATCATCGGCATGCCCAGCCGCAATGCAAACGGCGAGTCCAATATCCTGTTCAGTATAGAGAAATCTGTCAACCAGTTGCGTCTGCGTGAATCCATCCATGTACTGGCCACGGAATACGGGGTGGCCTTGCTCAAATGGCGTCCCTTGCGGGAAAGGGCCCAGGCCATCATTGACGTGGCCCATCCCGACGACAGGGAGGATTTGATTAAAAAAGCCCGGGACAAAAATATCCTTTATTCCAACCAGATTTTTGTCAGCCATTCCGCGCATTTGTATCCATCATATATTAATTATACCAAAACCTTCAAAGGTGGTAAAACCATTCGGTTTCGGGCCATGAAGCCCTCTTATGAAGAAGCCATGCGCCGTTTTTTCTACCGCTGTTCAAATGAAACAGTCTTTTATCGCTTCTTCTATTCGGTAAAAACCATGGGCCACGATAAAATGCAGGCGTATGTTAATGTGGACTATACCAAAGAGTTTTCCGTGGTGGGATTTGGCGGAAAAAAAGGCGAAAACCTGATCGTTGCCGAGGCTCGACTGGTTGGCAGTGATGACGGCAACGCCGGTGAAGTGGCCTTTCTCATAGATGAAAACTACCAGGGTGCAGGGGTGGGGTCTTATCTGATGTCGCTGTTGGTCGATGAGGGGAAAAGACGTATGCTTGATGAACTCTATGCCGAAGTATTGCCCGATAACCAGCCCATGATCAAGGTATTTGAGAAATCAGGCTTGCCTTTGAAATCAAAATTTGACAACGGGGTCTACCATGTTACCCTATCCTTAAAGGGTTGATCCGGGAACCGGTTATTTGGACTTTTCACTATTTATTCATAAAAAATTTAGGTTTTTACGATTGCGGCCGATACATTTAATCAGGAAAAGAAAAATTCGTAAAAACAGTTAAATCAGGAGAATGATGATGAACAGCGTGCCGCAAGCCAACGCCAACGCCTACGGTCTGCAGAACCGGGGCCATGCCCACGGTCTGCAAAACCGGGCCGCATTGTCAAACACCAGTACCGCTTCACGTTCAAACGAACTTTATGTTGATTCATATTCAAGCCTTGATGCGGGACTGACCATCCAAACCCGGGAAGGGGATATGGTTACCCTGTCCACCAGCCAGTATTCCGAACTTGAAGCCTATGAATACAGCAGCCAGGGGGTCGTGAGCAATGAAGACGGCTATGCCGCAGCCTCTTACAATGTCCGGGAGGTTACCTTAAGTTCCGGAGAAACGTTTAAATTCACAGTGGAAGGGGACTTAAACGAAGAAGAACTTGAAGATATTGAATCCATTATAACCGGTGTGGACGGCATTATCGGCGAGATGATGGAAGGGGATCTGCAGGATGCTGTTTCCCAGGCCATGAGCATGGGATATTATGACTCAATATCTTCCTATGAAGCTGATATTACCGTGCAGTATGGATACGCCATGTACAGTGAAGAGCAGACCGCCACCACAGGGGTTTTGGGGCAGGACATGGCTGCAGCGTATCTTGAGGATTTCGATGATACAGCTATCGATACCGATGATGGCGAGATTACACGTACGGCCGGTAATCTGGAAATCCCTTTGATGGATCAGCTGTCCGAGCTTCTGGAAGAACAGCAGGAAGAAGCCCTGGCCCGGGCGCGTGAACCCTTAAGTAACCTGTTTGATCATTATCTGGAAATCCAGGGGGCGAATGAAGCCGACGAGGCCTTGGCCAATGAGGAGGAGGCTTTGGTGGATGAGAGCCCGGTGGATAAGAAGCAGGCGAACGAGAGCCATCCGGAAGATCCTGCGACCTTTTTTTCCGATCATCTTAAAAAGGTAGCCAAGACTGTTGACCAAACCATTGCGGACATGGTGAAAAACGCCTTTGATAATACTTTGAAATATATGATTTAATTAGACAATACTGTATCTGGCCAGGGCCGAGCTGACGATATGGTCGATCAGGGCGCGGTAATCTTCCATTTGCCCTTTTTCCGATGCGTAGTGCAGGGTGTAAATCTGGGGGCTCCAGCTTTTAACAGGCTTAAGGCCCGGGATACCGTTGACCTCAATTATTTTTACATTTCCCTGGCTGTCAAGGCGCATGTCGGCCCGGACATGATCCTGGCAGTTCAACGCTTTTACGGCCTTGGCAGTAGCTTCTATGGTTTTTTCGGCCAATTGCCCGGCCGGCTGGATTTTGGTGGCACCTACACCGCGTAAATCCGCCCTTAAGATGGGGTATCTGCCAAAAAGTCTGGAGTCCACTGTGACCATACCTGGTAAAAATTCCTGATACGCGCCGTTACCCAGCATCAGCACCGTATATTCATGGCCCGCCAGGTACTCTTCCACCAGGGCGGGCTGATCATAATTTTCATGGATAAAACCTACCTGGGCTTTCAACTCTTTGACGGTGTTTACCACGCTGTTATCGTTAATTCCCATGGACCGGCTTTCGAAAGTTGGTTTGACAAAGGCTGGGAACACCAGATCCGGTAGAGCCTGATCCTGTTCAATCTGGTAATGGTAGGGCACGGGGACGCCTGCCTTGTCCAGGATGTTGTGGGTGGCGGTTTTGTGAATCAGCACCCTCATAGAGGCCGCATCCGGGCCGATATAGGGAATCCGGCGTTTATCCAGGATGTCTGCCACCCAGTCTTCATCGTTGCCTCCCGTGCCGATGATGGCTTCGTTTTCCGTCACATGGTACAGCGCACTCCAGACAAGATCAAACTTACGGGTATCCAGCGCATGGATTAATCCGTTCATGTTTGATACGGATGCTATGTCTGCTGATTTGCCTGACCTGTTGATGGCTTTTGCAATCTCTTGGGTTACGGTCATGTTGCCCCAGCCCTGGGCATCACCGCCAGGACCGGTAATCAATAAAATACGACTCATTTTTTTCTCATTTAGGGACTCGGAAAAAATAAATGCTACAAATTTTGCGCCGAATTTTTATTCGTATTCAAGGCGCGGCTTAGGGAGCATATTAAAATATGTGCCCTTAAGTCGCAACGAAGAATATGGATAAAAAGGCAAGCAAAATGTGGGAGTTATTTTTTGCCGAGTCCCTTTAGTTCAACGCTGAACAGATGCCTGTCCAACCGATAGTTTTTCAGGGCGTCGACCACATCCGGTGAAACTTTGGACAGCAGGCGGTCATAGGCCTGGATTCCGGCGGGTTCCCATGAGACCCTGGATACAATATCTATGGACATCTGCGGTGAACCGCCGGCAATAATTTTCCGGCAGGCTGCATCGGTCATGGCTTCGTTGGGGTTTAGAATTTTTACTTTTCTGTCGGTATGGCGGGTTAAAGCACGTTTAAAAATATTTTTACAATAGCCAAAATGGGTGCAGCAAAGCCCGGCATACACTGTATCCCCTTTGTTTTTTAGCTGCTGTGCCGCCTGGGCCGCATTTTTATCAATCAACGTTTTGACCTCGTCGCTGAACGGGGCCCGCTCAATTTTACCTGCAAGGGCCAGGCATCCCTGGGTGATGATGCGTTCCGGGTCAATCCCGCGTTCAATTAAAGCCGTTTTGTGGCTGTTTTCATGGATGGTGATCGGGGTGGCAAAAATGACGGCACAGGCTGAAGCATCCTGGGTCAGGGCATTATATATCATCTGAATTCCGTGGTCCACGATGCCGGTGACAGGAATTGTCGTCTCTTTGGCAAACCGGGTAAACGGATAGATCACAGACAGTGTGTTGCAGGCAATGTAGATGTGATCGGGGTTGTATTTGGCCATGGCCGCCAGGGCATTGTGAAACACCTTGGACCGATCTGCCGGATTCGGATAGTGCCTGTACCCCTTGTGTTGTTCGGGCCAGGCATTAAAGTACACCAGCTGAATGCGGTCATAATGGGCATCATTGGCAAATCTTGCGGCCATGCCTGCACACACGCTAAGTCCGCCAAGTCCTGAATCGGTTACAAGCAGGGTAATCTGTTTTTTATCTTTCATTTTCAATTTGCCTTGTCAGCCACTCCCGAGCCAGCTCCCGGGCCCAGACCGGGCTTTGTCCCATCTTATCCTGCACCACACGGGTGAGCAGGTCCTGCCAATGGTAAAAATGCTGGGCCGTGGTTAACCGGTTTCTGAACATGGCCGCCCCCTTGCCCGGGGTGTCGTCCAGTTTGTTTAAAATCATGTTGACTTCATTTTTGAGTCCGGCTACACCGTAATAATCCAGAAATCCCTGCCAGGCCTGTTTACTGCCTTCGGAGGTGGATAAGGGGTCGCTGATTTGCCTGAACCGCTTGAAAAAATAATCCCGGTCCGGTCCTGCAAGCATCTGCACGCCCCGGTCATGAATCCTGTAGGGCTCAATGTCCAAACCGGCAAGCCCCTTTTTGCTGATATGCAGGCGCACCAAATATCCCAGTTTTCGCCAGAAGAAATTTGTGGGCTGGTAAAAAACAAAGTTCCCCAGGCTGCAGCACACCGGCGTTTTTCCATGGAAGAAAATCCCCTGGGGCACATGGGGGTGATGACCCATAACAGCGTCGGCCCCGGCATGAGCCAATGCCCTGAAGGCGTTTGTCGCGTATTCCGGTGCAAAGGGGATGTATTCCAGGCCGCAGTGGACCACGGCGATCACGGCATGAAGCGCCTGATTCGTATCTTTTTTTAGCTTTTTGATGCGGGTACAGGCCCCTTCAATGTTCCACCCGGCCACACCCGGTCCGGGGCCGGCTGCTGTCAAATCTTCACCTTCGCTGATGTTGATAATGGCAATCCGAATCCCTTTGGCTTTCAGAATCAGGGGCGTTTCAGCCTCTTCTTTGGTCATGCCGGCACCTGTCCAGGCTATGCCGTGGCGGTCCAGAACCCCGGCGGTCTGCCGGAACGCCTCAACACCAAAATCAAACATGTGGTTGTTGCCCAGGGTGACGGCGGAAAAAGGTACGGCGGTCAAGCCTTTTACATGGCAGGTATGGCCTTTAAACACAGCCCCGCTTTTACACACTTCATTGCCTGTATTGCTTAACGGGGCTTCCAGATTTACAAGCGTCAGGTCGGCGTCTTGCAGCAGAGGCAGAACATCGTCGTATATGGATTGGGGGTTGGATTCAATCAACGGGGCAAAGGCCCGGATGGGTGCCCAGTCCCCGGCAATGATAAGGGTCGCGGCATCTGTTGGCCCGGTATCCCTGGACCAGGAACCGGTTTGAAAATTAAAGGGATTTGTGTCCGGCATGGGGCTCCTTAAACACGTATGATACAGGCATCCGCCCGGTCAGGCCTGTGGTGACCTCGTAATTGATGGTCCCGGTGAGACCGGCGATGTCGTCCGCCGTAATCCGTTCATTTCCCTGGGTGCCGAGGATGGTGACATCATCTCCGGGTTTGACCCCTGGAATGTGCCCCACATCAATCATGGTAAAATCCATGGTGACCCGGCCCGCAATGGGGGCTTTTTTGCCTTTGACCAGCATTTGTCCCTGGTTGGACAAAAGTCGGCTGTACCCATCTGCATACCCGATAGGCACCGTGGCAATCACCGTGGGGGCCGTTGTAACGTGGGTGCAACCGTAGGAGACGCTGAAATTTTCAGGCACTGCTTTGACATAAATGACCTTTGCCGTGATGGACATGATCGGCGCAAATTTATGCCGTGTGATGTCCACTTCATCGGAGGGGGCCATCCCGTACATGGCAACGCCCGGGCGCACCATGTCAAAATGGGCTTCGGGCAACTCAAGAACCGCTGCGGAGTTTGCTGCATGGCGGATTTCAGGGTGAATTCCCATATCCGCAAGTATGGCAATCATTTCATTGAACCGGGCCAGCTGTCCTTTGACATGGGTCTTGTCAATGATGTCTGCCTTGGCAAAATGGGTGTAAGCGCCTTCCACGTCAAGACCTTTTAGGCCTGAAATGCCCCCGGCCTGAAGTATACCGGCCGCTTCTCCGGAATTTTGGGTAACCACGCCGGGATGAAGAAACCCCAGGCGTCCCATACCCGTATCCAGCTTGATATGAATTTTCAGCGTTGTATTTAAGGCTTGGGCCGCGGCAGACAGGGCTCTGGCTGCTTGGATATCAGCCACGCTTGCCCGGATGCCGTGGGTCGCAAGAAAGGAGACTTGTTCGGGCAGGGCTTCTCCTAAAAGAAGAATGGGCGCGGAGATTCCGGTATTTCTCATGGCAACGGCTTCTGAGATCCGGACCACAGCAAGAAAAGAAGCACCGTTTTCAAGGGCGGTTTTTGCGCATTGTATCCCGCCATGCCCGTAAGCATTGGCTTTAACCACGGCGCAGAACCGGGTACTGGTTGGAATCAGGCGTTTCAGAATTCGTACATTCTGTCCAAAGGTCGACAGATCCACCTGCACCCGGCTTTGGGGCTCAAGGGGATATGGTGCATTTGGAAAATTCATCAGTCTACTTCTCCAAGCCCGTATGCTGTTGTGTATGCTTTCCAGTCCGCCATCAAGGCAAGGGTTTTTTCTCCAGGCTTGCCGTCTGCGATAACAATATCATCCACATGGACAATAGGCACGATTTCTTTGTTGGATGCCGTGATGAACATTTCATCCATGTCGCCCAGATCCGCCTGTGGGATAAAATCCAGAACAATGTCATATTTTTTTTCTAAAAGTTCCAGCACAGCGCCCCGGGTTACACCAGGCAAAATGCCTGCGGGCGGGGTGATCAGGGTGGTGCCTTTAAAGGCGAAAAGATTGGTGGTGGTGCCTTCCAGCAGCCGGTTGTTCTTGTCTTTGTAAATGGCCTCAATGGCACCCTGGGTGTGGGCCTTTTGCTGGGCAAATACGGCTGACAGATAGTTGCTGCTCTTGGCTTCGGGAATAAATCTTTCCATGTCCACGGTGATGATTTTGGCGCCTTTGGTGTACCACCACTCCGGCAGTTCATGCTTGGGCGTGGCCATGACCATGAGGATACCGTTTCCCTGGGGGGTTACGCCGTCAGAGCTGATACCACCGGTGTAAACGATGCGGATATTTTCCTCTTCGTGGTCGGGGTTTCTTTCTATGGTCTGCATGACAATGTCGCAGATTTCTTTGTTGGAATGATTCAGTTCAAGTCCGATATGGCGGGCGGAATTTTCCAGGCGGGCCACATGTTTTTCGAGACGAAAGGGACGTTTGTTATAGGTAATCAGAAAGTCAAATACGCCAAACCCCCTTAATACGGTGATGTCTTTTACAGAAAGGACGGCCTCGTTTTCAGATACGAACTTGCCGTCAATATAATAAGTGTCCATGGTTTGCTCCGTTCAGGCACTATTTAAGAAAATTTGGATTTTAACCAGATATTTTCCACGCACAGCACCGAATGTTCTTTGAAATTTTTTTCCATGTTTGCGCCAAAGCGCCCGGCATTTTCCCCGAAAACCAGGCTCGGGTTCAGAGGGCCTGTGCCCCCGGCCTTTTTGATGGCATTAATTTTTTCCCACCAACGCGCGGCATTTTTGGTTTTATCTTCACTATAAACAAGTTCAAATCCGGCTTTTTTTGCATATTCCCCAAGATCTTGCCGGGAACAGAGCATGGAGGCTGCTGCATTACCGGCCCAGGGAACAGGGAAAAGGGGCTCAGGCCCGGGGCCATCCACAATTTCATGCAGGATCAATTTGCCCCGGGGGCCCAGTACCCTTGAAAATTCGGCAAATGCCTTTGGTTTATCTTTTATGTTAAGCAGTACGTGCTGGCAGAGTATGGCATCAAAAAAATGGTCCGGATAAGGTAAGGCCAGCAGGGACCCCTGTTTAAGGTTTATGGTGCCGTCCTTTGCAAAGCCGCACCACTGGTTTAACATACTTGCGGTTTCAATGAAATCTTTGGACAGATCAATACCATGGACAACAAGATCGAAATTTTGGGCCAGAAGCCGGGATGTGCCGCCAATGCCGCAGCCTGCATCCAAAATAGTCATGTCTTTGTCCAGGCCGGCGTGTTCCATCAGTTCGAGGGTGGCAGGGGCCCCGCCCGTATGAAGCTGGTCAACCGGGGCAAGATCTCGAAGGCAGATCTGTTCGGGAATTTTTCCTGCTTTTTCAAGCGCTTGTCGGATTTTCTTCCCAAGCTCCGGGCGGGTGTAATGGGTTTTGACAGCATCTTTCATATGGTGTTTTCCTTTTTTTCCCTCCTAAAATTGTTGAAAACAGCCTATATATATAAAGAATATTGTTGTCAACAGGCTGTTAAATAGATTCATACCCTTTTTATGATACAGGTGGAAGGCCCATGATTCTTGCAGGGGATATCGGCGGCACAAAAACAGTGCTTGCGATCTATGCCGGGAAAACACAAGTACCGGCAAATCCGGTTCACGAGACCCGCTTTAAAAATGTTGATTATCAATCTTTTGAAACCATTGTTAAAAAATTTTTAGATCAGACCGGTGCAAAACCGCAAGCTGCCTGTTTTGGGGTGGCAGGCCCGGTAAAAGACCGCCGTTGCCGGGTCACCAATCTGCCATGGAAAATCAGCGCTGATGAAATTATACAGACCTGCGGTATTCCTAAGGTCTCATTGATTAATGATTTAAAAGCCATTGCTGTTTCAGTGCCCCATCTGGACAAAGACGACCTGTTTACCCTGAATCCGGGAAATAATGAGCCCATGGGCAACAAGGCGGTTATTGCTCCGGGCACGGGCTTAGGCATTTCCTTCCTGGCCTGGACAGGCACCCGGTACCGTGCCTTTGCCAGCGAAGGGGGACATACGGCCTTTTCTCCCCGGGATTCCCAGGACGTTAAACTTCTGGAGTTTTTAACCCGGCGCTATGGCCATGTCAGTTTTGAACGGGTCTGCTCGGGCAGTCACCTGCCCATTATTTATGAATATTTTCTGGAAAATAAAATTTTTTCGGAACCTGCATGGCTAAGGTCAAAACTGGCTGCGGCGGCGGACAAAGCACCAGTGATTGTGGAAATCGCCCTTGAAAATAAGGCTGATATCTGCGAAGCCACACTGGATATATTTGTCCGCGCCCTTGGCACGGTCACCGGCAATATGGCTGTGACGCTTCTGCCCACAGGCGGCATCTATCTTGGCGGGGGGATACCGCCGCGCATCCTCAAAAGGCTGGTCCGGCCTGATTTTTTAGGCCGTATTGCTGACAAAGGACGGTTTTTTTCATTGTGCGCCAATATGCCCGTCCATGTGATTCTTGATCCCAAGGCGGCGTTGCATGGTGCCGCTTGGTATGGGTTTGAGAAACTAACAGCTAAATAGTTCCTATTTTCACGGCGCATCTCTTTTTCTTTCAATACAAAATTAAGAGGGGTAAACAAAATTCGTTTTCCTGGGAACTATTTATTGCTTTTTACCCTGATTTTATATATTCGTCATTTTTGTGTAATTAACTACGGATAAAGGACTGAATCAATGATTTATATTGCGTTGTATTTGGCTGTGGGTGGTGTGGCCGGTGTACTGGCCGGACTTCTGGGTATTGGCGGCGGTCTAGTGATTGTTCCCATGCTCACTTCGATTTTTACGCACCAGAATGTGGCCCATGACGTTATTGTTCACATGGCCCTGGGTACGTCTTTGGCCAGTATTTTGTTTACTTCGGTTTCCAGTATGCGTTCCCATCATAAACGTAACGCTGTGGTTTGGCCCGTGGTATTCAGAATTACACCGGGTATCCTGGTAGGGACGTTTACAGGCACCTGGATTGCATCCATGCTTTCCACCAATTTTCTTAAATGTTTTTTCGGCATCTTTTTATACTATGTGGCCACCCAGATGCTTATGGGGATGAAACCCAAACCCACCCGGGACATCCCCGGCACCGCAGGTATCTTTGCGGCAGGCAGCATCATCGGCGTATTTTCAAGCCTTGTGGGAATTGGCGGCGGTACCTTGTCCGTGCCGTTTCTGACCTGGTGTAATACCAAAATTCACAAAGCCATCGGTACCTCATCGGCCATTGGGTTTCCCATTGCGGCAGCCGGTTTTTTAGGGTATGTGATCAACGGGCTTGGCAACCCAAACCTGCCGTCCCTGTCCCTGGGGTTTGTCAATCTCGTTGCTTTGGCAGGAATTGTTGCAGCCTCGGTGCTCACGGCTCCCATTGGGGTGAAACTTGCTCATAACCTGCCCGTTGACAAGCTCAAACGTGTTTTTGCAGTACTGCTTTATGTGGTGGGCACAAGGATGCTGATTTCTGTGTTCTGGTAATTGCCGGTTTTACTGACTATTCTATGGCCTCCTCTCCAACCGTCTCTTGGGGCATAAAACCTGACGGAAGTTATCCACCAAGGGATAAACGAAGATTTTTTTGGGGCTGGTTTTATATTTTTTGCCCGGCCGGACAAGCCCTGTTCCGGTCGTCATGCCAAGGTATCTGAAATTGGCCGCCTGGTAGCATGTTCCATTGTAATATTTCGGATCGACAAAAGTTTCCAACAGCGCCGGCTGATAATCCCAGCGCTGTTCCCAGTCTTTCACCAAGCCTTTGACAATTTTTCCCAATACGTGGCTTGCCAGATACCGGACCTTGACCCATGGAAAAATTAGAAACCGTCCATTGTTTACAACAAAGCCCAGGTTTCTCAACCGTTCATTGGTGCCCCAGCCGATCCATTGATCCCTCGCGGTCAACGCCTTGGCCGCTCCAGAGAACAGCATGCATCCCAATACGGCCCCTTGCGCTTCGATTAAATAGCGCAAATGACATCCAAACGGCCGTTTGTAACCCAGATAATGGTAACGGTTCAAGTATTCATTCACCAGAGAGACATCTTCCTTTTCTTTTGCAACCCTGACAACGACCGGCCCGATATCCGAAAGCGTGCCTGTAACTTCCTCTTGGGGCCGGGGCCTGTCGTCGGCTACCGGCTGCTTTTTTTTAGATCCCTTTACGGGTCGACCCTCTTCTTTTTCTGGCAAACGTATGAGGCCTTGGAATTCCAGGCGTTGAAGCAGTTTCCGGCAGGCATCCACCTTGTTTCTGCCGGAAGCGGTATACCAGCCCAAATGCTCGCATATTGTTTTAGCCAGTTCAGTCAGGCTTAAATTCGAAAATGTATCTACTGTCTCGCGAATCAGATTAAGTTCTTCGGTTTTTATCTCCCGGCCACACTGGATTATCATAACCCCTCCTTTTAAAATGATGTGTATTGATTGAGGGGGCGCTTATTCGCATCCTATACTACATTATCAAAAGGTTGAAACTCTGTCTATTTTTATTTATTGAGGGGCTTTATTTTAAGTCTTATAACGAAAAAAAGGGGGATAACCGATAAGATTATCCCCCCTTTTATTATATGCCGGGAGTTGTGTTTCCCAAGCTTACTACTCTATTGTATAGCTTATTATCCCTTGAAGGTAGCTTTAAACTGAGCCAGAGCACCACCTAATTTAAGCGTGGGGATCATGTCTTTGTCAAAAGCGGGTTCAAGCGGAAGTTTTTCTCCATTGACTTCAAGGAACAGATCGCCGGCCAGGTCTGTGGCATCAAAGGATACCGTGTCGCCCTGGGTGATCTTGTCGTAGTCAGCCGGGTTCTTAAAGGTCATGGGAACGATACCGAAGTTAACCAGGTTGGCCACATGGATACGGGCAAAGGATTTAACGATAACCGCGCGGATGCCAAGCCATCTTGGGCAAAGTGCAGCATGCTCACGGGAACTTCCCTGACCGTAGTTTTCAGCACCAATAATGAAACCTTCTCCGCCTGAGTCTCTGTGAGCCACAGCGCGTTCGGCAAAGGTGCTGTCAAGCTGGTTGTAAGTTGCCTGCATGGCATATTCTTTAACATTGGAGCGCAGGGGCAGAAATACACCGGCAGGCTGGATGTCGTCAGTACTGATGTTGTCGCCGGTTTTAAGCAGAACTTCGCCTTTCACAACGTCTGGCAGCGGTGAGAATTCAGGCAGTGCCATGATGTTGGGTCCGCGAACAACGCCTTCGGACTTGTCGGCCTGATCCGGCATAATGAAGGAATCGGTGTCGATAACCGGCGGAATGACGTTAATGGCAATGTCTTTTGCTTCCGGAACAGTGATTTCACCAGTCAGGGCGCTGGCAGCTGCAACAAGCGGGCTGATCAGATGACATTGGGCGTCGTCTGTACCTGAACGTTTCGGGAAGTTCCGGTTGAAGGTTCTGAGGGTGATGCCTTCACTTGGGGGGGAACCGCCCTGGCCGATACAGGCGCCACAGCCGTTTTCCATGATTCTGACACCGGAGTGAAACATCATTGACATATAACCTGCGTCTGCAAGCTGCATGGCAACGGATCTGGAACCCGGATAGAGCAGGGTATCAACTTTAACACGTTTGCCTTTAAGGGCTTCTGCAAAGGTAGCGATGTTTTCAAAAGAGCTGTTGGTACAGGAACCGATACAAACCTGGTGGATTTTTGTTCCGGCATGATCTTTAACTTTTTCAACATTACCTGGAGAAGGATAGATGGCGATCAGCGGTTCGATTTCAGACAGATTTACATTAATTTCAGCATCATAGGAAGCGCCTTCATCGGCAGACAGTTCGGTGTAGTCACCACCGCGGCCACGGCTTTCCAGGTATTCTTTGGTTCTTTCATCACTTGGGAAGATAGAGGTGGTAGCACCCATTTCAGCACCCATGTTGGTGATGGTGGCACGTTCTGTCAAAGACAGGGTTGCAACGCCGGGACCTGCATACTCAAAAATAATGCCCTTGCCGCCTTTTACGGAAACAATTTCCAGCATCTTTAAAATGACATCCATGGCCATACAGTTTTTGGCCAACTGACCGGTCAGGTTAACTTTGGTAACCTTGGGCATGGGCATGGTGTACATGCCTGTAGCCATTGCCAAGGCAACGTCATATCCGCCGGCACCCATGAAGATCGCACCTGCGCCACCAGCGTTTACGGTATGGCTATCAGCACCAACGCCTGTCATACCGGGCTTTACGAAGTTTTCCATGTTGGTGAAATGGCAGATACCGGTGCCTGGTGGTGAAAAAATGATGCCCAGTTTAGCGGCAACAGTTCTGAGGTATTGATGGTCATCCGGGTTTCTGAAACCGGATTGAAGCATACTGTGGTCAACAAAGTTTACAGCAAGGGGCTTTACCTTATCAACGCCCATGGCTTCCAGCTGAAGCATACACATGGTGCCGGTAGCGTCCTGGGTGAAAGCCTCATCGATTTTGATCTTGATCAATTCTCCGGGTGCCGGCAATTCAGCCGGTTCAACTAGGTGATCCTTAAGGATTTTGTGTGTTAAACCTAACGCGCTCATTTTACCTCTCTTCGTTTATGGTTATGATCAATGCCTCGATCCAAACGGAATTTTTTGAAAGCACATGAAACATGCTTTCATCCTTCTTAAGTCGAGGACTAAAATCTTTGTTTCCGGTAGTACGATTATCTGAGCTACAAGTACGCCACTCATACTTTTAGGATAGTAAGACACTTTTTGTCAAGAAAAGTATTAAGTATGATTCAATTAGATAATATTTTGGTTGTAATTTCCTTTGCCCCGGCACTGGAAATCCGGTGGTGGTTCCAGGTTGATTACCCGTTATTGGGGTATGCCATGAGAAGACGATTTTTAGGTGTGATCTCCCCGGGGATTTTTTTTGTCATCACTGTATAGTCTTTGCAGATCAACCTGAAAGCCCGTGTGGCATCCACGGCCAGGGGGCCGTCCATCCAACCTTCAAGGCCGCCTGTGTCACAGGCTTCAAGATCATGGCAGCATGGTAGCACCGCAAGTTTTGCCCTGGCAGACAAGGCTTTTTCGATCACCGCATCTGTAAGTGTGCCGCAGGCATGAACGGATACGACAATATCCTGGGAAGATATTTGTGTCTGCTCAAGGGGCATCTGTCTGAAAAAAATTCTATCTTTTAATCGAGGCCATGTTTTGATCAAAGTTTGGGACAGCGCTTTTGCATTTTCCGGGATATGCATATCAACGGCAAGGGCGTTTGGAGAGGTATCATCTAATAGAAGTAGAATATGGGAAACCAGGCCGTGGCCGCATGCCAGGTCAACTATTCTGCCACCTCGGAACTGCCTTCTGATTCGCTTTGCCACCTCCCATGCTTCGTATAGCTCTTTTCTCGGCAGCGTCTGGGACCGGCATACCGCCCTTGCAATTCTATCAAAAAGGGTCTCTTTGGGGAATAACGTCTGCTGATGTATGGTGAGCCTGTTTTTAGAGGATTTTTTCATATCAGGATGCACAATACAAAGATGCATGGAAAAAAACAAGGGATCGTCACTCGGGGTTTGCCCTAAAATATTTATTGGCTTTTAGCCTTTTCCCGGCGTAAGGTCTGTTATCAATATCTTGAAAAAAACTATCCCAGTATGATAGTTTATTGGTAATAACGGCCATGGCCGACCTGGTCTTTCACCGAGGTTAGGCCACAACAAATCATGAAAGAAAATAACTGGTTAGTTTAGTTCTTTCATATAAAAAACATGCTTGCATCTAATTTCCAAACATGATCTGAAAATTGCGATGCAGGCATTTGCTTTTTTAAATTAAGGATTCAATTTATGCCGCTGCTCAAAGAACGCCGGAAAACCCGGCAGATAAAAGTAGGATCACAACCTGTGGGCTCCCAGGCCCCGGTTTCGGTTCAGTCCATGACCAACACCCAGACCCAGGATGTGCAAGCCACTGTAAATCAGATATTGTCCCTGGAAAAGGCCGGGTGCGAAATTGTCCGGGCAGCCGTGCCGGATATGGAAGCGACCAAGGCTTTAGAAAAAATTAAAGCACAGATTCACATCCCCTTGATCGCTGATATCCATTTTGACTGGCGTCTGGCCCTTGCTTCGGCCGAATCCGGTGTGGATGGGCTGCGGATCAATCCGGGTAATATCGGCACGGCTGATAAAATAAAGGCCGTGGTGGACTGTGCCAAGGCCCACAATCTTCCCATCCGCATCGGGGTAAACGGCGGATCTTTGGAAAAAGAGATTGAGAAAAAATTCGGTGTGACAGCCCGGGGTATGGTGGAAAGTGCCCTTGCCAATATCCGGATTCTGGAGGATCTGGGGTTTTATGATATTAAAGTATCCTTGAAGGCTTCGGATGTTGAGCGAACCGTGGAGGCCTACCGGGCGCTTTCACCGTTGACGGACGTGCCCCTTCATGTCGGTGTCACCGAAGCGGGTGGTCTTTATGCCGGCATCACCAAATCCGCCATCGGTATTGGTATGCTCCTGGCCGAAGGGATCGGAGATACCATCCGGGTCTCCCTGACCCGGGACCCGGTGGAAGAGATCCGCACTGGATTTGAAATTTTGCGTGCATTGGGTCTGCGCCGGCGGGGTCCGGAGTTGATCTCCTGTCCCACTTGCGGGCGGTGTAAAATAAATTTGTTTAAAATTGCCGAACAGGTAGAAAAAGCTTTACTTGAACGCTCAGCACAGATTAAAGTTGCTATTATGGGATGCGCGGTCAACGGTCCCGGAGAAGCCAAAGAAGCAGACATCGGCATTGCCGGCGGCGACGGCAAGGGCATTTTGTTTAAAAAGGGGAAGGTTATCCGCAAAATTGACCAGGCGTATCTTGTGGATGAACTGATAAAAGAGATTGACGCAATGACTTCAAATGCGGAGGAAATAAATGGGAAAGAAAGTTAAGACTGCCATCACCCCCACAAGGGAAGAAGATTATCCCCAGTGGTACCAGGAGGTGGTAAAAGCCTCGGACATGTCGGAAAATTCGCCGGTCCGCGGATGCATGGTGATAAAACCATGGGGATTTGCCATCTGGGAAAACATCCAGCGCCAGATGGATGCCCTTTTCAAGGAGACCGGGGTAAAAAACGCCTATTTCCCACTATTTATTCCCCTAAGCTACCTTGAAAAAGAGGCCGAGCATGTGGATGGTTTTGCCAAAGAGTGTGCCGTTGTCACCCATCATAAGTTGGAAAAAGGCAAAGACGGCGGGCTTGTACCGGCCGGGGAGTTGGCCGAGCCTTTGATTGTCCGGCCCACATCCGAAACGATTATTGGTGAATCCATGTCCAAATGGACCTCATCTTACCGGGATCTGCCCATTCTTTTAAACCAGTGGGCCAATGTGGTGCGCTGGGAAATGCGCACGCGCATGTTTCTGCGCACCAGTGAATTTTTATGGCAGGAAGGCCATACGGCCCATGCCACCAAAGATGAGGCCATGGAACGTACCCTTCAGATGCTGGACATTTACGCCAAGTTTGTTGAGGATTGCTTGGCCATGCCGGTAATTAAAGGCCGTAAAAGTGAATCCGAACGGTTCCCAGGGGCGGATGACACCACCTGTATTGAATCCATGATGCAGGATAAAAGAGCGCTTCAGGCCGGCACCTCCCATTTCCTGGGTCAGAATTTTGCCAAAAGCTCCAACATCAAATTCCAGAATGAAGCGGGCCAGGAAGACTATGCATGGACCACTTCCTGGGGAACATCCACCCGGATGATCGGCGGCATGATCATGGTGCATTCCGATGATGACGGCTTGGTGGTTCCGCCCCGCATTGCCCCGGCCCATGTTGTGATTCTTCCCATTATCAAAAAAGGGGCTGATAATTCAGGTGTCCTGGAAAGCGCTGAAGCGCTTAAAGCTGCCCTAAGGCAGCAGACCTTTTACGGCCGGCCCGTGGAAGTGGAGATCGATAACCGGGACATCGGCGGTGCCAGAGGATGGGACTGGGTAAAAAAAGGTATTCCGGTGCGCGTGGAACTTGGTCTCAGGGACATTGAAAACAATAGTGTGTTCATGGCCCGCAGGGATACGGGTGAAAAAAAGGCAATTAACAGAGATGCATTCATAACTACCATTGCCGATATTCTGGATGACATCCAGAACTCTTTGTTCCAGCGAGCCCTTGCCTTTCGAAAAGCCAACACCTTTTCCATTGATGAAAAAAAACAATTTTACGATTTGTATAAAAATGCAAAGGGGTATAACAACGGCGCGTTTGTCCTGGCCCACTGGTGCGGATCAGGTCAGTGTGAAGAAAAAATAAAACAGGATCTGTCCGTAACCATCCGGTGTATTCCCTTTGACAGCCCTGATGAAGAGGGAACATGTATTTATTGTGGTGAAAAAAGTGAGAGGCGGGTCCTGTTTGCCAAGGCCTATTAGGCTTAGGACAAAACACAAGCCGGTAAAATAAAATGATTCGAATCACCGACATATTGGATAAAATCTATGAATACAGTCCAGATGCTGATGTCTCGCTTATTGACCGGGCTTATATCTATTCCGCCCAGGTTCATGAAGGCCAGGTAAGGCTCTCGGGAGAACCTTATCTGTCCCATCCCCTGGAGGTGGCCAATATTCTGGCCGACATGAAGCTGGATATGGAGAGCATTGCCGCCGCCCTGCTCCATGATGTGATTGAGGACACTCCTGCCACCAAAGAAGGTATTTCCGATATGTTCGGCCCCGGGGTCGCGCATATTGTGGAAGGCGTGACCAAACTGTCCGCCCTGCATGCGGCCACCAAGGTGGCCCAGCAGGCAGAATCCCTGCGTAAAATGATCCTGGCCATGGCAGATGATATCCGGGTGGTACTCATCAAACTAGCAGACCGTCTGCATAATATGCGGACCCTTAAATACCATAAAAAACCGGAAAAGCAGGCGGCCATCGCCCAGGAAACCCTGGATATCTATGCACCCATCGCCGCACGTCTTGGCATCTTCTGGATTAAAAATGAACTGGAAGAGATTGCCTTTTTTTACACCCTGCGTGAAGAGCACGATCGTATCCTGACCCTGGTCAATAAGGCTAAGGACGAGCAGGAAGCCTATATTAATGAGGTCTCAACCTCCCTGCACTATAAAATGGAAGAGATGGAACTGCCCTGCCAGATCAAGGGCCGGTTTAAATCCTTTTACTCCATTTACCAGAAAATGTTGTCCCAGGGTCTTGAGTTTGATGAGGTTTATGACCTCATTGCCTTTCGAATTATCCTGGATACCGTACCCCAATGTTATGCTGCCATGGGCGCGGTTCACTCCATGTGGAAACCCATCTATTATAAAATAAAGGACTATATCGGCAATCCCAAGCCCAATATGTACCAGTCCATCCACACCACGGTAATCGGCCCCAAAGGTGAACGGGTGGAAATTCAGATCAGGACCCATGAGATGAACCGGGTGGCGGAATCCGGCATTGCAGCCCATTGGTCATATAAGGAAGGTACCAGGATTGATGAAAATACCGGCGAACTTTTTGCCTGGATCCGGAATCTTGTGGAGAACCAGGAAAACCTCAAAGATCCGGATGAATTCCTTGAAAATGTGCGTATAGATCTATATCCTGGAGAAATTTACGTATTTACCCCGGCCGGCGAGATTAAAACGCTGCCCAAAAAAGCCACCCCCGTTGATTTTGCCTATCGGATTCACACGGAAGTTGGGGCCCAGTGTACAGGTGCCCGGGTCAATGGCAAGCTTGTACCCCTGGCCTATGAGCTGCGCACCGGTGATACCATTGAAATCATAACCACCAAAGGACACACCCCCAGCAGGGACTGGCTCAATTTTGTTAAAACAGTCAAGGCAAAGACAAAAATCAGGGCCTATATCAATGCCAGGGAAAGAGAGCGAAGCTATTCCCTGGGACGGGAAATGTGTGAGAAAACATTCAGAAAACGCAATCAAAATTTCAACGCCCTGATCAAGTCAGGTGATATCGGCAGGGTGGCAGAGTCATTGGGTTTCAAGACGGTTGACGACCTGATCGCCCATGTGGGATTCGGACAAATGACAGCGCTTCAAGTGCTGAAGCGGGTTGTGCCGGAACTTGAAAAAGATTCAGAGGATGCCGATGCTGCCATCATTGAAAAAATAGTTTCCCGGCCTTCGGGTAAACGAACCTCCGGGGTTATTGTAAAGGGACTTGATGATATTCTGGTCAAGTTTTCAAAATGCTGCAATCCCCTGCCGGGGGATCCCATAATCGGATATATCACCCAGGGCCAAGGGGTTGCCATCCACCGGAAAAATTGCATTAATGTTTTAAAAGTGAGCAGTGAAAGAATTATTGACGTCGAATGGGCCAGTGATATTAAGGAATCATACCCTGCGTCCATCTCCATCAAGACAGACGATCGCCACGGCCTTCTGGCCGACATTGCTGCTGTGATTTCAAAGGCCGGTATCAATATTTCAAACGCTCACTCGGAAACATCGGATGAAGGTATTGGCGTTTTTTATTTCACCATCATGGTGGAAAGTTCCGGGCAGCTTAAAAAAGTAATGACAGAACTTCGCCGGGTAAAAACCGTCAACGAGGTTAAACGGGTCATCACTGAAGATATTAATTCAGGCTCGCAATCAAAATAAAACCATCCATATTATTTGAAGTTTAAACAGGCTTTTAAAATTGTAATATTGTTTTTCCTTCATCATTTCCTAACCAAAGAATTGTTTAATTTATGTCAACAGCCTGTCAAGATCGTCGAGTCTAATGTCCTTAAATCGGGCTGACCCGGCGCGAACATTAACGCTTTAGCCTGGAATATTATGGTAAACCTTTTCAATTTACCAGCCCCCGCCAGAAGACCGGAAAGGAAAGGTCCGGTACCCAACCTCCTCGTTCTCGATCAACACTTGAATCAACCACACCTTGAGAGCCTGTTTAAAAATAGATGAATCGGCTGCAATTACATGAGATTTCACTTCGACCCTCTAATTTTTTAACAGGCTCTGATTTTAAAATTTTTATTTTAATGCGGAGATCTGTATGAAAAAAATTTTTATCCTGGATACCAACGTCATCCTACATGACAGCGGATGCATTCATCAATTCAAAGACAGTGACATTTATATTCCCATTACGGTTATTGAAGAACTGGATAAATTTAAAAAAGGGAACAATGTCATTAATTGCAATGCCCGGGATTTTTTAAGGACCCTGGATGCGTTGTCCTGTGATACGGTGCTCAACGGCGGGGCGCCCATTGATAACGGAGAAGGCTCTATTGCCATCCGCCTGGATACCGCCTTGGATCCCATAATTAAAAATAATTTTAATGAAATCACTCCGGATGTCAGAATTATAAATATTGCCTATTCCATTGCCAAAGAAAATGGTTTTAAAAATGTTGTTTTTGTAACCAAGGATGTGAACTTACGCCTGAAAGCCCGGTCCATTGGTTTAAAAACTGAAAATTATAACTCTCAGTTTGTTGAAAATATTTCCGAGATGTACACCGGTATGAAGGTGGTGAATAACATCAGCTCCCAGGTACTGGACGACCTGTATCAGAAACCCTATGAAACCCAAACCGCAAGACTGGGAGAAGATGTTGCTCTTTTTGCCAATGAAAATGTGATATTGAAAAACGGATCCAAATCCGCTCTGGCTTATTTTGACGGCGCAAGTCAGGTCGTGAAATTGATTCAGCCTAGAATATGCTACGGCATCAAACCGCGAAATTCGGAGCAGACATTTGCCCTGAATGCCATGCTTAATCCGGACATCTCCCTTGTTACCATTTCCGGCAAAGCAGGTACCGGAAAAACCCTGCTGGCCTTGGCTGCTGCCCTGGCTAAAAAGCAGTTTTACCGCCAGATTTTCATCGCCCGGCCTGTGGTTCCGCTGAGTAACAAAGATTTAGGGTTTCTTCCAGGAGATGTGGCTTCCAAGCTGGACCCATATATGCAGCCCCTGTATGACAATCTCTCTGTTATACAGAATCAATTTAACGAAAATGGTTCCAACGGAAAAAATATCAAGGAGCTGATAGAAGAAGAAAAGATCGTTATCACACCGATTTCATATATCAGGGGCCGATCTATTGTACGGGTGTTTTTTATCGTGGATGAGGCCCAGAACCTGACTCCCCATGAGGTAAAAACCATCATCACACGGGCAGGAGAGGGCACAAAAATTGTTTTTACAGGAGATATCTTCCAGATAGACCATCCCTATCTGGACACCCAAACCAATGGACTTGCCTATATTATAGAAAAGATGAAGGGTCAAAATCTTTATGCCCACATCAATCTTGAGAAAGGTGAGCGTTCCGAATTGGCGGAACTGGCTTCAAAAATCCTATAGGCAAGGTATTTTTGCATCACCTGCGACGCTACAGTCCGGTCGCGGTAAACAACTACAACTTTCCGTGCTGTGTCTTGCCTCTGGCGTAAAAACACCATGCCTACTCCCCCTTTTGAAACAACAAAATTCCGGCATGCTAACACATGCCGGAATTTAATATTGGGGGAATAAAGAGTTGATATTTTAATCAACCCCAATACAGAATAATTATTTAGTAGCGCCTGAATAGGAACCCGTGTTTGGACGGCTCGTTAGAGGGGCGTATGCCCACAAAATTGCCCAGCTGCAAGGCGCAGAAAAATTTAAAACCGGAGCAACCTCATGGTTGTGAGGCCAGATCTTAAAATTTGGTATATTTTTCTGCAACGCCGCAGATGGGTGATTTTTCGTTCAAACACTAAGAGGCTTTGGTTACTTTTCCCGCCTTAATGCAGGATGTGCATACATCAATTTTTCTGACGCAACCAGGTTTAATCACCGCACGAACTCTCTGAAGATTGGGATTGAAGCGCCTTTTATTGAGATTATGAGCATGGCTGACATTGTTGCCGACCATTGGCCTTTTTCCACAGATTGCACATTCTTTTGACATAATAATTATACTCCTAATAAAATCGCTCTATCAAAATTAAAACCCAAGATGGATACAACATATTAAAATAAAAGTAAAGACTTTTTATTTTTCTTCGTTGTCGGATTCAGCTGCTTTAATGTGTTTAGACACCTCGGGAAGTTTTTCAAGTGCGATTTGGCTTTGATCTGTCCCGGCATAGTTTTCCACAATATACTGGTAACGTTTCAGTGCAGCCTTATATTTTTTAGTTTTATTATAAAAATTGGCGACATACAACTCATGGCTGACCATATTGTCAATGCAGGCATCAATATGGGCTAAAGCTTTCTGGCTGTACTCATTTTCCGGAAACAACCGGATCAGCCTTTCAAACTCAGCCATGGCCTTTTTGGAAGGCGTTGCATCCCTGTCTATGGTATCTATCTGATTAAACCAGCACATGGCGATCTGGTTGATGATATATGGCACAGCCTCATTTTTGGGATGCATTTTTTCAAAGCTTTCATAGGCAGCAATCGCCTCGGGATATTCCCCAAGATGAAAATGAGCATCGGCAATTTTTAATTCCGCCAGGATGGCATATTTACTGAACGGGTACCAGTCTTTTAGATCCGTATACGCCTTGATCGCATCCTCATAGTCCTCACTCATAAATGAAGCAGCACCTTCCGCTGCCAGCTGCTGGGCGTTTTTGTTCATCTGATGTTTTTCTTCAAACAGGGAACACCCCGAGAGCAAAAGAATGACCAGTCCTGCAATGAGAATTTTTTTCATTTTATAAGTTCTCTACATAATGCTCTGCACTGACCGCAGCAATAGCAGCATCTCCCACAGCCGTTGCAATCTGGCGCAAAGGTGTATCCCTGACATCGCCGATAGCGAAAACACCGGGCACGTTAGTTTGCATTTTGGTGTCTACAAGAATAAACCCACCTTCATCGGTATTGACATCACCTTTTATAAATTCGGTGTTGGGCAGAATTCCTATCCAGATAAAGCAGCCATTCGCATCAATTTTAGACTCATCGCCGGTTTTTAAATTTTTTACATTAACTTTTTCAACGCTGAAAAATCCATCCATTCCCGTCACGACACTATCCCAAATGAATTCAATTTTATCGTTGGCAAAAGCTCTTTCCTGAAGAATCTTAGCGGCCCGCAATTCATCCCTGCGATGGACTAGATACACTTTTTTAGCAAACCGGGTGAGAAAAAGGGATTCCTGGATTGCGGTATCCCCGCCGCCCACTGCTACCAACACTTTGTCCTTGAAAAAAGGCCCGTCACAGGTGGCGCAAAAGGACACCCCTTTACCCATGAACTTGTCCTCGCCAACCCCGAGTCTCTTCGGAGATGCACCCGAGGCAATGATCAGGGACTTGGTTTTAATGCGTTTTTCCTTGAGAATGACTTCCTTGGTCTTCCCGGAAAGATCAAGCCCATGAACCTCTGCGGTTTCAATCGTTAAGCCCAGGGCCAAGGCCTGATCTTTTATTTTTTCGGCCAGGTCAAACCCGGAAATACCTTCGGGGAACCCGGGATAATTTTCAATCCAGTCCGTTATAAGGACCTGACCGCCGGGAACAGCTTTTTCAATCAGCAAAACATTCATCCGGGCCCGGGCCGCATACAGTCCTGCGGTCAGACCGGCCGGCCCGGCACCGATGATCACTAGATCATATTCACTCATTGAACGTCTCCTTAAAGAACGCTTTTGATGGCCTCTTCAAGTTTTTCCTTTGCCACCATGCCGGTAATCTGATTGACAACCGCTCCATCCTTAAAGAAAATAAGGGTTGGAATGGCCTGTACATTGTGTTTGCTGGGGCTTATGGGGTTATCATCCACGTTGACCTTGGCAAAGATCATCTGATCACCAAATTCATCGGCCAATGCTTCAATGGTTGGCCCAATGGCTTTGCACGGACCACACCAAGGCGCCCAGAAATCTACCATAATCGGCTTGTCAGAAGTTTTTAACAGTTCGTCGAAATCTTCGTCGTTGAGATGAATAGTATTTTCCGCCATAGTTAGTTCCTATTTTGTAGGTTAAAATTATCGCAACTATAAGTTCATAATCGGGTTTTGTCAATTTTGGACGCCAAAATTCAGCGTTGATGTTGAAAAGGCAAGCGCCTTGTTCTTCAGAGAACAAGGCGCATCACTATTAATTCAAATAATTCAAAATTTTCGATTACCAGTTTTCACCCAGAACTTCAAAATGAGCCTGGGGATGGTCGCAAGCCGGGCACGTTTCAACCGCTTCAGTTCCTTCATGCAGATAACCGCAATTCCGGCACCGCCAGGTGATCGGTGTCTCTTTTTTGAAAACCGTGCCTGCCTCAATATTGGCCGCCAAATCATTGTATCTTTTTTCATGCTGTTTTTCAGCAACAGACACCATCTCAAAAACCTCGCCAATTTCGTCAAATCCTTCTTCCCTGGCAATGACGGCAAATTCCGGGTACATTTGGGACCACTCTTCATGTTCTCCGGCCGCAGCCGCTTTCAAGTTTTCCAGTGTGCTACCAATGACACCGGCAGGAAACGTGCCGCAAATTTCGAGCTCTCCGCCTTCAAGAAATTTAAAAAAGCGCTTTGCATGCTCTTTTTCCTGGTCGGCAGTTTCGGCAAAAATTGCAGAAATCTGGACATACCCGTCCTTTTTAGCCTGGCTGGCAAAATAATTATAACGCATTCTTGCCTGGGATTCACCGGCAAAGGCGGTGAGCAGGTTTTTTTCTGTTCTGGTTCCTTTCAAACTGGCCATAATTCAAATCTCCTTAATTTCTTAAATTCATCGTTTATTTGCGAGTTCCAGGCCCATGGGCCTTACCGCAATCAAAGTTATTTTTTTCAGCTGCCGTTTTGCTGCGGCAGTGGTTACAATAGCCTGTCAGGCAGATCCTTTTTCCCGTGATTAAAAATTTTTTTTCTATTTCCGGGGGCAGGGCTAAATTGTCCAAGGTATCTGCCTGGAAATCAAATATTTTGTGACAGGACTTGCAGTAAAAATGGTGATGTGCTTTTCGATTTGGATCAAATCGTCTGGGATCACCATGACCCTCCACAACATCAATCATATGGACGCCGGAAAAGGTCACAAGGGTCCGGTTTACCGTATCTATGCTGATATTGGGGAATTGTTTTTTTACCTCTTTGTGGATCTGTTCTGCACTGGGATGGGAAACAGAGGCTGCTAACGCCTTATAAATTGCCACGCGCTGGGGCGTAATTTTCAGCTTGTTTGCCTTGCATTTTTTGTAGAATAAATCCAATGAACTTTCCTTTTATTTAACCTAAATAGGATTTAATCCTATTTAGGTTAAATCGTCAACAAGTTTTTTGCGATCTTCAAAAAATGAATATCAGACAAAATAGTCACGAATAAAACCATTCAGGTCATCATAGCTTATATTCTCCACCCTGGCCTTTCCGATCTGTCCAAGAAAAACAAAAAAGAGATTGTTACCTTGTTTTTTCTTATCCCTGGATGCCGCCTCAATGATTTGTTCCTGGGGGAAGTCAAAGGCAACAGGCAGCCCAAGCCCTAAAAGTAAATCCTTGATTCGGTCTACATCTTCTTGATTGATATATCCTTTTTGTTGGGAAAATTGTGCTGCCACTACCATTCCTGCGGCGACCGCACGGCCATGGCCGCAGGGATCCAGTTTTTCAAAGGCATGTCCGATGGTGTGGCCGAAGTTAAGCTTGCGGCGTTCTCCGGCCTCCCGTTCATCTGCCTGGACCACACGGGATTTAATGGCCACTGAATCCGCAACCATCCGGAAAACCGTTTCCCGGTCCAGGGATAGGGCTTTCTCCCGGTTGTTTTCGATAAATTCCAGAAGGGAGCGATCTTCGCTCAGTCCATGTTTGACAATTTCGGCCAGACCGTTGGATATTTCCCTGTCCGGCAGGGTGGACAGCATGTCGATGTCACACAGGACAAACTCTGGCTGGTTGAACACCCCCACCATATTTTTAAAGGCATCCAGATTGACGCCGTTTTTGCCTCCGACGCTGGCATCTACCTGGGAAAGAAGAGAGGTGGAAACAAAGCCGAAACGGATGCCCCTAAGAAAAACAGATGCCACAAAGCCGGCAATGTCACAGACAATGCCCCCGCCGATCGCCAGCAAAAAACTTGACCGGTCGCACCCGGCCTTAATCATTTCCCGCAGGATATATTCCACCGTAGCAAGGGTTTTGATTTTTTCCCCGGTACCGATGGTGATTACATGGCCGGCAGGGAAGGATGCACCGTAATGCTTGAGGATGTTCTCATCGGTAACAATAACCACAGGACCCTGGTCCGGCAGGTACTCTCCTACACGGGACAAGGACTCTCCCACATGGATGGCAGATGTGCCCTGCCGCCCCTCAACTGTAAAGGTTTTAATCATATCTTTCGCCTTGGGAAATGATAGGGTTGATGTTCATTTTTTTTTTGTCAGCATGTTTGCTCTCCTGTTTTTATCAAGATTCGTTGGCTTGGGCAAACAAAAAACTCGCACAAAGACACTAAGACACAAAGCTTTGGTTTTATGACCCTTTGTGTCTTTGCGGCTTTGTGTGAGAATAAAAATGGCATTGCTGAAACCATAACAAATTGGCTGAATAATTCGGATTAATGTGCTACTTCTTAACCTATTGATATTGAATATTACTTTTTGTCTTAATATAAGCAGGTTTCAATGCCCGAAAAGAAAGAAATAAAAACCGGCCTATCGCAATCGCAATCAAAAATTGAAAGACAATCAATACCCAAATCATTTCCTGTTGTGGGGTTAGGTGCATCAGCCGGGGGATTGGAAGCATTAAAGGCTTTTTTTACAAAGGTTCCTCCAACAAGCGGCATGGCTTTTATTGTTCTGGTACATATGACGCCGAACCAGCCGAGCCTTATGCCGGAGCTGCTTCAAAAAATAGCATTGATTCCGGTGTCAGCCGCAAAAGACGGAGAGCCCCTTGAGCCGGACAGAGCATATATCATTCCCCCTAATAAGGATCTTTCAGTTTATAACGGAAATATTCAGCTCTTGGATATGACAACAAAGAAGGGCCGGCTGCCTATTGATTATTTTTTCCGGTCGCTTGCCCAGGATCAGGGAGAAAATGCAGCTGCGATTGTGCTGTCAGGTATGGGCACAGACGGTACGCTGGGTGTTAAAGAGATCAAAGTTCATGACGGGCTTGTATTTGTTCAATCCGAGGAATCGGCCGGATACGACGGTATGCCCCGCAGCGCAATCAATACCGGAATTGTCGATATGATCATGGCTCCGGCGGAGATGCCTGAAAAACTCATCCAATATTTTTCACAGGCTGTCCAGGGGTTCCAGGATATCCCGGCTCAGTTTCCCGTTAAGGAGGAGGGCTGGATACATAAAATTTATGCCATTCTTCGATCACGGGTCGGCCATGATTTTTCATCCTATAAGTCCAATACAATTCTCAGGCGCATCAGCCGCCGGATGAGTCTGAACCATATCCGCAGTCACGAAGTTTATGTGCGCTATTTAAGGGAAAATCCCGACGAAATAGACGCCCTGTTTCGAGAGTTGTTGATTGGTGTGACCAATTTTTTCCGTGATCCGGAATCCTTTGAAGTCTTGAAAGCAGATGTCCTGCCGGACCTTTTAGAGACCCTGGGGACTGATGCTACCTTCAGAGCCTGGATTCCGGGATGTTCAACCGGTGAGGAAGTTTATTCTTTGGTCATTGCATTAAAAGAGATCCTTGATAAAACTTCAAACCGGATAAACCTGCAAATATTTGGTACGGATATTGACAGCCGGGCCATTAAAAAAGCCCGTGAAGGTGTTTACCCGTGTAGTGTTAAAGCGGATCTGGGCGAGGAGCGTGTGAATCGTTTCTTCATTCAAGAGGGAGATTTTTACCGTATACGAAAGGGAATCCGGGATTGTGTGGTTTTTTCCGTTCAAAATATTATCAAGGACCCGCCTTTTTCCCGATTGAACCTGCTGTGTTGCAGGAATCTGCTGATTTACCTGAATACGGATGCACAAAAAAAGCTGCTGCCCCTGTTTCACTATACACTGGTCCCGGACGGCGTCCTTATGCTGGGGTCTTCCGAAACAATAGGGGGCGCAACGGATCTGTTCCAGACCATCAATAAAAAATGGCGAATTTTCAGGCGTCGGGAAGTGCCTAAAGCCATACGACAGATCGTCAACTTTCCCACGGGGCCATTGGCTGTGGAGCGTCCCCGGGATTTATCTGCCGGGAATTCTAAAAATAAACCGTTCGACACCAACTATCTGACACAAAAGGTGGTGTTGGAACAGTTTGCCCCAACTGCTGTTCTTACGGACAGCAATGGCGACATCATAAATGTACAGGGCCGGACCGGCAAATACCTTGAAACACCGAGCGGCCCTGTCACCAACAATATTTTGGATATGGCCCGTAAGGGGCTGCGCATAGAACTGTCAGCAGCCCTTAGGGCTGCCGTATCATCAGCGGCTAAAGTGACCAAGAAAAGACTGTCTGTAAAAACCAACGGTGATTATCAACTGATTGATCTGCACGTCTGCCCTTTGAAGAAACCCGATGAGCTTGCCGGACGGTTACTTGTGGTTTTTGAGGATATCGACTCCGAATCCATGGACGAAACCGGGGACCACGCCGGTAAAGAAGATTTCTCGCCTGCATCAACTCACATTGCCGCGTTGGAACAGGAACTGCAGACCACCAGGGAAAGTCATCAGACGACCATCGAGGAGTTGGAATCGTCAAATGAAGAGCTCAAATCAACCAATGAGGAAATTCAGTCGGCCAACGAAGAGCTCCAGTCCACCAACGAAGAGCTGGAGTCCTCCAAGGAGGAGCTTCAGTCGCTGAACGAAGAACTGCAAACGGTTAATGCCGAGCTTCAAGGCAAAGTGGAGGAGTTGTCGGCAGCCCATGATGACATGCGCAACCTGCTGAACAGTACGGAAATCGCCAATATTTTTGTGGACAATAACATGCGGGTCCGGCGGTTTACACCTGAGGCCACAAGGATTATCAATCTTATTCAGACAGACCTCGGCAGGCCTATCCAGCATGTTGTCAGTAACCTGAAATACGACAACATGATTAGAGATCTGGAAAACGTCCTGCAGTATTTGACACCCGTTGAAACCGAAGTGCAGACGAATGAAGGCAAATGGTTTAACATGAGCATCATACCCTACCGCACCACGGATAACCGGATCGACGGCGCTGTGATGACATTTATAAGCATTGAAGATCAAAAAAAGGTCAATATCCAGCTTGAAGCCTCGTTAAAAGAAGCGGAAAACGCTTGGGAGCTCACGCGGGTCATATTCGATATAAGCCGAGACCCAATGGTGGTGTTGGATAAAAACAGCTGCATTGTTATCGCCAACACGTGCTATTCGACGCTTATGGACATAGACCGGAAATACCTTAAAGGAATGGATTTTATCCCCCCCCTCAAAAAAGAGCCTTCACAAAAAAAAGATTTGAAAACACAATTGAAAACAGCGATGGAAACAAATGAAGATTTCATCTCGGATATGATGGATTTTGAAACCGCCTCCGGGAAGAAAAGTTATACGATTAAAGGGTCCATTCTTAAAAAAGATAAAAGCTTCCCATACCGTATTTTGCTCCAGTTCCTATCCGGGCAATCCAGAAGAATAAAGTAGGTACATTTTGAATAACAAGGATAACCAACCCGATAGTGCATCTGAACTTAGATGCAGGTCTGAAAAAAAAATCAAACAAGAAACAAGGCTGTTGCCGGACGATTTGACAACCTTGTCACGCGAAGATATCGGTGAACTGATTCACGAGTTGGAGGTGCACAAGATTGAGCTGGAAATGCAAAATGATGAACTATGTGCGGCCCAAGAGGAACTGGAGAACTCCCGCAAGCGTTATTTCGACCTCTATAATCTTGCCCCGGTGGGCTATTGTGTTCTTAATGAAAACGGATTCATCCTGGATGTCAATCTCACTGCCGCCACCCTGCTCGGCCAGATCCGAAGTGACCTGATCAACAGGCCGGTCTCTGGGTTTATATTAAAGAAGGATTCTTATACATACAACCGTCACTGGAAAATACTTTTTGAAACCGGTGAGCCCCAGGCAGTTGAACTGCAAATGCTGAGAAATGACAAATCGTTGTTCTGGGCGCGGTTGGATTTTATGATTACGAAGAGCGGCGGACGACCTCCCGTCTGCCAGGTTACCCTTACCGACATCAGCGAGTCCAAGCGTTTAGAGTATGCATTAAGAGAACGGATCAAGAAATTGAATTTTTTATTCCGTTTTTCCGACCTGTTGGAGAAACGGGATATCAGTTTAAACCAGGTCTTGAAATCAACAGTTCTGCTGATTCCCCAGGCGTGGCAATTCCCCGGAATCACGGAAGCTTGCATTGAGCTGGATGGGCAGATTTTTCAGACGGAGGGTTTTAGGAAAACGCAATGGATGCAGACGAATGATATTGTCATTCAGGGAAAGAAGGCGGGGCAGGTGACGGTGTGCTATACAGAGAATCGGCCGGCATTTAATGGAGGACCCTTTTCGATGGAAGAGTCTTATTTGCTGAATGTCATGGTGGAAAGGTTGGGGCATCTCATAGAGCGATTCCGGTTGACAGAGGCACTAAAGGACAGCGAGATGTTCCTGAGAACGGCCATTAATTCGATAACAACCCCGTTTGCCGTTATAAACGCCGACTATACCGTTGAACGGGCCAATGATGCTTACGGCGGGGAAAAAGTGACAGGGCTCAAATGTTATGCAGTTTCCCACCACCGGAGCACGCCTTGTACCGGTGATGACTATCCATGCCCAATGCAGGAAGTCAAGCGAACGGGGAAACCCTTTTTTGGAGAACACGTATATTACGATGATCAGGGAAATCCCTACAGCATTGAAATATTTGCCTTCCCGGTATTGGACACAAACGGACAAATCGTCCAGATCATAAAAACCCATATTGATACTACCACCCGCAAGCGAATGGAGCTGAAATTAGAACACAAGGCTGCTGAACTCGAAGATATGAATGCCGCATTGAAAGTGCTGCTGAAAAGAAGAGAACTGGATAAAGATGAAATTGAACAAAATATATTCGCCAACTATAAAATACTGCTTACCCCCATTATTCAAAATCTGAAAAGCACACTGACGCAAGAAGATCAGCGAGAAATAATCAATATTCTGGAATTGCGTTTAAAAAATATCCTTTCCCCGTTTTCAAAAAAATTATCAGATAAGCTGATAAATTTAACCCCTACGGAAATTCATGTGGCCCAGCTTATTAAATCGGGAAAATCCAACAAAGAAATATCACAAATCCTGAACTGCTCTTTTCACACCGTCGCCCGCCACCGGGATAATATCCGGTCAAAAACAAACCTGAAAAACAAGAAGATAAATCTTCGGTCATTCCTGTTGTCCCTCGAATAATCCCCTATTCTTAATAGTCTATTTATGTGTTTTTTTATAGTTTTATATTGTGTTGACGTGTAATCATAATTTCTCTATTTTTTTTTATTTAGTTTGGAACTTTTTAGATGTTTCTCTTTTCTGTAGATCCTGTTTTTACATCTGGAAATTCATACACTCAATCATTTTTGAGAAGATAAAAAGAAAAATTATGATCATCAAAAAACAATATCTAAAAAAATTTCAGTGCAAGATTACTATTACTTTTTCAGCTCAAAAAAAGGTGGCAGATGATGCAACTCTGACCATCAGAAAACAATATTTCAAAAATAAATCACAGTGCAGAATAACTTTCTCGGCTCAAAAAGGGGACAAATTCGCAACGCCCGTGGAAAAGAACAAAGACGACCTTTTTGCTGCTACGGTGAACCCAATAGCCTGTTTGGCAATTGATGAATCGGCTGCAATTTCATGAAAATGGTCCAATTCCTCAAATTTTATGTCAATAGTCCGGTATCGCTATAAGATAAGTATTTTATTTTATTGAATTATTAGAAGTAAGCGTTCACTAAAATAAATAGGTTATAAAAAATGAGTTGGATCCGGGTGTCTCTATATCAGGTCAGCCCAGGGTTGTAATTAAACAAAAAAGGAGATCATCTAAAATGGCAAGCGGAACAGTAAAATGGTTTAATGAAAGTAAAGGGTTTGGCTTTATTTCACAGGATAGCGGTGGACAGGATGTTTTTGTACATCATTCCGGCATTAACGCCACCGGCTTTAAATCTCTTAATGAAGGGGATAAGGTGGAATTTGATGTTGAACAGGGAAAAAAAGGGCCTAATGCCGTAAATGTTACGGTTGTTTAGGAATGAGTCCGAAATAAATAACTTGACCTGGGAGCGCGGGCGTTCCGCCCGCGCTCCCGGATATAGCAAAGTGGACAAATTATTAAATTATTTAAGGCCTGTTCCTTAGGACGCGGACGCCGAACGAAATATGGATATTTTGGGGTGTGTCCCACCCATATTTTGTATTGTTAGTGGCGTTAAGGACAGCAAATAGAAATAAAATAATAGGAATACCAGATGCCCCACGATTTTAAAAAGCCCAGGATTCTATTCGTAACGCCGGAAGTGTCTTATCTGCCGGAAAAAATGAGTGCCATGTCCACCTCCCTGAAGGCAAGAGCCGGTGAATTGGCCGACTTTTCCGCCGCACTTATTTATTCTCTATATAAAAAAGGTGCGGATATCCATGTGGCGATGCCGGATTACCGCACCTTGTTCAATAATAACGACCATGGGCCGATCTGGTCTGGCAGCAGCCAGGCCCAACCCACAACAAAACATGAAAGTAATTTAGTAAATTATTGGAACTTTAATATAAATGAGCGTCCTTTGTGTCAGCAGCCGTCAAGTGAGATAAGAAGCTGCGATAAGGAAACAAGGGTTCATCTGGCTAAGGATTGGATGTTTTTTAAAAAAGAAAAGATATATTCCGATTTTGATCAGGAAAATATAAAAAGTTCACTGTTCTTCCAGCGGGAGGTGATCAACACCATTCTCCCCCGGGTTCAACCGGACCTGATTCATTGCAATGATTGGATGACGGGGTTGATCCCGGCCATAGCAAGAAAGCTTGGGATACCCTGTCTTTTTACGATTCACAATATTTATAACAATAAGGCCTTGTTGTCTTCCATCGAAGACAGGGGCATTGATGCAGCGTATTTCTGGCAGAACCTCTTTTTTGAACGGCAGCCCTTGAATTATGAAGAAACCCGTCGTTCTAATCCGGTTGATTTTCTTGCCAGTGGTATTTTTGCAGCTCATTTTGTTAATACGACCTGTCCTGGATTCCTAAAAGAAATAATTCAAGATCAGCATCCATTTGTTACCCCACCCATTAAACAAGAACTTTCAAACAAAGTCGCCCAGGGATGTGCCTCAGGGATTTTAAACGGCTCGGATGGATCACGCCTGCCAAAAAACGATACAGCCCTCTTTAAAAATTATGATGAAAAAAACCATATCGACGGTAAGAAAGCCAATAAAATTTTCATCCAGGATCGTCTGGGATTACGCAAAGCTCCGCTGGACCCAATTTTATTCTGGCCGTCATGTTTAGACAAGGGCAATAGGAGCCCTTATTTCATTTCAACGATACTGTATGCAATCCTTTCCAGGAACTGGCATCAAAACCTGCAGATTATTTTTACAGCCAGAGGGACGATGAGGCAACTGATAAAAGATACCATTCGGGATTTTAATTTGACAAACAGGGTAGCTGTTTGCAGGCCGGAGGATTACCTTCTTCGGGCGGCTTATGCTGCATCAGATTTTGTTCTGGTTCCATTTGCAGAGAAACCCGTCAGTTCTGAGAAAATTACCGGACTTTTATATGGGAGTCTTCCCATTGTCCATAGTCATAATGACAATCATCAAGCCTTTACCCCCCTGGACGTTGCGCATAACAGCGGGAACGGATTTTTATTTGATCAATTTGATGCAGACAGCTTGATGAGAGCAATTGATAAGGCGATGATGTTTTACAACTTACCACGGGACGTCAAGAACCATCAGATTTCCCGGATCATGAACCAAAGCCATGAAAGGTTTGATCATGCGGTAACAGCAGAACAGTATCTTTTGTTGTATGAAAAAATGCTGAAGCGTCCCGTTTGTGAATCAATAAAAAAAAGCGACAAGGAGGAAGCCGCATGAAAAAAATAGAACTGATGGGTGATGGGTTTGGTTCTAACTTCGCCCAGAAGGCCTGCACATTTTGATGGATAAACTCCAAAATATGGATACGTTGGCAAAGTTCTTCTCTTAATTTTATGAAATGACTAATAGTGGGCGAAGTTAGAACCAAGCCCGAATTGATCATAAAAAAATTAATATTTGATTTTAATTGATCTTGAATATAGACTTTAACAAAATATTTTGGAGCCATATGCAATTAAAAGTCCTTATCGCTGATGACCATGCCATCATTCGGGAGGGGTTAAAAAGCCTTTTGGAAAACCGGGGTATACAGGTTATGGATATTGCAAAAAACGGCAGGGAAGCAGTCGAAAAAGCAATCGCCCTTAAGCCTGATATTGTAATGATGGATATTTCCATGCCTGACCTTAACGGTGTGGAAGCCACAGCCAAAATAAGGGCAGAGGTGCCCCATGCAAGGGTGATCGCTTTGTCCATGCATTCGAGTAAAAAGATTGTTGAAAAAATGTTTAATTCGGGCGCTTCCGGTTATATTCTCAAAGAGTCTGCCTTTGATGAAATCTATGATGCCATTCAGGAAGTTCGCCGTAGGAATTTTTACCTGACGCCCGCCATTGCCAGAATGTGTACCGACGACCAGGGCAAGGATTGCAGCACATGGGAAACAAAACCCCAATTTAATAAAATCTCCAGGAAGCAACGGGAGGTCCTTCAATTGATTGCTGAAGGCAAAAAAACCAGAGACATTGCCGAGATACTTGGTATAAGCGTTAAGACCGTGGAAACCCATCGAAGAAATATTATGAAAAAACTTGATATTTTTTCAGTGGCCGGATTAACCAAGTATGCCATCCGCGAAGGCATCATTGCCTTGGAATAGACAGCATAAAGGGCAACGCAACACTCGATCATCAAGTTTTTAGGGAATTTGTTCAAATTCAAGGCGGAAACAATTTTTAACCGGAGGAATATACAATATATTTTGAGGATTAAAAATTTTTTCCAACGCCGAAGTTGGGCAAATTAACAAAAACTCGATCATCGAGTAACAGGATACGGACTCAATGGAACATATTACAACTGCAACCCAGTTTGAAAAAACAGATGCTGTGGAGGCGCTTGCCAACGGCATTGCCCATGACGTTAACAATCTGTTGACCGCCATTAAGGGGCATGCCTCCATGATGCTGAACAATGTTAATCCCACAGACCCGCTCTACAACCACATTATTGAAATTTTGTCCAGTGTTGACAAGGGCTCCGATCTTGCCAACCAACTGCTCGGCTTTGCCATGGCCGATGAGGTTTATTTAACACGCATGGATGCCAACAAGCTGGTGCGGTCTGTGGTGGAAACCCTTAATTTGAAAGGGCACCGGATCATCCTGGATGTAAGCCTTGATGCCAAGCCTTTAATTATCAAAGGCGATCCTGAAAAAATTAAACAGGTGGTCTCAGCTATAATCAGCAACGCATTGCAAGCCATGCCCGAAGGCGGCAAACTTTCCGTGCGCACGGAAGCGGACGCAATTCTTAATGGTACCGCGGACGCCCTTGGACTGGAATCCGGTTTTTTTTGTAAAATCACAATCTCCGATACCGGTATCGGCATGGACAGCGACACCCTGGAAAAAATATTTAAAGCCTTTTATTCCCACGATCATAGCCAGTTTCCGGAAAAAAAGGGTCTGGGCCTTACCTTTGCCAAAAAAATCGTTAAACATCACAATGGCGTCATTGATGTATGGAGCTCGTTACATGTCGGCTCCTCTTTTTCCATTATTCTGCCCCTGGCAGAGCATAACCTCTATCTGGATGACATGCCTTCTGCCCAGGAGGAACTGAAGCTTGGCCATGAGTCCGTGCTTTTGGTGGATGATGAACAGCGCATTCTCGACGTTGGACGTACAATATGTAAGGCTCTGGGCTATACGGTTTTCACAGCGGCTTCCGGTAAGGAGGCATTGAAAATCTATGCAGAAAAAAAGAACGACATAAATGTTGTGGTTCTGGATATGATCATGCCGGGCATGGATGGACTTGATGTGTTTCTGGCGCTGAAAAAAATTAACCCTGATATTAAGGTTCTGCTTTCCACAGGATATGCCATTGATGAAAATGCCCAGGAAATGCTCAGGCAGGGTTGCAAAGGATATATTCTCAAACCCTATTCCGTGGTGGATTTTTCACATAAGTTAAGAGAGGTTCTTGGCTGAAGGGCCATTCTCGGCATCTGTTCTAATTCATTCCTTGACACAATTTTGATGATTTTCTATAGTCTCGTAAACATTCATAAATCCATATTCTGAACAGCTTTTTTAAGGCCTGGCAGAAATGGTACGGATCAATCTCAACTTTGTTTATGGATTTTAATGATAAATTTTGATAACACCGCTCCTGTCAAACTCAAAGGTGTCGGTGGCGGGTTGTGGATTACCATAGACCCCTCCCACCCGGAGTCTGAAATCATTGCCGAAATTGACAGATTGCTGAAAAAACTCAAGCATCTGGCCATAAATGCGGATGTGACCCTTGATATCGGTGATGCCAGCGGGCAGGAGGAGCTGGTTGGCAGGATAAAATCATACCTTGAAAGCCACTTTGAGCTTGGCACTATTTCCACTACCCCCAAAAAACGCTCCATTCCCACCGAACGTCGACGTCAAAGAGATTTGTCCAAGGGCTGGAACCATCATAAAAGTGACGTGCTTATGATCAGGGGGCGGGTACGCTCCGGCCAGAAAATCAATGCCGGAAAACATTTGGTAATCACAGGGGACGTGAACCCCGGCGCTGAACTCACCGCAGGCGGTGATATTATTGTGCTTGGCACCCTGGCAGGAAAAGTCCATGCCGGGTACCCGAAAAATGACGGAGCCATGATATTCTCCCTGGTATTTAACCCAAGTCTGGTAAACATCGGACTGATAACAGCCACCGGAGCCGGCGAACCAGGAACCCAAGGTCCTGAATTTGCTTGTGTGGAGCAGGGCGTTATTGTGGTTAAAAATTATATGAAAGAAAACCCGTTCAAACGCATGCCCTGGCCGGAAGTAATTTAAAAAACAACCAATACGATTGAGGTGTAATTTGGAAGGAAAAATTATTGTTGTAACATCTGGAAAGGGCGGCGTGGGAAAAACAACAGCGACCTCTTCCATTGGGGCAGCCCTGGCACTTGAAGGAAAAAGGGTCGCCATTGTGGATATGGATATCGGACTGCGTAACCTTGATGTGGTTATGGGCCTGGAAAACCGGATCGTTTTTAATATTGTAGATGTGGTCCAGGGCAGGTGCAAGATTGACCAGGCAGCCATCCGGGACAGACGTATTGATAATCTTTTTTTAATCCCGGCCTCCCAAAGTGATAATAAAGATGTGTTGACAACGGCAGGGGTTGAACGGGTGGCCAAGGATTTGCGCAAAAAATTTGATTATGTGATCATGGATTCTCCGGCCGGCATTGAAAGAGGGTTTGAAAACTCCATTGCCGGCGCCAATGAAGCGCTTGTGGTTTGCACGCCGGATGTCTCCGCCGTCAGGGACGCAGATCGCGTTATCGGCCTTTTATACGCCCGTTCCCTGGAACCCAGACTCATTGTGAACCGTATTGAACCGGCCCGTGTGGAACGCGGTGAAATGCTCAGCCATGAAGATGTGCTGGATATATTGTCCATTGATCTGGCAGGGCTTGTACCCATGGATGAAAAGGTACTCATTTCCTCCAACACCGGTACGCCTTTGGTGCTTCAGAATGATTCCACCGCCGGACAGGCCTTTCGCAGAATTGCCAAACGTCTGAATGGAGAAGAGGTTCCCATTGAGATACCGAATCGAAAAACCAGCGTATGGAGCAAACTGAGTAAAACTTTCGGGTTAAGATAAGGAGAGTTGAATGCTGCAAGAATTTTTGAAACGGTTCACGGGCCAGAAAAGAAAAAGTAGTGACGAAGCAAAAAAGCGCCTTCAATTTTCTTTAGTTTATGACAAGCTGGAGGTGAATGATACCACTTTGACGGATCTTCAGATGGATATCGTTGATGTGATATCAAAATACTTTGAAATTGATAAAGATGCATTGGAGCTTAAGGTCAAAAATGATAAAGATGTCTCTGCTCTGGTGTTTAACACCCCGATTCTCCATGTGAAAAGAAAACGTGCATAAGCAAATAAAACAGCCCGGGAAAAAAATTTTCTTTCCGGGCTGTTTTTATATTTCATATGTCCAACCAACGTTGGACAATCGGCTTACTCGATGGGTTTTACGGTTTTAATGGCCAGTTCCTGAAGCTGGGCCGGAACTGCCTTTGAGGGTGCCTGGGTCATCAGGCAGGTGGCTTTCTGGGTTTTTGGAAAGGCAATGACATTGCGGATGGAATCCTCACGGCAAAGCAGCATCACCAGACGATCCAGGCCAAATGCCAGACCACCGTGGGGCGGTGCCCCAAAAGTCAGGGCTTCCAGCAGAAATCCAAACTTCTCATTCGCTTCTTCTTTACCGATTCCTAAGCACTTGAGCACCCGTTCCTGCAGTTCGCTGTCATGGATACGGATACTGCCGCCGCCGATCTCAACACCGTTCAGAACCAGGTCATAGGCCCGGGAGTTGACTTCCAGGGGATTGCTCTCCAGTTTGTCCAGATCCGATTCCATGGGCGCGGTAAACGGATGATGAAGCGCCTGGTAGCGTTTTTCAGTTTCATCATATTCAAACATGGGGAAATGGGTAATCCAGGTAAACTTGTACTCATTGTCATCAATGAGCCCAAGCCTGCGGGCCAACTCGTTTCTCAACTGACCCAGGGCTTCATTGGTGATCTTGGGTTGGTCTGCCACAAAAAAGACAATATCACCGGGCTCAAGATCCAGGCGCTGTTTTAACGCTTCTTTTTCATCATCAGAGAAGAATTTGGCAATAGGGGACTGCCACTGGTCTTCCTTTATCTTTATCCAGGCCAGACCCTTGGCCCTGTAAACGGCTGCAAATTCGGTGAGCTCATCAATCTGTTTTCTGGAAAAATCCGCACAGCCTTTGGCATTGATGGCCTTGACCAGCCCGCCGTTTTTAACCACAGAGGCAAACACTTTGAAATTCGCATTGGCCACAATGTCGGACACGTTTTTTAATTCCAGGCCAAACCGTAAATCAGGACGGTCTATACCGAATCGCTCCATGGCCTCGGCCCAGGTCATGCTGGGGAAGGGTTCGGGAAAGTCCACATCCAGCACATTTTTGAATATGGCCTTGATCAGCCCTTCGGTAATCTCCATCACCTCCTGTTCATCCACAAAGGAGAGCTCCATATCAATCTGGGTAAACTCGGGCTGGCGGTCCGCCCGCAGGTCCTCATCCCTGAAACATCTGACAACCTGGTAATACCGATCAAAGCCGGCAACCATTAAAAGCTGTTTGAACAGCTGGGGAGACTGGGGCAGGGCATAAAAGTCGCCCTGGTTGACCCGGGAGGGAACCAGGTAATCCCTGGCACCTTCGGGTGTGCTTTTGGTTAAAACCGGGGTTTCAATATCTATAAATCCGTTAGCATCCAGATAATTTCGAACCGTCATGGTTGTTTTGTGCCGGACCAGCATATTGTTTTTAAGCTGGGTGCGCCTTAAATCCAGATAACGGTACTGGAGTCGGATGGTTTCCGATGCATCCACCCGGTCTTCAATCTGAAAGGGGGGGGTCTTGGCTCTGGAAAAAATCCGCAGTTCGTCCACAAGCACCTCTATGGCGCCGGTGGTCATCCTTGAGTTTACCATATCCGCAGGTCTTGCCGACACCTTCCCTTTGATGCCCAGGACATATTCGTTTCTGATTTCCTGGGCTTTTTCATGGACAGCTCCGGAGACCGACGGATCAAATACAACCTGGGTAATGCCTTCCCGATCCCGAAGGTCCACAAAAATAACGCCGCCGTGGTCCCGGCGGTGTTGAACCCACCCCATGAGTACGACGTCCTGGCCAGTATGGCTTTCTCCCAACTCAATGCAAGAGTGTGTGCGTTTCATATCACCAAGTAAATCAGTCACTTTTATTCTTAAACTCCATAACTATATTTAACATTTAATTAATTTTTTTAGGTCATTCACCAAGTCGTCCAGGCCTAATTCTGTTTGTTCCTTGGTCGCCATGTTGCGCAGCACAAGTTTTTTTTGGGCAAGTTCATCGTCCCCGACAATAAGAACAAACGCGGCATTAAGTTTGTTTGCCCGCTTCATCAATGCTTTCATGCTTTTTCCACGGAAATCGGAATCTGTTCTGATGCCCATGGTATTAAGCCTGCAGGACCATTCAAATGCATGTTCCTGGGCATCCGCCCCCAGGCTGACAATAAAAAGGTCAGGGCCCTTTTCAGATACCTGTTTGTCAAGCTGTTCCATAACTTCCACCAGACGGTCAAACCCGATGGCAAACCCGATGGCTGGCGTTGAGGGCCCGCCAAGCTCTTCCACCAAACGATCGTACCGGCCGCCCCCGGCAACGGCGGACTGGGCACCAAGCGTTGTGGTTTGAATCTCCCAGGCTGTGCGGGTATAATAGTCAAGTCCACGCACCAGGGTGTCATCGACCATGAAATCCACCCCCAGTTTTTCAAGGCTTTTTTTCACGGTTTCAAAATGGGTAAGGCAGTCCGGGCACAGATGATCCACTGTGGTCGGTGCTCCCTCAAGGGCCTGCCTGCATGTTTGTGCTTTGCAGTCCAGTATCCGTAGCGGATTTTTAACCAGCCTGCGTTTGCAGTTCTCGCACAGATTGTCTTTTCGTTCGCCTAAAAAATCCAGCAGAGCTTTTTGAAAATCAGGTCGGCAGGCCGGGCAGCCAAGGCTGTTGATATGGGCCGAAAGGCCTTCAAGTCCAAGGCGGTGCAGCAATGTGTGCAAAAGAAAAATAAGTTCACTGTCAATATAAGGGGATTCTACTCCGAAAACTTCGGCATCAATCTGGTAAAACTGGCGGTAGCGTCCTTTTTGCGGTCGCTCCCGGCGAAACATGGGACCTGTCAGATAGAACTTGCGTACCGGTTCGGCAGCATACATTTTATGCTGGATATACGACCTGCAAATGGATGCCGTGGCCTCGGGTCGCAGTGTGAGCATATCCCCTTTTCTGTCTTCAAAGGTATACATCTCCTTTTCAACAATATCGGTTGCTTCTCCGATACTCCGGGCAAACAATGCTGTTTTTTCCACAATGGGGATACGGATTTCCCTGTATCCAAAGGATTCAAACAGGGCTGCCGCTTCTTGTTCCACCTTTTGCCACAGAGCAATTTGCTCCGGTAAAATGTCTCTGAATCCGCGTATGGTCTGCATGCTTTTTATATCTTTAATTTATTAATCTATGTTGTTCGTTTCCAAAAAAATATACAGCCGATCTATATAGTTTAAAATCAGCGTCTTAGTCAACATATAATACCGTCCTCTGGATATTTGCTATAAGGAAGACGGTTTTTCTCAAAATCAAGGCCGGAGTTGCCATTACCAATCGGTCTGATCTATCCATAATCCACGCATTTTAGGAACGGGTCTTAAATAGCTTACCCACTTTGCTATATCCTAGTGCGCGGGCGTCCCGCCCGCAGGTCTGCAAGTATTGTAAAGATGCGGGCGAGATGCCCGCGCTCATAGGTTTATTTCGGACTCATTCCTTCGATTAATGAAACGATAGCTGATCACGCTAGCGCTGCCCTTTACCCATAAAATTCGCTGGACATAATCTTTCAAGCCGTGTATGGTTTGCGGTATGATCCCACAAAGCCAAATAAAACGGACCCTATCAGAGAGCCCAAATATAGAATACGTTCGCAGTTTGCTTGAAAATACCGAAACTCACCTCAGAAGCCAGCTGGCGGAGAAGGTATGTGACCACTTTGGATTCTACGATCCCTCCGGTCAAAAGCAAGTGAGTGGATGCATGAAAGCGTTGCGTCGGTTAGAGGATGCCGGACATTATGTTTTGCCCGAACCTACCACAATCCACCGCTCCGGTTCCCCCCGGCGTATGTCAGAGCCGGTTCCTTTTCCTGTGAATGTTCCCGATCGTGTAGATAACCTCAAAGAGTTTAAGCTGATATTAGTGACCAGCCAGGAGCATCTACGAATCTGGAACGAACTGATGATTAACGAGCATCCTTTGGGGGCGGGGCCTCTGGTTGGACGACAATTGCGTTACCTTATCGATTCACCCCACGGCTGGCTCGGCGGTTTGGGGTTTGCTTCGGCCGCCCTGCAACTGGCCGACCGTGATAAGTGGATCGGCTGGGATGCCGATGAGCGGCAGTCGCATCTGGATCTGGTGGTGGGAATGAGTCGTTTTCTGATTCGTCCGAGTGTGCATTGTCACAACCTGGCCTCCAAAGCACTGGCCATGAGCATGGCGGTTCTGCCAGTCGATTTCGAGCAGCGATATGGATACAAGCCCTGCCTGATAGAGAGTTTTGTAGATACCGATCAATTTTCCGGTACGTGCTACAGGGCGGCGAACTGGATCGAAGTTGGAAAGACCAAGGGACGGGGCAGGCAGGATCGCTTTAACGAATCGAGTCTGAGCAGGAAAGCAATCTATGTATACCCCGTCGAAAAAGAATTCAGAGGGCGAATGGGACTATCCGCCGATGCCGGCTTCAGTGCCCTGAGCCCGGATCAGGGATTGGAAAGTGACCATTGGGCGGAAAATGAATTCGGCGGAGCCCCCCTTGGGGATGCCCGTTTGAGTAAGAGACTTGTGAGTGTTGCACAAGAAAAAGCAGAAATGCCGAGTCGCGCTTACAGCGGCGTGGCCAAGGGAGATTGGCCCAAAGTCAAAGGCTATTACCGCATGATTGACCAGCCGGAAACGTCGGCGGTAAACATGACCAACATCCTGGCGCCCCATCGCGAGCGCACCATTAGGCGAATGATGGGGCAAAGGACCGTGCTTTGCATCCAGGACGGCAGTGATTTGAATTACACCAACCTCGACAGGTGTGAAGGACTGGGGGAACTTGTGGCCAACCAGACCGGCGCAAAGAGGCGAGGGCTGTATATGCACTCCACGCTCGCGGTTGCTCCCAACGGGTTGCCTCTGGGAGTTCTACGTTCCCAATGTATTGTACCCAAAGGTAAATCTCAGGAGGAAAAGCGTCCGACTTACGCCATACCGATCGAAGAAAAAAAGACGTTCTCCTGGATTGAACATCATCGTGATCTGGTATCGCTGTCCGCCAGGCTGCACCAGACGCGACTGGTTCACGTTTGCGACCGGGAAGCAGACTTTTTTGAGATGTTCGACGAGCAGCGCCGCAATTCCAGTGTAGATTTGCTGGTACGCGCCAAGCATAACCGTAACATTACCGAAGAACCGTTCAAACTCTTTGAGGGTGTTCGTAAAGCACCCGTTTCAAGTGTAATTCAAATCCACATTCCGAGAAAAAGCGCCAGGCCAAAGAAAAGCAAACAAAAGGCCAGCCCTGCTCGGCCTGAACGTATGGCGGATCTGACAATACGGTATATGCACGTCAGTTTGCCTCCGGCTCACTACCACAGCGGCAAGAAACCCATTGAACTGTGGATTGTTCATGCCTTGGAAGAAAATCCGCCGGCTAATGCTAAGCCGATCGAGTGGTTCTTGCTGACAACAATGAAGATATCATCGGCTGAAAAGGCCAAGCAGTGTTTGCGCTGGTATGTTCTGCGCTGGCGCATTGAAGACTGGCACAGGGTGCTCAAGTCCGGTTGTCATATCGAAGATCTCCAACACAAAACCGTCGAACGTCTGCGCAGGGCGATAGCCATTAACCTGGTCATTGGCTGGCGAATCATGCTGATGACTCTCATGGGTAGAGAAACTCCGGATCTACCTGCAGAAGTAATTTTCTCAGATATCGAATTGAAAACCTTGCGGGCCTACGCTAAAAAAAACAATTGACACAGCCAGTGCTTCTCGGCGACGCGGTGCGCTTGGTCGCAAAGCTCGGAGGGTACCTCGGACGTAAAAAGGATCCACCCCCAGGACATCAGATAATCTGGCAAGGGTACACCGCGCTACAACTCATGTGTATGGGATTTGCCCTTCTGCAGGCAGATGGATAGCTTGTGTGCGTTAAGATATGGGTAAAGGGCAGCGCTAGCGGTTGCTTTATTTTTTTTTAAAAAAAGTGATTTTTTTCAAGGAAACAAAAAATTGGCGGGGCCGACAGCTTTTTTGAGAACCCTTCAAAATCCCCTGCAAGAAGCCTTCACTGGCCATTTAAACGACATTCAAAAGGTGGTGTATACCCCCTCTCACGCCCAATGTTAAAAATGGACCAAAATCACGATGTGGAGACAAGTATTTATTGTTATTTCAAATATTTATAATCTTATCGCATTTGCCTTCCCTGTGTTTTTCTGCTAACCCATAACCCTATGAGTTTAGCCCAAAATGCATCAAAAAATATAGTAGACCGCTTGACCTGGCATACAGCAAACAGGGACCAAACAGGCATCGCCAAAGATCTTGCCGAAGGTAAAGATATCCCTGAAGTATATGGCCTTGGGGAAGCTGGATTATTCGATGAGTTTTTTTACTTTCTTGATCATTTCGAATTTACCAACCTGCTCATGGAACTTGAACCAAAATCAAAACAAAGAAACAGTCCGGTCCCATTCATGCGTATCATTTTTATTTATATGATGCGTATTGTGGCTGGCCTTCATTTTTTTTGGCACACAGACTCTGTTATTCTTCGAAGTCAGGCCTTAATGCGTCTTGTCGGCTTTAACGGCAGGGAGATAAAAGAAGGGACTTGCAATAGGGGTAAGAAAAAATCCTCTTGCGATGAAAAAGCGCCCATTCCAATCCGAGGACCGGTATCTTGTGATTTCATAAAAAATACAATGGCATCAATTGTTGCACCAACCCTGGAAAAAATGTTTAACAGGGGAATATCGATTTTAGCGGCACATAAGTTTTTTCCAAAAAAAATTCATGCTCTGCTTGATGCTTCCGAGATTGAATCAACAGAAAAATGTAACGGCTGTGGCAAAGTAACCAAAGAAAAACCGCCCGAACTCAAACTTCGTAAAAAGCGCATTCGAAAAGTTCTGGAAACTGTTTTTGGATTTAAAATATGGGTGGTTTGGGATCCAAACAGCCGCCTTCCTTTAGCCATGCGTTTTGCTACAATTGAGGTTCATGACATAACTTTTGCTCAGGAAGTGGTTCAGCAGGCAATTGACAATCTGGGGGAACATGCCAAAATCACTTCCCTTGCCATTGACCGTGGGTTCACGGACGGCATTTTTTTATGGTGGCTCAACAGTAAAACCATCACCTTTTTTATTCCTGCTAAATCCAGTTTGAATGTTTATGACGATGCCCTGTCTTTAATTGGTACAGGCCATTCGGAAATTAAAGACGAAATACGCACTGTGGGTGCCGGTAAAAACAAGACAACGGTTACAGATCATTGGGATGTTGAAGGTCTGGAAGGGTTAACGTCAGCAGAATTCTACGGACCACAGGGCAGCGGCAGCCATCAAAACTCCAAAGGCTTTGTCGCCAATCCCATCAATGCTGTTGTGGTTAAGGATGATCCTTTTAAGGCTAATAATCCCGGTTCCAAAACCCTGATTATTCTTACAAATGGACCTGTTGACAAGCCCTTGGTGGTTTATGACGCATACGACGCCCGCAGTGAAATTGAAAACGCCTTATTTAGAGAGGCCAAGCAGGCCTGGTTCATAGAAAGGCCACCTATAAATACGAAATCCGGTTTTATCGTTCATGTGTATCTCACCATTTTTGTCATGGCACTGACAACGGCTTTCAGGGATTGGATAGACCAACAGGATAAATTGGAGAAAAAAGGTCAAGACACCGGAATCAGGAAGTTCAGACAAAAAGTTAAAGAAGAAAATGGAAACAAGCTGATTATATTTGATAAGGATCGGTATGCAATATTTGATGCGTATGAAGTTTTCATTCTATGTGGCAGGAATGTACTCCGGCCAACCGGCACACCAGAAACGATCACCCCTCAAGACATATTAACAAAATATGGTGTACAACTAGAATAAACTTGAAAGACTCCCTCTTCTTCTATCAAAATTTACTGTCCGCCAAACTCCATTCCCCGTATATCAATAAATCATGACCGCAATAAAGACGGCACTACTGAGCTGTCATCTTATGTTCGCTAAATCTCAGATCTTATTCCCCTTAGGTGCTCACTTCTCAGTTTCTGTCACAAAAAAATGATGTCGAACACATGAGTTGTGGTTTGCCCGTGTTAGACTTATGGTTCCGGTATTGCGCCTTGAATGGCCACCTACTTCTCACTTGTGGCCACTGATTTTTCACCGATCACGAGTGAGGGACAGTAGGTGGCCGTCCGGATTCCCTTATTTGAGCGTTCCTTATAGCAAATATCCAGACCGTCCTAATCAACCGTCAAAAAAAAATAAAAAATTTGTTGCGCTTGGTGAATCTAGTAGATATAGTATCTAAAAATATCAACGAAGCTAGCACCAACGGGTGTAACTAAATATGTCAAAAGGCATGTTATCGTTCAGGTACGAAGAAGAAAAAGAATTAAGCGGTTCCACCTCCTTGGCAGATTTGTCTATATCTTTTGATCCTGCCAGAAGTATTGCCTTGGGCACCCCATTGCACCATTACCGTCGGTGTAGAAATGTTAAATGCAGCAGTAAGTTAAAAAAATATCAAGTAATAGTTTTTAAGGACTAACAATTGGTGTTTTTTAATGATTTTTAAATAAGGTTAAAACCCCCATGGCTGCCACCTGTTCACTCTTTTATGGAAGCATATTAAATTCAGCGGTGAATTTTGGCTATACTATCCTATTGACAAACCGGAAGTTCCTATCCTATATAACCTTAAACTTGATAAGAGTTCATTAACTTTGGAATGACCGTTTAAATTTATTCAAATCCCAAACAGAAAGGAGGGCTTGGTGTGGGAAAGAGTTTAGGGGGGGGGAACTTTAAACCTTCTTGCGACGAAGAAGAGCAACTAACGTCCCTTTAAAGCAATATGTGATCGAATCATTGCAGCAAGATTAAGTTAGATGCTTGTAAAAAATCGGCATTTTGTTTTCGCAGAAAGCAAAGTGTTAAGATTGAGGTCTGTTGGTAATATCGAATGAATTGAGACGTTTTATTTAATTAAATTCACTACAATTATCAGGGAGGAAAGATGCAACTAACTGGATTAAAATATGGAAAGCAATTGATGGATGTCGTTGGTTTCCCCGTAGCAGAGACCCTGACAGAAACTGCTACCAAAGAACAGATTGAAGCGTTGCTGAAAAAAGGCGGAAAACTCGTTGTAAAACCGTCTTTCATGGGCAGTGCCGGTAAGAAAGGAAAAGCCGGTCTGGTAAAAATAGTCGACAACTATGCCGATGCCGTCCAGGCCAAAAAAGATCTTTTCTATGCCGAATATCAGCAAGGCCCTGTGACACATAAAGCAAACGGCGTTACATTTGAAGAATTTGTCGCCTCGGATGCAGAGCTTTATGTAAGTATCACAACCTCAACAATTACCAGAACGCCTGTCATGCTTCTGATTGTTGAAGGTGGTGTTGAAGTTGAGGAATTGCCGGACGACAAAAAAGCCATCATTCCGTTTAATCCCTTGGAAGGTCTTAAGGGATATCATATCAATGATGCATTGATCAAACTCGGATGCCCCAAACCATTCATCAGCCCGTTGGTACAGCAACTTCCCAAACTGTGGGAACTGTATAACAATTATGGGCTGACCATGATTGAGCTTAACCCCATCCGCATGAAAAAAGGCAAACGTCCCCTTCCGGTTGCATGCGATGTTAAAGCTGCCTTTGACCAGGATGATCCGGCACAGGAACGCCTTAAGTTCCCCGATGAAGTATTTGCTACGGAATTGACCGAGTTTGAAACGGAAATCAACCAGCTGAGGACCTACCAGGGACAGAGTGACGTTGTTGAACTCAACCCCAATGGAACTATCCTGCCGTTTATGTTTGGTGGTGGTGCCAACAGTGCGGCCACTGAGGTTCTGGGCGACAAAGCGATCTTCTCATCAGACTTTGGTGGAAACCCGCCCTATGCAAAGATGAAAGAGATCGCAAGCATTTCTTACAGACATTTTCTGAAGAATGCGAACATTGTTCAGATTATTGGCGGTAAAGCAAACAACACCGATATTTTTGTTACTATCAAAGCGATGCTGGATGCCCTGAGGGAAAACATTCATTTGAATCCGGATGTACACGTTATCATCGGGCGTGGCGGTCCAAATGTTGTACAGGGAATGATTTATGCCCGTGACCTTCTTGACAGTATGAAAGTTCCTTACAAAATGTTCGGTTTCGACAGTAGTATGATTGGTGTATTGAATTACACCCTGGAACTGGATGCATGGATTACAGCAAATAAGAAAAAATAAGTGCTGATATATAAGAAGGATCAAAGGTAGTATCACGATTTTGTAAAAAAAATCGAAGCAGTTGATAATAATAACCGGAAAATAAATCATATTTATTGGAGAAGCTATGAGCCAAACTAATCCGTTCCCCTACTATGTGGGAGTAAAAAGTCTAGAAGAGATAGCAAATAAAGATACACGGTGCGTAGTGATGAATCTTCTGGGTGGTGAAAGTAGAGGTGTAACGCCCACATCACATGAATTCAGTGGCGGTAACATTGTTGCTGGTGTTCAATATGGAAAGTCCGGTGGAAAACTGGAAACCAAAATCGGGGATATCCCGGCATATGGTAGCATTAAAGAGATTATTGACGCCGGTATCGAATTTGATACAGGTGTTATCTATCTGCCGCCTACAGCGGTTGCTGCTGCTGCGGCTGAACTTATTGCACAGAATCCGAAACTGACGAAAATTGTTATTTTGACAGAAAAAGTATCTGTCAAAGATTCTCAGTTTATCCGTGCAATTGCACAACAGAATAAAATCGACGTATTTGGTGGAAATTGCCTGGGTATCGGGAACTCCTGGGAGCAAGTGCGTGTTGGTGGTGCCCTGGGCGGTAATAATCCGAGTGAAAGTCTGGTAAAAGGAAGTGTTGCGGTTTACAGTAACTCAGGTAACTTCAGTACAACCATCCCTGAATACTTGAAAGTAGCCGGTTTCGGTACATCAACCGTATTAAGTTCCGGTAAAGACCTTTATATCCAGTTCGCATTTGCAGAATTCCTCTATTGCGCAGAAAATGATCCCCGGACCAAAGCGATCTTCTGCTATATTGAGCCCGGCGGATATTATGAAAAAATGGCACTGGACTGGATCAAAGACGGCACCCTTAAATTCACCAAGCCGATTGTCGCATGCGTAATCGGACGCTGGAAAGCCAACTTGAGCCGTGCGGTTGGTCATGCCGGCGCTATTGCCGGTGGTGGCGATGATGCCCTAGCAAAAGAGAAATGGTTTGATGAGTATTTCGGCATTGGGATGTTTGATCCTGAAAACCCGAAAGCGTCCAAAAAAGGTGTCAGAATCGAATCCATCCAGGATGCGCCGCTTGCCATGGCTGCGCTGTATAAAGAAATCGGAGAGAAGCCCGATTTTGCAGCCAAGGGCGACCTGAGCCTGAAACCCTGGTTTGTCAATGAGCAGGGTATTGACATACCTGAAAAACTGCATATGGAAGCAGTTGAAGCCATGGAACCCTACAATGATGCCATCAAAAAACTTGGTAATCAGGTAGGTGCCCAGCTGACCAGAGAATCCATGCGCAACAAGTCCGGCGCAAGCCGCATGAATCCGAAAACCGACGTTACTGAAGTACATGGCGTTCCGGTTCTCGATCTTGTTGTAAAGCATTTTGCGCTTTCCAACTTCTTTGCCGTAACTTCTGTAATGCCCGATGAAAAATATCTGCCGTTGGCTAATGCGATAATGAACTACTTCACAGCCGTGGGTACGCAGTATATGGATATTAGCGCCCGCGCCCGTGCGAATGGCGCCCTGCCTAACGCTTATCTTGGCGCTGCAGTGTTAACATCCGGTAATTGCAAACTGTATCAAGACATGAAAGAGATGACCGACAAAATGATCGATCTCTTCTATGTCGATATCCATGGCAATGCTTCTGTAAACGATGCGCTCGTTGATGAAAAATTGTCACAGAAGATTATGCCCCAGGGTGAAACCACTGCTAAAGAAGCAGAAGTAGCTGCATTCTTCGGTGAACTGCTGGCCAAACAAGGGCTGGAAACCGTCTTCACCAAATATGCCCAGAAATACGCCGAAGCAAACAGTGATGTAAACAAACTCAGCCTGCTTCTGGCTGCCATGACCTTAAGTGTTATCTGGACGCCTCTGGTTGACAGGCAGATGACCCGTGAAACCGCTACGGATGTTAGTACATATCTGGGATGCAACGGTGTTCTTGTTGGTTGCTGCGCACCCCAGTATGAAATCAACGATTTCTACAAATCCTTGGTAGAACTCAACGATCTGTCCGTGCTGACTACTGACTTTGCAACTACCTGCTTTAAACTGCTGTTCAACCGTGACTGCGACACCAGAGAACAGTTCGCCATCAACGGCCTGCTCAACCTGCTGATGTCCAACGGCCCGGGTACCATCAGTGCCAAGGGTGCCAAGGAATCCGTCAGTGGCGGTAACTTTATCGCTACATGCTACTCAGGCTGGATGAACAACACCGGTCGTGACCATGGCGGCAACGGTTTTGAAGCCATCAAGTTCCTCAAAGACGCCTTTGGCGACTTTGATCCGTACCTGGAACCGGATGATGCAAAACGCGAAGCAAAACTTGCAGAACTGGCCCAGGCTACTGCTCAAAAATACCTGGAAACCAAAACACGCGCAAAACGCGAAGGTATCATGAATTACTTCAAGGTACCGTGCGTAAACCATCCTGTATTCAAAGGAAAACCGGTTAACTACGATCCGCGCGAAGTTTTCATGGACAAACTGTTCACTGAAAGAAACGAGATCAACCACTTCCAGGTATTCTATCATCACCTGGTTAAAAAGATGTTTGAAGTTGGCGCCACCAAGAACGTATTCTGCGTTAATATTGACGGCGTTATCGCAACCATCTCCCTTGATCTTCTCTGGAAAGATGTTAACAGCGGAAAAATTGATGCCAAAGCTATGCAGGACATCGCATTTATCATGTTCCTGCTTGGTCGTATGGTGGGCTGCTCTGCTGAAATTGCTGACCACAAATCTCGTGGTAACATCATGGATTGCCGTACTCCTGCCAGCCAGGTTGAATTTGTTGGCTAAGATCCATTGTTTTTAGCGGAAAGTTAATTTTTTAACTTTCTTAGATATACAAAAAACTGAGCGGGTTCTTTAGAACTTGCTCAGTTTTTTTTTGTTTTAATTTTTGCACAAAGACACCAAGACACAAAGCTTCAATTTTGTCTCTTTGTGCTTTGGTTTCTTTGTGCGAGGTTTTTAACTAAAAAGATTCATAATTGGAATTGCTGATTTTGAGTAGAATATCCTGCACGGTTCTGGTATCAATATATGGGGAGTCGGAAAAAATAAATTCTACATTTTGCTTGCCTTTTTATCCGTATTCTTCGTTGCGACTTAGGGCACATATTCCAATATGCTCCCTAAGCCGCGCCTTAAATACGAACAAAAATTCGGCGCAAAATTTGTAGCATTTGTTTTTCCCGAGCCCCTATATGAATTTTTAAAAAAATATTAAATTGTTTCACATGAAACTATGAATGATTGTGAGCCTAAAAGAAAAGGAAAGGGTTCGTGAAAGGTTACGTTCAGGTTTACACGGGTAATGGTAAAGGAAAAACAACCGCAAGCATAGGTCTTGCAGTCAGAGCGAGCGGCGCCGGGCTAAATGTATTTATCGTTCAGTTTATGAAACAAGGCATGTATTCGGAAATAAATGCACTTAACAATTTAGATAATATTTTTGTTGAACAATATGGCGCAGGACTTTTTGTTAAAGGAAAACCTTCTGATGCAGAGAGAGCAAAGTGCCGGCAGGGGTATGAACGGTTATGTCAAATTATTGAAGCAGGAAAGCATGATCTTGTTATCGCTGATGAGGCAAATATAGCCTGTTTTTGCGGCTTGCTTTCTGAAGAAGATCTATTGCATCTGATTGATATAAAACCTGACCATATTGAGCTTGTGCTTACCGGACGCGGCGCTCCTGCATCTGTTATGGATAAAGCAGATCTTGTAACGGAAATGACAACGATCAAACACTATTATCAACAAGGTGTTGTTGCCAGGGTGGGAATTGAGAAGTGAACTAAATAAGATCAATGCGGAACAGGCCTATATTATTCCGACATTAGCAGATCTTGCATTAAAGTACGGCACCATTTCACAGGATCAGCACTCGCACTTGTTAAAACTTTTCGCCTTTAAAGAAAAGCAGGCTGATTTTGAGGATTTGTTGCGTGATCACGGCATGGCAACGCCGTATCAACTTGGATTGCTTAAGCTGATCCGGGAATACCAGATTGTTCGCAAAAGCGGCGAAGAATTCGGTAAAATTGCCATTCAAAACGGCTTTGCCGGCATGGTCGATATCAATCGGGCATTGGACTTACAAAAAAAGGAATTTAAAAAATCACGACATAAAAAACTGATCGGTGATATTCTTGTTGAATCCCGAATTTTAACAACAAAACAAAAAGATCTAATTCTCAAAGAGCAGAATCTGTTTAACAAACATGATCATGACTCATCCTATAAAAAAAGCAACTCATCTGACAATGCAGGAAAGGGTAGGGGCGGCGGTGCTGAAAAACAACCTGAACTAAGCATCATTGTCAGTTCAGATCATATGACTGCCTGGGTAGAAAGACGTAATCCTGATGAAATTGTGATCTCTCTAAATCAGGTTAAAGATGTCGCCATGACAGATGGTATTGTCAACGGTATGTATCCTGATTCTTTTATTCAGTGTTTTCTTGATACTGGTGTTAAAAAATTTCCCGTTGCCCGGGTGGACTGCGCGAATCTTTTAAAGCGGCAAAGCAATCTTTCTTTACATATAAAAGGAGTGAACGGTAAACCAATAGAGAAGAAAAAAGGTGAAGTTCTCGCAGAACAGACAGATTCAGCCACAGAAGTTCAAGTTGAAAATCTGTATGGTGAAAATATAAATGCTACAGCAGCAAATGATTTTGCTGTTCGTTGCGGCGAAAATACCAGATGGTCAAGGGACAAGTTGAAAATCCTTGCCACGAAATCCGGAATCCCTTCGCTTTCAACCACCCGAAGTGTTTTTATTCATCCTGTTGTTCATATTCGGGAAGATGCAGACTATCGTTACGGACCCATTGAGCCCTATGCCGATTTATCGGTATCAGGGACGATTACCGGTGCATATCAAATAAGTGCAGGTAGAGTAATCGCCGAGGAAATTCGGGGTGCAAATATAGATGCGATAGGTGATATCCATACCAGGGTCGGTATTTCGGATGCGACTATTCGTGCACAGGGTGATGTTCATGCCAGGTATATACACAACAGCAGGATAGAGACCTTTGGCAATGTATATGTTCAAAATGAAATCATTGACTCACAGATCAGGTGCAGCGGAAAATTTCAAAGTCCAAAATGCAGGGTAATTTCATCAAGAATTTATGCCAAGGGCGGGGCTATTCTGTCAGGCGTCGGGAGTGAACGGTCCGTGCCAAGTACCATTGTTGCAGGCGGCGAACATCATGTCATTGGTCTTGGGCAAACCATTTTGGATATGATGAACTCTATTCTTGGCAAATTAGAGGACCTCAAGGACGAAAAGCGCGACGAGCAGTCCAAGGCAGAAAAAATTTTTAAAAAAATGATCGAACTTAAAGCGTTTCATGATAAAGCCAAGAAAAAAAAAGATGCGTTGTTATCTGAAGTTAATAAAAAAAAGGAACATATAAACGAGAAAATTTGGAAAAACATCCAAAGGCTGATTTCAACTTACGATACGAGAATGAACAGTTCTCTGGCTTCATTGAAAACAATGAATGTTTCCAAAAAAGACCATGATGCCTGTGTTATGGAACTCGAAAAAAAGATCTCCATAGCTACTGCCCAGGCAGAAAAAGAGATTCTTTCACATGAAAAAATATTTTTTGCATATTTGGAAACGTCAAAGGAAAGAATCGGCGTGCCGATTATTGAAATTAATGGAAAAGCCTATGCCGGTACTATTCTGGGGGGTGTTTACCAACGCTTTCCGCTTACGGATGATAAAAACGGTTTCAAGGTAGAAGAGGTGGAGGGGCAGGGCAGGGTTCCTGAATTACAATTTACCTCACTGGTGCAGAGGTCATGAGGATTTTAACTTGGCACAGAATAAAGACGAGTGGACAGCCCCGGAGGAATACAGCCTGCTTTCTATCAGATGGATCTGGTTTACAGGGATTTTTATGGCGCCTGTTTCAATTTTAAGCGCTTTCTTTAATGTACCTGGTTTTGCATAGTGGCGTATCCGAGCTATTGTGATGTGTGGTGAAAATTTTTTCTCTTTAACAAACGGGTGGCATTTATTCAGTCTTGAATCAATGTCGCGCTGCAAATTCACCAATTCTGGAATTGTTTTATCCGACCCAATCCAAATGACTTTAGGATGGCGTATATTTGGGAATACGCCAAGCCGATTAAGTGTGATATTAAAACGGGTCTTATCGGCAATCGCTTCGGATAACATTTTTTTAATACACGGTAGCGCCTGTTCTGAAATATCTCCAAGAAATTTTAGGGTGAGATGAAAGTTTTGGGCGGACGGCCATCCAGCATGAATTCCGGTGGAGCGAATGGCTGTCTGGACCCGATTTAGCTGACGCTTCGTATGCGCATCAAGAACGATTGCGATAAAACATCGGATTGTCGCGTTATCTTTAATGTTTTTATCTGAATTCAACCAGGCCTCCAGAATGTTTCATGTGGAACAAATATTGAATTATACTGGGATGTGGACATCAACCTGATCTATATCCAGGGTTTCAACCCTTTCAATGAGAAAAGAGCGCCCAGGGTATGTTTGGGCCAGCCGGTCAAAATTGGTTTTCCGGTCGCCCTGGAGCCGGGATAAAGCCCTTGGGTGCACCTGGAGCACGACGCTCTTTTTTTTATCCGGCTTTTCAATCCCTTCCTGTTCTGCCAGAATCGTGTCAATTTTTTCACAGGCCTGGTCAAACATAAGAGCGGATAAAACCAGATGTCCAAAGGCCGGGTGCCATGGACCTGCAATCATCTGGCTGGTATCGTCCATCATCTCTGTGGCCTGCAATCCTATACGTGCCACGGATACCCCGGCATGCTTGAAAATCGTGACTATTTTTTTTGTTTGATCAACCGCCTGGTCAAGACTTAGCGGCTCATATCGACCGGACCGGTACCATTGGGCAATCTTGGAGCCTTCGAGCACCAGAAGAGGGTAGATCCTGGCAAGATCAGGTTTAAGTTCCGTCAGTTCTTCGGCTGTACGTACAGCACCGAAATCATTATCTCCCGGCAATCCAACCATCACCTGCACCCCGGTTTTAAGGCCGTTGTCCTTAAGCAGGGCCATGGCTTTTCGGGTATCCTCGCTGGTATGTCCCCTTTCGGCCAGGGTAAGCACGCGATCGTCCATGGACTGGACACCGAGTTCTACGGTCTCAAGACCAAAGGGCCGGGCAAGATCCAGAATCCGGCCGGTGACGGTATCCGGACGTGTGGAGCAGCGAATGCTATGGATCTGTCCCTGCCGGATCCATGGTTGTACCGCCTTAAGCAATGCAAGTATCCTGGATGTTTCCAGTCCCAGAAAATTGCCGCCGAAAAAGGCCAGTTCTACCTGGTCACGATTTTTTTTAAATTGAAGATAGGTATGGATAACACCAGACAGACGTTCTGCCTCACTGTCAAAAGTATGCACTTCTGAAGTTTGTCTTGTGATGAGTCGCTGGTTACAGAAAACACATAAATGAGGGCATCCCTGGTGGGGAATAAAAAAAGGAATTACCAGGGGCGGGGACATAAAAATTTAGTTAGAGCCTGTTTGGTAATTAGGGGATCGAAGCAAAATCTCATGAAAATGAGAACCAATTTTCACAAATTTTCTATTAATAGCTGGACTATTGACATAAAATTTGGGGGAATTGGGGCCACTTTGATGGAATTGCAGCCGATTCATCAATTACCAAACAGGCTCTTAGAATCCTGGTTCAAAATAGCCAGCGCTTTTCTGGCAGCATCCTGTTCCGCGGCTTTCTTGGTTTTCCCGGTACCCGTGGTTGAAACCGTTTCCAGGTTCAGGGCAATCTCAAATGTTTTGTCATGATCCGGGCCCTTCTCTTTTGCCAGGGCATAAGCCGGGGTTTTGCCGAAATGCTCTTGGGTAAACTCCTGGAGGCCACTTTTATAATCAATGAAATTCGATGAGGCCAGAACCTGCTGCACGGGTTTTTGAAAAAGACGGTTCACCATGGTTTGTGTCCGGTCAAATCCGGCATCCAGGTACACAGCAGCAACCACCGCTTCAAAGGTGTCTGACAGAATTGAGTTTTTGTCACGGCCGCCTGAAAGAGATTCCCCCTTACCCAGCTTAATAAAACGGCCCAGATCAATTTTGCGGGCAATGTGCGCCAGGCCTGTTTCACTGACAAGATTTGAGCGCAGCCGGGAAAGATCGCCTTCATTTCTCAAAGGATCATTTTCCATGAGCAAATGTCCCACACATAGCCCTAACACCGCATCGCCCAGGAACTCAAGACGCTCATTGTCCGTGTCGCAGGTATTCTGATTTTCATTAAGATAAGAGCGATGACACAGGGCATTGGATAAAAAGGTGCGGGATTGAAATTGGTAATCAAGATTTTGTTCAAGAATATCCAGGCGGGGAATGGCCTGGATTTCCAGCAGCCGGTCGTTCAATGTTTTGAACACGGACATGCCAATATTCAAATCGCCTCTGCCCCGGCCAAGATCCACACCTTTATTAAAGTTGCCATGGAAATCAGAGCCTCCAGTGGCCACCAGTCCTTTACTGTGTACAATTTCAGACAAATGTTTTCTGAAGGCTGAATCATGTCCTGAATAATGGACTTCAATGCCTGCAAGCCCGTCCTCGACCAGCATATTTACAAAGGTATCCAGGTCGTGGGGGTATTGAAAATCAATGATTCCCGGATGGGCCAGAACCGGCAGGCCACCAGCGTCAAGAATCAGCCGGATGGCATCCTTGCAGGATATTTTAAATTTATCAACATAGGCGGGTTTATTTTTACCCAGGTAAAGTTCAAAGACCCTGCGGAAGTCAGACACATAACCTTTTTCCACAAGCAGTTCGGCAATGTGGGGGCGACCTGTCTGGGAGGCGCCAAATCGATTTTTAACCTCATCCAGGGTAATGTTAAATCCCAATTCATTTAGTTTTTCAATAATTTTGGGATTCCGGTTGGCTCTGGCTTCTGCCGCACGAGCCAAGGCATCGTTTAATTTACAGTCATAAACGGAAAATCCATATCCCAGCATATGAATGCTACCCAGGGATTTGAACTCAGGCGGCGGAGAACAGGAAATTTCAACACCGGTGATAAATTCAACCGGGTACGAATTAACAATATCTTTTATTTCCAGAATTCCGGCAATGGTATCGTGGTCAGTCAGTGCAACTGCTTCAATACCGGTGTCTCTAGCCAGATCAAGTATCTGCCTGGGCGTCAGGGAGCCGTCCGACGCAGTGGAATGTGTATGAAGATCAATCAAAACCTGCTGTAAAGCCTATGACGGGGAATTAAATTCCCATCGCCTTCTCCATGTTTTCTTCACGGGTTTTGCACTTGATGCAGTGGGTTGTCACAGGCCGGGCTTTAAGCCGTTCGATGGAAATTTCTTCCTCGCACATTTCACACTGACCAAAGGAACCGTTTTCAATCCGCTCCAATGCCTTTTTAATTTTTTTAATCAGTTTGTGCTCCCGGTCCCGGATGCGTAGTTCAAAACTTCTGTCCGCCTCATGGGAGGCCCGGTCCGTGGGATCAGCAAAGTTATCCTTGGGCTGAGTCATGCCTGTAACGGTTGTGTCGGCATGGGAAAGCAACTCATTGAGCCGGTCAGTCAACAACGCTTTAAAATAGTCCAGATCTTCTTGTTTCATAGTGTTGTCCTTCTCTTTAAATAGAATTTGCGCGACACCTAAAAAGGTCATAATTATATTAAGATATGCCTTCATTGTAAAGTTTTTTTGTTGCTATTCGAATATTTGTTATATATCACCTGACCGAAAACCGGTGGTTGGACGCAAAGTTTCACATATGCCAGGCGCAGGAAAATTTACAACCGAAATTATAATTGGCAATCAGGATTGTTAATTTTTCTGCAACGCCGCAGATGGGTGGCTTTTCGTTCAAACACGATATAAATCAGCAGATTCGGGGCAGCTGCTCGCCGATAAGCATATCCACAATCCGTGTGCCGCCGATAAAAGTTTCCAGCACCACCCGGCCCGGGTCCTGATTTGTAACCTCTCCGACAATCACTGCGTCTTTGCCGAACTCATCCCGGCGAATTATATCTAGCACTTTGTCGGCATCTGCGCCGGGTACAATGGCGATGAGCTTGCCTTCATTGGCCAGGTATAAGGGGTCAAAACCCAAAAGTTCGCAAATGCCCCGGACCGGGCCACGCACAGGCAACCGGTCTTCGAAAAGGAGTATGCCCACTTTTGACTGGACGGCAATTTCGTTAAGTGTAGTACCAAGCCCGCCACGGGTGGGATCCCGCAGCACATGAACCGGACATCCTGATGCCAATACTCCTTTGACCATGTGGTTTAAGGGCGCAGAATCGCTTTTTACGTCGGAATCAAACTTCAACCCTTCACGTTCACTTAATATAGTGACCCCATGATCGGCAATGGTGCCTGAAATAATTACTTTATCGCCGGCTCGCGCGCCGTTACCCGACACATTGACGCCGGGCGGAATAGATCCGATCCCGGAGGTATTGATGAATATTTTGTCAATTTTTCCTCGGGGCACCACTTTGGTATCGCCGGTGACGATCCGGACCCCCGCTTTTTTGGCAGCCTTGGCCATGGATGTAAGAATGCGTTTAAGGTCAACAATTTTAAAGCCTTCTTCAATGATCAGCCCCACTGATATATACAAGGGGGTTGCCCCGCACATGGCCACATCATTGACGGTGCCGTTTACGGCAAGCTCGCCGATATCCCCGCCGGGGAAGAAAATGGGATCCACGGTATAGGAATCCGTTGAAAAAGCCATTTGGCCTGCGGGCACCTCAAAAACGGCCCCGTCGTCCTGTTTTGTCAATAGTTCGTTGTTGAACAAAGGCAAAATTAATTCCGAAAACATGGCATGGGAAACCTTGCCCCCGGCACCGTGATCCAGAACAATCGTATCATTATTATTCATGGTATTTTCCTTACACGTTGTATTTATAAAAGGCTGCACAGGCTCCTTCACTGGAGACCATACAGGGTCCCACCGGATGCATGGGGGTGCAGGCTTTTTTATACAGCCGGCACTGGTCCGGCCGCTTCAGCCCCATTAAAATCCGGCCGCACTCGCACCCGGCTGGCTCACGGGTATCCGGAATCGACAGTTCAAATTTTCCGGCAGCGTCAAATTTATAAAAGCATTCCCTTAGCACCATGCCTGAATCTGGAATTTTACCAATTCCCCGCCACAGGGCGTCGGCCTTTTCAAAGACCTGATCCATGATTGCCCGGGCTTTGGGGTTTCCGGCATCAGCCACCGCACGGGGATAGGCATTAACCAGTATGGGAACTTTAGATTCATTCTGCTCTACGAGTCTAAGCACAGCTTTAAGGATATCCACAGGCTCAAATCCTGTAACCACCGAAGGTATCCGGTATTTTTCAAAGATAGGGGCAAACGCGTCAAGGCCTGTGATGACCGATACGTGTCCAGGCAGAATAAATCCGTCTATCTCCACGCCGTCAGTTTCCATGAGGGCGGCTATCGCCGGTGGGGTAAGCTTGTTTGCGCTATAAATGCTGAAATTGTCTATCCCTTGCGCTTTGGCCGTAAGTATAGCTCCTGCAATGGTCGGGATAGTGGTCTCAAAGCCCACTGCGCAAAATACCACCTCTTTATTGGGGTTTTCCTTTGCAATGGCCAAGGCATCAAAAATGGAATAGACCATACGGACATCCGCACCGTTGGCCTTTTCCCCAGCCAGGCTGGATCCGGAACCCGGGACCTTCATCAGGTCACCAAAGGTGGTTAAAATTACATCCGGCCTGCGTGCCAGCATCACATAGGCGTCAATATCCTTTTGGGCGGTTACGCACACAGGGCAGCCAGGGCCTGACAAAAGTGTAATGGTGTCGGGCAGTACAGACCGGATGCCGTAACGAAAAATGGCCATGGTATGGGTGCCGCACACTTCCATCAAGCGCAATGGCTTATTGCTTTGTTCACGAATTCGGGCCACCAAGGCCTTTGAAATTTCAGGATCTTTGAATTCCTGGGTATATGTCAAACTCATGGATCACCTTATTATTTAGTGTCTTAACGAAAATCCGTGTTTGGACGAAAAGTTGCCCATATGCAAGGCGCAGAAAAATTTGTAACCGGAGCAACCTCATGGTTGTGAGGATTGCAAATTTTTCTGCAACGCCGCAGATGGGTGACTTTTCGTTCAAACACTATTTATGTTGAAGGGCTGCGGCCGCTATGGCCTGCCCCAGGGCAATGCCGCCATCACCGCAAGGAACAATGCTGTGGGTATAGACTTTAAAGCCCTTTGCCCCAAGCATACGGGTTATCTGGGAAAAAATCGTATCATTATTAAATACCCCGCCGGACAGAACAATCCGGTCAAGGTTGATTTCCTGCCCCACCGTTGCGGCGGCATCCACCATCATACGGGTCAACGTCAGATGAAACCGGGCCGCAATCCTGCTTCGGGGCACTCCTTTTTTGATATCCGCGACCATCTGCCGCACCCAGGGACCGGCGTCCATAATCCGGCAGCCGTCAGCTCCAGTTTTTATATCAAAAGGGTAAGCTGTGCTTGCCGATTCTTCAGGATCGGCAGCCGCCTCCAGGGCAATGGCAGCCTGGCTGTCATAGGAAACTTCATGGCAGATCATTAAAAGGGCGGAAACTGCATCAAACAGGCGACCTGTGCTGGATGTCAATGGACTGTTCACCTGCCGGTCCATCATTTGAATTAAAAATTTAAGCTTTGTTTTATCCAAGGACCGGATAAAGGGAATATCCAGATCCATTATCCCTGGCCCGTATACTTTATATAACAGAGCCACAGCCATGCGCCAGGGTGCCCTTACCGCCGCATCCCCTCCCGGCATGGGCAGGTAATCCAGCCGGGCCCGGCGCTCAAACCCCTCATAGGTACAGGCCAGGACTTCGCCGCCCCAAATATGGCCGTCCGTACCCAGGCCGGTGCCGTCCAGGGTCAAAGCAAGCACTGTTCCATCCAGGTGATTTTCCGCCATGCAGGAAAGGGCATGGGCATGGTGGTGCTGGACCCCTATCAGGGGAATGCCATGATCCCCGAGTTTTTTGGCGAACTGTGTGGAAAAATATCCCGGATGCAGGTCATGGGCCACACACACCGGCCGGATATCCAGGATTTTTTGCATATGTTCAATGGTATCTTTGTAAAAATTGTGGACCTGCATTGATTCCAAGTCGCCAATGTGTGGGCTTAAAAAGGCGTACCGATCCCTGGTCAGACAGATGGTGGATTTCATACCGGCGCCGCAGCCAAGGATATTGGCAAGTTTGTCATTTGCAGGCGGCGTTATATCCACGGGCAGAGGAGCATATCCCCTGGATCGGCGTAGAAATCGCAATTTTCCCTGCTGGCTTCTGACAATAGAGTCATCGGCCCTGAAATAGATATCCCGGCTGTGAAGCAGAAAATAGTCGGCAATATGGGAAAAGGCATCCAGGGCGTTGGCATTGTCAATGGACAAGGGCTCGCCGGATCGGTTCCCCGAAGTCATGACCAGAATATCCGGCCCCTTGTCCAGAAGCAGGTAGTGCAGCGGTGTATAGGGCAACATAATACCAAGACAAGGATTTTCCGGCGCCAAATTCGGAGCCAAGCCCGTGCCCACAGGTGAAGGGTACGGTTTTTTTTTCAGCAATGCAATGGGCCGGTGATAGGACCAAAGCAGGTCTTTTTCATCCCCATCCATGCAAACATGGTTGAACAGGGATGAGTTCCGGGCGGCCATCAGGGCAAAGGGCTTATGGGGACGATTTTTTCTTTGGCGCAGCAGCTCAACAGCCGTTGCATTGGCGGCATCCACGGCCAGGTGAAATCCGCCAAGCCCTTTGACCGCAACGATTTTTCCCTGCCTGAGAAATTGGGCCGCAAGTGCCAGGGCCTGTGCCGGATCATTCCCGTCCACCTGTTTTCCCTTCTTGTCGAGCAAGAACACCTGGGGACCGCAAACGGGACAGGCATTGGGCTGGGCATGGAACCGCCGGTTTAAGGGATCTTCATATTCCTTCCGGCAGTCCGGGCACATGGCAAAGGACTTCATGGACGTGTTTGGCCGGTCATAGGGAATATCCTGGATAATGGTGTATCTTGGCCCGCAATTGGTGCAATTGATAAAAGGGTATTCAAACCGGCGGTCAGCAGGATTCTGCATTTCTTTGAGGCAATCGGGGCACACCCCCACATCCGGGGAGATCAGGGCAGACTTTTTCCGGGCATCCCGGCTTTTAATAATTGTGAAATCAGTCAGGTTTAAAGGTTGTGTATCCGTTGATACCATGCGTGAAATTTGTGACAGCAGCGGTTTTTTTTCAGGGAGATCCAAAAGAAACGCATCCAGGTTCTTTGGCTCACCCTGGATAAAAAGCGCCACACCAGAGGCGGTATTGGACACATGGCCGCAAAGATAATGCGCGGAGGCTAAACCAAATAAAAAAGGGCGGAATCCGACACCCTGGACCACCCCTGAGATTTCAATTTTTTTTGCCGCTATACCGGAAGAACCCATTTAAAAAAGTCAGACCGGGTCGCCACCCAGCTCAAGTATTCTGCGCATGTCTGCAATGGTTTGCAGTGCAGCGTCTTCATCCATCTTTGAAATGGCAAATCCGGCATGCACAATAACATAATCCCCAATACCGGCATCATCAAGCAGCATCAGACTGGCCTCTCGGACCACCCCGTCCACTTCCACCTTTGCCAAGGCATCGTTGATTTCAATAATTTTTGAAGGTACAGCCAAACACATATGTTTTAAATTTCCATCCTGTTGTTTTTATTTTTAAACCATCAAAGACAGTATACACCATAAGTCGACTTATGAACAAATTCAATTCATTTTATTCAGCAGGGCATGTGAGTGTTATTTCGGACTCATTCCTAAAATATAAAACAAGGCAGGTGAACTAAGCCACCTGCCTTGTTTTTAATAGGTTGTATATGTAGGGGTTAAGCTTTTTTTCTGCCGACTCTGGCAAGCCCGATCAATCCCATGCCAAACAATGCCAATGTGGTGGGCTCGGGAACTGCGCTACCTGGAGGATTTCCGCTGACGGTAAACAGCCAGTCTTCAATTTCGCCCTGGTAATAATCGGAGTAAGCATCAAAAGCAGCTAAGTATTGGTCCTCAGTATAATTCCATTGACTGGACCAGTCACGACCCAGGTTTTGATTTATTGAATCGCTGCAGGTCACCCTGGCTCTTAGATATGCCGTTCCCAAGTTCGCTTCGGTAAGCGTAAGAGAATACGTAAAGGTTTCATTGTCATTACCATAACCATAATCATCACGATTATAATATTTATCACCATAATCAGATTCCCAAGGGTTATCATGTCCCGAATCAAAAGTATAATCAGATGATACTAAGTCTCCATTATAGTCCCGAAGTACTTTAAACCCCTCAACGACTGAGTCGCTTTCGTCAAATTTATAAGTCGTGTCACTAGTATTCCAATCAATCCAGCCTTTTAAAATATTGGCATAATGGTTTCCGACATTTTCAGAGTGCATATTAAATCTGAATGTAACGGTGTCCCCGACATAAAGGTCATCATGTCCGAAGTTAGTTCCATCAGTACTCCAGGATACGCCATAATCTCCAAGGCCACCGGTATATCCCAGTTCCTGCCATTCTGAGGTATCATGGTCTGCATACTTTAGGCCGATTTCAGAAATGGTGTCAGAGGAAGTATATCCACGGCTTTTGTGATAGCCCCCAGAAATAGATTCTTCGCGACTTTTAATGGTCCCTGTCGCATAGGCAGTTGAGGCAAACATAAAGGCGCCGACGCCTGCCAGACAGGTACTCATTAAAAGACACTTAATCGTAGATTTAAAACGTTTTTTCATTGCTAACCCCTTAATAGCTCCAAAATTGATTACTTAGAAACCATTTATTTCGTTCTAATTATGCAATCTTGTTAATGCAACTATAGTGCCATTAAAGATGTTGTAGGTTTTTTAAAAATTATATTTTATAAAGCCTAAGATTTCCACCTTCCGTTTGTAGTTGTAAATATTTGAATTTTATGTCTTATATATAGTTTTAAAATATTTATATATATATTATATTCAATGTTAAGGAGGCAGGGTTGTCGAATTGTTTTATAGGAAGATTATTAATAATCATGAGAACTTTTTTTCATACTTTTAAGACTTTTTTTCTGAGAGAAGCATTCCTATCCACCAATTATGTTTCTGGCTTTTTCCGCGCCTTCAAAATTCGGATTTAATTTTAAGGCAATTTTCATATACGCTCTTGCTTTTTCATATTTGCCGGTATCGTAATATGCCCATCCGAGGTGGTAATTTGTAAGCGGATTGTCAGGATTGATATTTAAACTGCCAAGCAGTTTATTAATTGCCAGATCATAGGATTTTTGTTTGTAGTAAATCCATCCAAGGGTATCCAATATGTTCGGATTGTTGGGGGCTTGCGATTCTGCTATCCTTGCTAGGTACAATGCTCTTTGTAACTGTTTTCCTTCATCTGCCAGGATATATGCCATTTCATTGGCTGCTGTTGCATGATCATCTTTTATTCCAAGTACTTTTTCTAGAGATTCTTTTGTTTTTTCCATATTTTTTTCAGACTTATAAATACGGACCAAATTCATATGGGCAGGAATATATGCCGGATTATATGCAAGAATGGCTTCATAGTATTTAATCGCCATAAGTTTATTGCCATTTACTTCGGAAATTTTTGCCAGGGCTTCATATGAAGGCGTTGTTTTGCTATGAATTTGAAGTGATTGATTAAAATGCTTTTTGGCCTGGTCCAATAGATTTTGAGATAATGCAATTTTCCCCAGCAAGAATTCAATATACCCTTTTTCAAATGAGGTCAGTTTCGGGTGGCGTGAATGAGTGTGTAAAACCTTGACAGCAGCCTCCGTTTGCCCGTCGCGCATATATGCATTTATGATATTTCTCATTGCATCCATATTCAAAGGATCGATATCCAGGGCGTTCTTAAATTCTGCAAACGCTTGTTTGGATTTTTTTTGGGCATGATATACAGTACCCAGTTTGGTATATGCCCATGAATAGGTGGGGGCTTTTTCGATAATTTTTTTAAATATGGTTTCAGCAGAATTCCAGTCTTTCTGAAGTATTTTTAGGTTTCCGTGCATCAAAGATGCGATGAAATTATTCGGAGACCGCTTTAATATGTAGGCGATTTGTTTATCTGCAAGTGACAGTTGGTTGGTTTGGATGTATACGTCTGCCAGCATCAGTCTGGCCATAAAATGATCCGGCGAAAGATCAATGGCCGTCTTAAGGCTTTCAACAGCAAGCTCTCTTTTCCACTCTTCCGCACTGACATTACCGGCTGCCGCCATCCGGATCTGCTGCCCCGGCAATTCTTTAAGACCTTTTTCCAAAAGACATGCTGCTTTTAAATAGTACGAAGTGGCATTTTTTTTGTCTAAGCTAATGACCTGCTCAAGCATTTCCAAAGCAGCGGCATATTTTTTTTCCACAATTAAAAGCTGGGCGAGAACCAACCGGCCCGTGGCATTGTTCGGTTGGTTTTTTAATATTAAATCCGCCTGTTGACGGGCATCTTTGTATCTGTCCAAATCAAGGTAGGCAGTCGCAAGCTTTTCTCTTATTTTTAAGATGTTATCTATCGCCAATGCCTGGTTAAAATATTCGACGGCGGCTTCAAAATTCCGATGACGCGCGTAAAAAAGTGCTAAATTGTATACTGGCTTATAGTCATTGGGATCAGACTCATTGATAATTGTTTTATATACGTTTTCAGCCTTTTTTATCATATTTTGCGTTTCGTAAAAATTGGCCAGCATGGAAAGATTACCGATTCTGTTTTTTCCGGTCTTGGTTAAATCGATCAGCAAGGCTTCAGCCTTGTTTATTTTTTTCTCATGGACATATATAGTCGCAAGTTCTTGATATGGCTCAAGAATTGTGTCGTCAATGGCGATGGCTTTTAAATATGAAGCCTCTGCACTTGGAAAGTCCTTATTATGATAATATTGTACATATCCGAGAAACAGGTATAGATGAGGATTATCCGGGGCCAAGGCAATGGCTTTATTTATGGTTTTTATTGCTGCATCTGCGTTTCTTTCCTGTACCTGTACTGATGCAAGCATATGATATGCCTGAATGCTGCCGGGATCTTTGGCAAGTATGAATTGCGCTGTTTCTCTGGCCTTTTTGGTTTGTTTGCCCAGCAGAAAGACCTGACCTAATTTAAACTGCGCCTCCAGATTGTCCGGATTCAGCGTTGTTGCTTGTAATAATACTTTAATCTCTTTTTCGGGTTTTGCCAAAATTCGGTAAATTTCACTTAACTTTATATATGCATCTTCATTTCTCGGATTTATTTGCAGAACATTTCTTAATTCAATTTCCGCTTTTTTGTATTCCTTGTTTTTTATATATGTATTGGCGGAATTCATGTACTTTTGGGCACTTTGTGTTTGATCTGAACATGAAATAAGACCAAAACTAAAAATGAAGAAAATGGCGAGCAACAATAAAATGGGATTTTTATATTTAAAACAGATCATGATATTCTCTCTAAATTCATTAAAATTTGCCGCTATGGTACGTCGCGGTTAATGATGATAAAAAACAGAACTGGAAACGTTAATTTCAAAAAAAGACCTTGATCATCGTTTGGTCCAAACTGTAGGGCGGATATGGAATCTGCCCCTACCCAATACGTGGCCGACAGGATGATCGAGGCCTCCAAAAAAATATCATACATTGTATTTTAAGTACAAGAAGTATAGTTCTTTCAGCAATTCAAAGCATTGAATCAGTTTCATGGTTATTGATGATGCTTTGCCAAATTAAGGCGCAATCAGTAGAATTCGTATGGAGACACCCAAATTCGGTGGAGGGTATACGAAAGTATTGAGTTGAGTAGTGAGGAATAAGATCTCCAATCCACTCTTTCTCTCACTACTCATATCTTTCATTCTTTGTTGTGCCCGGCAGAACATGAGAGTTATTAATTATGAATCGAATCCGATACTTGAACACTATCTTCAGACGAATATACATAACCTGAGGCGGTTACACCATCTATGGAGAATACAAACTCACCGGATTTTCTTGTCCATGGTGAGTAGAGCATAACCGTACCGTCGTCGGCCGTGATTCCGGATCGAGAAGCCGAAACAACACCGCTCCAGGCACCCGAAACAACAGCGTTTTCAATGGAATCCCCATATTGATCAACGATTTTCACCCTTGCAATCCCAATGGAGTAGCGCCACCAAGACCTAACCTCCACCTCTATACTGGAAACGGATATAAAATTGTCATTTTCACTTTCTGCTTCAATAGTTACGGTAACCTTGTCCTCGGAAACGATTCCCCAGTCGTCTTCTACCCTTAGAACCACCTCATAGGTACCGGCGGTGGAAAATTCATGAATTAAAAATGTATCGTTTGAGAGGATTTTTCCGCCAACCTCCCATTCATAGGAAAGGGTATCACCATCATCGGGATCATACGAGTTTTCACCCTCAAAATAAATATAATCTCCTTCCATAGCGCTGACCGGACCGTCGTCGATAACGGCCACCGGGCTCTGATTAGAAATTTCTTGGGTGTCGATACTGATGGATGAGGCGGTATTTAAATAAGAATCATAATCATATCCCGATGCAGAAACCGTATCCACAGTAAAGGTGATGGTGCCGGATTCAAGCGTTGCAGCGGACACCCATTCGACCACACCGTTTTCAGATGTTGTGCCGGATACATTTCCTGCAATCAGTCCCCCGGACCAGGACCCTGCAACCTGTGCGCCGAACACGGGATTCTGGTTATGATCCAGGATTTCAACACTGACCTGTGCCTTCTGGCCTGTTTCATCGACAACAAGTACTGCCTGAATATCCGACACATAAACACGCCCCTCAACCGCAATGGTAACGGAATCGGTATCTGTGGCACCGCTGTTATCGGTTACCGTAAGGGTTGCGGTGTAGGTTCCCGGCTGATCATAGCGGTGCGTAGTCTGGGCTCCCGATTGGGATGCGCCGTCTCCAAAATCCCAGGAAAAGGAGTCAATTGTTCCGTCATTGTCATAGGAAGATGACCCATCAAAACTGACGTCAAGCTTCGCAAGTCCTGAAGATACGGATGCATCTGCAAAGGCTGTGGGCGGAAGATTTTCACCGGAAGGATCATAATCAATGCCTGCATAAACCTGGTCACCGTCAACGGTCTGGGGCACTTCCAGGCTTTCGATCAATGTATTTCCGCTTGCAACATCAATCAGGGTAAAGGTGCCAAGGGTTGCCTCGCTGCCTGCCGTATCATCCTGTACCCCCAGATACCAGGTCGCCAGGCCCCCGCCGGAAGGCATCAGATCGGTAAAATCAAAAACAAAGGTGCCGTCAACGGCATTGGTTGTGCCGTCAAATCCGTATGCGCCGCCCTGGTTATAGATCATTTCCGGAACCCACACACTGGAAGGCGTTGACTGGTTGATGTTTGAGGTGCCCAGGGTCATCCGGATATGATCCCGTTTGGCGTGGTTTAACTTAAACTTTCCGATAACCTTTGGCTGGTATCCTGTTTTGGCGGTTATCCAGTGGGCCCTGGAAGGATACCATCCATAGATCCGGTTCGTTGACGGGCCTCCGGACACAGCAGATGGATTTTTTAATGCGTCATAGGACATCCAGGCAAAGCCGGATTCGCCCCAGCCGGTTCCCCAGGAATTGGCGATCCTGAAAGCCCCTTTTTCCCCGGAATCCACGACATTGTTTCCGTTGATATCCACCCAGATATTATCATTATATCCTACAACAGTCATGGCGTGGTATCCGGATCTGCCGTTAACCCAGGATACACATTTTTTGCCGACAAAGGCATCGTCTTCACTGGTGGAGGGGTCATCTCCAATGGTCTGGTAAACCCATGAGTAAATATAGGTCGGAATATTGAGGATATAGCCGTTGACCAGCATCTGCTTTACCTGGTCGATACCTGTATCCTGATGGGTATTCAACACATACCCGTACTGGTCAAACCGTCGGTATAAGGCGCTCTCCCAGGTGTCGGGATCCAGGTTCCAGGCCTTGTAGTTGGAATCATAGGGAAATTCCTCCCAGGTGGCTGAGCCGTGTTTCTGGCCGATTTCATAGGCCCAGTAATACCAGGTCCCGTTATTCCCGCCGCCGTTGACCATATTATAGGTCCATTTGGGGCTGAGACGCACGGCATTTCCGCCGGTTTTGGCATCCAGGTTGTTCGCCATGGCATACATGTGGGTCATGGTATAATAGGTTCCGCTGAAAACACCGCAGGAATTCAATGACCCCTGGCTCCGGATGGGAGGGAAATATTTTAACTGGCTGTTGTCCACATACTCTGGATAGTCTGCCGACGGCAGGTCAGTAGAGTTATCCACAGAAGCAGCCGCACCCGTTACCACTTCAAGTTCGTTTCCGACGGCAGGCACATCCGTTTCGCCTTTTTTTATTTTACGCTTTCCTTTTTTTGCCCGCCTTTTGTTGACTCGCTCCAGCCCGATTTTGTTTAATCTTACTTTTTTGACTTTGCGCATATGTTTGTTCTGCCACTGGAGTTCTTCTTCTGTTAATTCGGGCAGCCCGGTTTTGTACATTTTTTGTTCTTTTGCTGACAAAAATCCGGTACTGCTCAACAGGAACAGTACGATCATCATCAGGCCGATCGCCTTTGCTGTGGTGGAGTTTCCTTTCATTGCCTTTCCTTTTAAATAATAAAAATTATCATTGGATAGGTTGAGAAAGCAAAATGTATGCTACGGCTTTGGTGTTGGTATGAATGAAAGCTCTGGCCTTTTGTTTATGAGGGGTTCACTACACCATTTTTATTAGAAGAAATAGCCCTCATATCGAAATTTCAAAACGAGAGATCACTGGCTTACGTTCAAGGCGTCAAATATCATCATAGCGAATAGTGATATATCATCACGAAAACAAAAAATTCTTCCGGGGAACAGTAACGGCGGAGACAAAAACGATAAGGGCATAAAAAAAGTGGGGGGGATCGATAAAATGCACTGTGGACAGTCTTGTTACAATCTCCGGGCTACCTATTCATGTTTCCATTGATGGTACCGCCAGAATAAATAAGACCGAAGCGGTTACCACTTTGGTCGTGTTAAGTTTACTATGCTTTGTTTGGATATTTATTTTGTTTTTTGGGGCTTTGCCTTGAAGTTTAAAAGTTTTTAAATGATGTGCATAGAGTTTGTTAAAACAGTTTACTTCGCAAGGGGTCATGGTATACTCCTCGTATAAATTATTGATATTGGGGATCTTCCTTTTGATCCCACAATTGAGAGCATCCCCAACTTTGAATGTTTCCGCAGCGAGAGCGGCTTTGTTTAACAATTTTTTTAACAGAAGGTTAAACTCCGTAAGAATGAACTATACCGCTGTCGCTGGGAAATAAAGATGTTATGTCGGCGTTAAAAAAAATTTCAGGAGGAATAATGACTCAAAACGATCCGAATAAATTGTATGTTGATGCCAACAATAAAATAAGTGCTGAAGGTGAGCAACCAAAACTTAAAAATGCTTCAGCGTTCTTGATGCTTCCAGTGGCGTTGGAAAAAGAAGTGAATGCATATGTTAACAAATTGGCTAAGGAAAAAAATATAGAATGGGAAAGTGAGGAGGAAGTGGGCGTAAAATCTGTTTTTCAATCACAGGGATGCTTTTTCGTTATATCTTTGGAACGGATTGAAGCTTTGATGAAAGCAATCAATAACTGCCTTTCTTTGAATGAAGGTGATATGGAAGAAATAAAAAAGAGTCTAGAACAAGCCATGAATATTATTAATGGTATATAATTTAATTTACATTAGACTGCAGGCAAGTTACATGGCGCGGTGGCTCTGCTTTATCCAGATATGCAGCGATAACAATCTTTAATTGAGATCCCGGCATCATTCTGGTATATCCTGCTTCATCATGGCATATATTAATAAACAGATGCTCACAGCTGTGGTAGCTGATGAACACGGCAATATTTTTGAACTGGACGGATATGCGGCCGCAGGTATGTCCGGAAAAGATTTTTTTATTCTGACAAAATCCGATACCTGTCGTATGCCCCACGGCAGCGAATTGATGCTGCTGCCCGACAGATCGCCCATTGTATTTAACCTTGTTACAGACCGGTTTGAAACGCTTGAAAGCAATCCCTTCCAACCTGACCAGCGTATTTATCCGGTGGGCGTGTTCAACTCCCCGGGGTATGTCAATTTGCATTTTTGCGCTTATGATGATTTTGGCATGGATACCCCCTTGCCCCTTTTTTCCTATGGCGCCGTAGGATTTGGCAAAAATAATTTCCGGTCCGCAGCCCTTCAGGTGGATGACGAACCCCGGCAGGATCTGCGGTTGATGCCTATTGACCAGGTTCAAAAGGGGGTTGAAAAATACAGAAAAAAATATCCGGACAACCGGTTGATGCGGCATTTGGAGAAATGTGCCCTGGAATACGGGTGTCCTGCCGGCAAAAATTTTTTTCTGGGCCGGTATGAAGCCCCGCTGCCCACCTCCGTGGTCTGCAACGCCCGGTGTCTTGGATGTATCTCCCTTCAAACGGACAATAACCTTTGCGCCTGCCAGGACAGAATATCCTTTATCCCTGATCCCGAAGAGATTGCGGGTGTGGCCCTGGAACATATCCTGAAAGTTGAAAAGGCTGTGGTCAGTTTTGGTCAGGGGTGTGAGGGAGAACCGTTAACCTCGGCAGATGCCATTGAAAAGGCTATTGTTCTGATCCGGGAAAAGACCGACAAGGGCACTATCAACCTGAACTCCAATGCGAGTTTGCCCGACCGGGTGGAACGTTTGTGCAAGGCAGGTTTAGACAGCATGCGCGTGAGTATGAACTCGGTGCGCAAAGATTGTTATACCGCTTATTTCCGTCCAAAATCCTATTGTTTTGAAGATGTTGTGGACAGTATCAAAAGGGCCAGGGCCAAAGGCCGTTTTGTGGCAATCAATTATCTGAACTGCCCGGGATTTACAGATTGCCACCAGGAAAAACAGGCGCTTTTCGATTTTATCCGGAACACGGACATTAACATGATTCAGTGGCGCAATCTTAATTTTGACCCCCGGCATTATATCCGCATCATGGAAAATGCCGATCCCGGCGGGCCCCCCTTCGGCATGGCAAACCTGATAAAAGACTTGAGCCAAACCTTTCCCCATCTCATCCACGGCTATTTCAATCCACCCAGGCAGCAATTCTAAATTTGGCCAAGTGCTGGCCTATCGGAATCGGCATCAAATATTTATTTTTTCGATCCCGATTTGTGTATGGAATTAATAAAATTCAAATTTAAAATTACTGCCACCCAAAGAATATCATTGAAAAACCGTGCTTAATTTGTTTTAACTTATGGTTTACTATTATTTAATGGTATTTTAACCCGTTAAAGAAAGGACGGCATGGTACCCGACATCAGCGGCATCATTATAATAGCCGGCAATTACGGCAGTGGTAAAAGTGAAACGGCCGTCAACCTGGCTGCCGTTTCCCGGCGGGCGGGCAAAAGTGTCAAGCTAACGGATCTGGACCTGGTCAACCCTTATTTCAGAAGCAGGGAAGCCCAAAAGCCTTTGGAGGATCTGGGGGTGGAAGTGGTGCTGCCGGATAAAAAATATATGCATGCAGACCTGCCCATCCTGACCCCGGCCGTGGCGGGCATGATTAAAAACCCTGCCCAGGTGACTATTTTGGATGCAGGCGGTGATGATGCCGGTGTGACTGTTCTTGCCGCCCTGGCAGATGTGCTGAAAAAAAGCAATATCAAACTGTTGCAGGTCATCAACCCCTTGCGCCCCAATACCCACGATGTTCAAGGCTGCCTTAAAATGAAGGCGCAGATCGAAGCTGCCTCAAAATTGCCTGTCACAGGCTTGATTTCCAATGCCAATCTTCTTGATGAGACCACGCCGCAAATTATTTATGACGGCTACAATCTGGTGACCCGGGTATCCGAAGCCACCGGTCTGAATATTGAATTTATAACAGCGTCTACCAGGCTTTTGCCCCAACTGGACCCGGAACGGATCCTTTGCCCGATCCTGCCCATTGACCGGTTGCTGGCTCCCCCCTGGACACGCACTTAACACCAAGGAGTACTACTTATAATGGATTATAAACACATTATTGATGCCGAAAGGTGCAAAGGGTGTGGCCTTTGTGTGCATTTCTGCCCGAAAGACGTGCTTGAAATCACCGACAAGGTAAATGCAAAAGGGCATTTTCCGGCCTTTCAGGCTAGACCTGAGGATTGCATTTACTGCGCCATTTGCTGCACCATGTGTCCGGATGTGGCTATAACTATAGTTGAAGAACAAAGTGCATAATTATTGAATTTTTAAGGATATAACGACAATGGCTAAAGTCTTAATGAAAGGCAATGAAGCAATCGGCGAAGCCGCCATAAGGGCCGGCTGTCTAAACTATTTTGCATACCCCATCACGCCCCAGTCGGAAGTCGCCGAGTACCTGAGCAAGCGCCTGCCCGAAGTGGGGGGCGTGTTTCTCCAGGGCGAAAGTGAAGTGGCCGTAGGCTATATGATTTTTGGGGCCTCGGGTGCTGGAGAGCGTGTCATGACCACCTCATCATCTCCGGGCATCAGTCTGATGAGTGAAGCAATTTCCTATATTGCCGCGGCCCAGTGCCCGGCAGTCTTTGTTAATATTATGAGGGGTGGCCCGGGGCTAGGCGGCATCCTGCCGTCCCAGGGTGATTACTTTCAGGCAACCAAGGGTGGCGGCCACGGTGATTACCACCTGTTGGTCCTGGCACCGGACGGGGTCCAGGAAGCCGTGGAGATGACCATGCAGGCATTCACCCTGGCTGAAAAATACAGAAATCCCGTCATGGTCATGGGCGATGGCATGATTGGCCAGATGATGGAACCGGTGGAATTCCCCGATGATTTGAAAACCGAACCCACCAATAAGGATGACTGGGCCACCAACGGCATGTCCACCCGGAAAAGCAAAAAGCCAAATTTGGTGAAATCCCTGTTCCTGGACTCAGCTGAACTGAACCAGAACAACCTGAATCTCAAGGCCAAATACGAGCAGATGAAAAAGGAAGATGTTCAGTATGAGCTGTACAATGCAGACGGGGATTATCAGATTTTGATAGCAAGCTACGGCACCATGAGCCGCGTATGCCGCACCGCCATTGACATGCTCAAGGCCGAGGGTATTGAAGTGGCCATGTTCCGGCCCAAGACCTTATTCCCCTTTCCTGAAAAACAGGTGTATGATGCCGCAGTAAAAGACAGCTGCAAATGCGTTATCAGCATTGAAATGAGCATGGGCCAGATGGTGGAAGATGTCCAACGTTGTGTAATGGGCAAAAAACCGGTTGAATTTTACGGGGAATGCGGCGGTGAAATTCCGTCACCTGAAAAAATCATCGAAATCGTAAAAGAGCTGATCGGGTAGCGCGCCGGTCAAGGAGAAATAATGGGAAAAACATTTTCTAAGCCAGAGGCGTTAACAGACAATCACACCCACTATTGTCCCGGCTGCACCCACGGCATTGTCCACCGGCTGGTGGCCGAGGCCATAGACGAACTGGGTATCCGGGAAAAAACCGTGGGTATCGCCCCTGTGGGATGCGCTGTCCTGGCATATAATTACATTGACTGCGACTTCCAGGAAGCTGCCCACGGCAGGGCGCCTGCCATGGCAACCGGCATCAAGCGTGTACGCCCGGATCTGATGGTATTCACCTACCAGGGGGACGGGGACCTTGCCAGTATCGGCATGGGTGAAATCATTCATGCCGCCAACCGCGGCGAAAAAATCACAGTCGTCTTTATCAACAATGCCATTTACGGCATGACCGGCGGCCAGATGGCCCCCACCACCATGCCGGGGCAGCGGGCCACCACGGCTCCTGCCGGCCGTGATGTGGCCCAGACAGGCATGCCCATCCGCATGGCCAACCTCATGAGTGAAATTGTGACCCCGGGTTATGTTACCCGACAAGCCGTGCTCAAGCCACAGATGGTGAATAAATGTAAAAAGGCAATTAAAAAGGCATTCCAGTACCAGGTGGACAATACCTGTTTCAGCTTTGTGGAGGTGATTTCCACATGCCCCACTAATTGGGGCATGACGCCGATTGATTCCTTGAAATGGGCCGAAGAAAACTTGCTGCCTTACTATGAACTAGGCGATTATAAAACCCCTGAAGATGCCTGAAAATATTAGGAGACACCCATGCAGACAGAAGTTAAATTTGCAGGATTCGGCGGCCAGGGCATTCTACTCAGTGCCAAGCTGCTGGCCTATGCCGCAATGAAGCAGGGATACCAGGTCGCCTGGATTCCCTCCTACGGACCTGAAATGCGGGGCGGCACCGCATATTGCACCGTTGTGATTAGTGACAAGCTCATTGGGTCACCCATTATAAAAAGCCCCTCCCACCTTGTGGCCATGAACCGGCCCTCCCTGGAAAAGTTCGACGACACCGTCAAACCCGGCGGGATTGTATTCATAAATTCATCATTGATTCCGGTTAGAAGCCAACGCAAGGATGTGGTTGAACTGGCGGTACCGGTCAATGATATTGCCATTGAGGCCGGATCTGTCAGAGCCGCTAATATCGTTGCCCTGGCCGCGTTTGCAGCCAAAAGCAAGTTGGTTGATCTGGATCTTTTAAAAAAATGCATCAAGGAAGAATTTGCCGCCAAAGCAAAAATTATTCCCTTGAACATGGATGCCTTTGACAGGGGCGTGGCTGCCGCCCAGGCATAACCAGAATAGGCCCCCCCAAAAAAATGGCCTGAGAAAACACAAAAGGCGGGAAAAAGTGCTTTAGAAGACTTTTTTCCGCCTTTGTTTTAACTGGTTTTTAGGGGTTCATGCCGCAATATACTAGGGTTTTCGCTTATCCTTAAGTTCTGCATTTGAAATGACAATGCGCTGAATTTCGCTGGTGCCTTCGTAGATGGTAAATACCCGGGCGTCCCTGTAAAACCGTTCCACCGGGTAATCTTTGGTAAACCCGTATCCCCCGTGAATTTGGATGGCCCAGGCCGTGACTTCCTGTACCATTTCAGAGGCAAAGAGTTTGGCCATGGAGGCTTCCCGGGTGAATTTTTCCCCCCGGTCCTTCATGGAAGCCGCAGAAAGAATCAACTGCCGGGCCGCCTCGATTTTTGTGGCCATATCCGCAATTTGAAAACGAATGGCCTGGTGTTTGGTGATGGCCACGCCAAACTGCTTGCGTTTCCGGGCATACTTGATTGCGGCATCAAAGGCGGCCTGGGCCACGCCAATGGCCTGAGCGGCAATACCAATCCTGCCGCTGTCCAGGCCGGACATGGCGATTTTAAACCCATCACCTTCCTTGCTCAGAATATTGGCGGCCGGCACCCGGCAATTTTCAAAAATCAGGTCCGTGGTGTCCGATGCCCTCAGCCCCATCTTGTCTTCATGATGCCCTACGATGAGCCCGGGTGTTGTCTTGGGTACAATAAAACAGGATATGCCTTTATGTCCCTGGGTCTCGTCCGTTTTAGCCGTGACAAGGACCACGGAACAGTTCTCCCCGGAGGTGATAAAACGTTTGGTACCATTAATCACGTACCCGTCGCCGTCCTTTACGGCTGTGGTGGTCTGAGTCACCGGATCAGACCCCGCATCGGGTTCAGTCAGGGCAAACGCTCCGATGATCTCCCCCGAGGCCAGGGGTACAAGAAATTCCTGCTTTTGTTCTTTTGTGCCGAATTTATTGAGCGATTCGCACACAATGGAATTTTGGACCGACATTACCACCGCGGTAGACGCACAGGAATATGCGATTTCGGACAGGGCCAGCACGTAGGAAACAGCATCTGCGGCTTCCCCGCCAAACTCTTCGGGTATCATCATACCCATCAGTCCAAGCTCTCCCATCTGCTCTAAATTTTCTGCGGGGAACGCCTTGGTTTTATCCCGTTCAGCAGCAGTGGGGGCAACCACTTTGCGTGAAAATTCACGCACCATGTTCTGGATCATCACCTGTTCATCAGTCAACTTGAATAACATGATCTTTCCTTTTTCAAAAAACTATATTCAGGGTGCGTAGACCACCACAATCAGTTCGGCATCATTTTTACCGATATTGCGCAGGTCATGCTTGATCCCGGAATTAAAATGAAGGGATTCTCCTGTTTTCAAGGTATTGATATGATCCCCCACCTGAATTTCAACTGCCCCGTCCAGTACATAGGCAAACTCTTCGCCTTCATGCTGAAATCCAACTCCTTCATGGCGTTCACCCGCTTCTACAACGATGCGGAATGCCTTTAAATGGTTGTTTTCAGCGCCGGAACACAAGGGTGTATACGCATAATGATCCGTGCGCTTGGTATAGGCGTCGGCCCTGGCTTCCACGGAATCATCCGGATCCTTGAGCAGATAGCCTGAATCCAGTTGAAGGGTGCGTGAGAGCTGGAGCAGCGTTCCCACCGAAGGACGCTGCTCTCCGCTCTCAATTTTCTTGATAAAATCTTTTGACAGCCCGGTTTCATTGGCCATGGCGTCCAGGCTTATTTTTTTATCCAGCCTGACGCGCTTGATCCGGACGCCGACATGGGTGACTTCCTTATTTTTAGCCATACGATCTCCAATAGTTTGAGGGTGATCAACTCCCCGCCAAGGAGTCCCCTTTCTGAGCGATAGCGAAGGTGGGGGAGAAATTGGCGAATACATCCAAAGGTGTCTACATCTTGCCGAATGTAATCAGTTAAGATTTAGGCTAGTCAACGTGGGCTTTTGCAAGCCCCCTTCTGAATTTGTGATTCAGAAGAGGGCATTGACACGCCATCTTTGACTGAGCGCTCGTTCAGCGTCAATGGACTAAAAAATACACAACGTTCATTTACTCTACAACTTCAATCCAGCCTTCGGTATCTTCGGCGTTTCCATACTGAATGGCGGTCAGGGCATTATACAATTTCATGCATGTGTCACCGGGTTTGCCATCACCGATATTAATGATCCGGTCTTTATAGCGGATCTCTCCTACAGGGGAAACAACAGCAGCGGTCCCTGAGCCGAACATTTCCTGCAAAGAGCCATCGTCAGCAGCGGCAATGACCTCATCAATACCGAGTTTGCGCTCACTGACCTTGATGCCCCATTTTTTGGCCAGATCAATGACTGAAAAACGGGTAATGCCGGGCAGGATGCTGTTGTTCAGCATTGGGGTAATCAGTTCGCCATTAATAAGAAAGAAAATATTCATGGCCCCGACTTCTTCAATATATTTAAGTTCTATACCATCCAGCCACAGGACCTGATTATATCCTTCTTTTTTCGCCTTTTCCCCGGCCAGCAGACTGGCGGCATAATTCCCTGGCGTTTTGAACTCGCCGACACCGCCGCGCACGGCCCTGACATGGTCCTCGCAGACCCATATTTTGACAGGCTGCAAACCCTGGGCATAGTATGATCCCACAGGGGAAAGAATGATAAAAAATTTGTATGTATAGGATGCCCTGACACCAAGGAAAGGATCGGTGGCCACTATGGTGGGCCGGATGTACAAAGACGTTCCCATGGTTTCGGGAATCCAGGCTTGTTCGAGCTTGAGCAGCTGCTTAAGCGCATCCATGACAAAATCGATATCAATTTCAGGAATGCAAAGGCCCTGGCAGGAACGGTTCATACGGGCAAAATTATCACGGGCCCTGTAGAGTTGAATTTTTCCGTCCGCTGTTTTATAGGCTTTCAGGCCCTCAAATACGGCCTGCCCGTAATGCAGTACCATGCTTGCCGGCGACATGGAAAAATCGCCGTAGGGTTCAATGCGGGCATTGAACCATCCCTTATCCTTTTCATAATCCATGACAAACATATGGTCGGTAAAGATCGTGCCAAATCCCAGGTCTTCATCCTTGGGCCGGGTGCCTGGTTCCGATACCCGGGTAACTTTAAGTTCCATTCCGCCTCCGTTTTCAATTCATTTAACTATCATTTGACCGGCCACAGCCTTATTTTACTTTTTATATGAAAGAACTAAACTAACCAGTTAGTTTCTTTCATGATTTGTTGTGGCCTAACCTCGGTGAAAGACCAGGTCGGCCATGGCCGTTATTACCATAATTTTTTGGGCAATGCCGGTCAAGCCGTTTCCAGGAAAGCTGCCCACGCTTTCCCGAGAGATGACATATTAGGATAATAATAAATTGAAAGCAAAGATATTTTAAAACGTTAGTCCATTTTGTGCTTACTTTCTTGGGAGCATATTGAAATGTGTGTCCTTTGACCTTACGCCGAGGGCGGCTTAGAAGATAAGCAGATCGGGATTTTATTTAGGCCATGCCCCATAGAAATTTGATTCCGATAAGTATTAAAACGCCTCCCAGCAAGCATTTAACGCTTTGGGGTTTCATTTTTTTCTGCATCACCCGGGTACCCAGATAACCACCGGTCCAGGCAGCCAGCCCTGCAAAAACAAGAATTTTAACGGACACTGACCCCATGGCCGCATAGGTGATAAAGGCTGAAAACGATGAGAATGGCACTGAAAAGGCCGTCACCATGGCGACTCTTTTAGGGTTGAATCCCTGGAGCACCATCAGGGGGGAAATGATGCCGCCTCCGCCAACACCAAGAAGTCCTGAGACAAATCCGGCCAGGACCCCGACGCCCAGGGGGCCTGCAACGGGACGGTCTTCCCGGTACTGATTCGCATATTTTGAGCCTTTGAAAAAAATCATCATGCTGCCGGAAAAGAATAAAAAGCCGATAAAAATAAACAGCAGAGTCCGGGTGGGGAGAAAGTGGCCGGCCCATGCCCCCACCGGGGCCATCACAAAGGATGAGACAATGATGGGCAGCCCAAGTTTTACGTCCAGCTTTTTTTCCCTGAAATTGGACCAGGTGGCCCCGAGCATGCTCACACAATTGACAAAAAGTCCGGTTGGCCGGGCCAGGTTAAAGGGAACACCGATCCAGGATAAAGCGGGAATCAGAATAACCGCCGACCCCACACCTCCCAGAGCGAAAATGAAACTTAAACCGAATGAAAGAAAAACAATAACAAGAATATGGGATTCCATTTCAGCTTGTCCTTTATAATGGAGAGACGATACCGGCAGACGACTGTTATCGTTGCCTGCCGGTATGGAAATTGGGTTAGGCCTGTGGTCAGAATTAAATAGCCCACAGATGCGCCGGATTTTAAGTCACCATCGAGGCGCGCCAATGGAAGCATATTAAAATATGTGTCCGTTGGCGTAACGCTTAGGGCGGCTTAAAAGACAAGCAGATGGGCTATTTTATTTTGACCATGGGCCTTACATTTTGGCCAAAGGCCCAGGCTTGAATGCCATGGCCATATCTTCGGAAGAGGCAGTCAACCCCTTTACTTCCTCATACCCGTTGGCCAGCAGATATGTGTAGGCCATGGCCCCTCTGAATACCGAGGAGCAGAAGGTGATGATGAATTTGTCCCGGGGCACCTCGGTCAACCGGTCCGGCAGTTCATTCAAGGGGATATGCAAGGCAAAGGGAAAGGAAAGATGGTTTGCTTCCTCGTTAGCCCTCACATCCAAAAAAAGAAAATGATCGTTTCCAAGGACTTTGCGCATCCCTTCGATGCTCATCCCGTGTTCTCCGGAACCGAAAAATTGAAAATCCATTTCCTTAAATACTTCATTCAGATCGTTCATCTTAAGTTGTCTCCTTAATTTGCAGTCGTGATTGTACGTTGATTCAGGGCCATGGCCCTTAACTGTCTTGCGGCCGGCCATACAAGGACAACCGTAAGGGTTAGAATGGAAAGATCCCTCAGCCGGGTTAAGATATGCATTTCGATCATCGCGTTTGTGGTATCTGTGGCTGGTGAGTTAATGAACTGTCAGTTCAACCAAGGGGGAGAGGATAAAATACCCGCCCAAAAGGGCTATGGTTATTCCGGCAAGCTTTCTGAACCAGGTCCCGGCACCGTTCCATGCGCTGTTCTCAAGTAACTTTTTTACCGCTGCAGTCGAACTGCCCGCAATAACGATGGGCAGGCAGTGTCCCACGGCGAAAAGGATAATCAAAATAACGCCTGCGGCTAATTTTTCCTGGACCGTGATAATTGCCAGTATCGGGGCAATAAACCCGAATGTGCATGATCCGGACAAAACACCGTAGGCAAGGCCAAGTACAAATGCCCCGAATTTGCCCTTGATGTTTAGCTTATGTAAGGGACCTCCTGGCATGGCGCATTTTTCAACGCCCAGCATTCCAAGGGCGACCCAGATCAGGATCATGCCGACCAGAACCTGCCACCAGCTTCCCACATCTCCCAGCATCCTGCCAAGCAGGGCACAGATGATGCCGATCAAAGCAATGGTAATGAAAAGTCCGGTTGTAAAAAGAACAGAATAGATGCCGGCCTGTCTGGGCTGAACCATTTTTTCCTGGCCGCCCACATATCCGACGATCAAGGGGATGGAGGCCAGATGGCAGGGGCTGAACAACACGCTGATCACACCCCACAAAAAGCATCCTGCAGCAGCGATCCAGATGCCGCCGGTCATCCAGTGATTCACCGAAAGGAATATAGAATCCAACATGGCTTATCCCTTATTTTTAAAATCCGGTTTTTCCACGCCCATTTTTGTCAGCTGGTCCACGATGGCTTTTTCATCCAGGAACCCTACATGCCGCCAGACTTCTTCACCCTTTTTATTAAAAAAAATCTGGGTGGGTATGGCTCTGATTTTAAATCGGGGCGCCTGCTTCCGGTTTTCCCACACATCAATAAAAATGATGTCAGCCTTTCCGCTATAGGCTTTTTCAAGTTTAGCCATAATAGGTGCCATCATTTTGCAGGGAATACATTTTTTTGCCCCAAGGTCGACCATGGTAACCGTTCCTTTTTCAGGAATTTTAGAAAAATCCTGGGCATGGGCCGGCAGGGCAAAGAGAAAAACCGAAATTACCGCGAGAAAAATAAATTTTATATGAAAGTGCCAATATGTTGTTAAGTCACTTTCATGCTTTGTTCTGGGCTGAGTCTGGGTGTCCGTAGACCAGGTCAGCCCATGGCTGTTATTCAGGTGGTTCAACATGATGCATTCCTTATTTTTTCAGCCAGGAAAGAATGTCTTCTTTTTTCGGTACTTTCCCTGTGCATTTGACCTCTCCATCTACAATGACTGATGGGGTACCGAACACACCGTATGAAGCTATCTGCATCATATCTGTGACTTTTTCAACATTTGCCTCAACCCCTGTTTCTTTAATGGCGTCCTGCACCAGTTTTTCAGTCTTGGTGCATTTGGCGCATCCAGGGCCCAATACTTTGATTTCCATTTTTAATCTCCTATTTCGTCTTTTGTTGTTTGCCCACAATATCAAACCGGTCAATTTCAGGAAGCGCCTGCTTGATTTGCTTAATTTCACTGGAATCCTCCAACCAGTGGATGAGATTGCCTATCATATTGGCTGCATAGGGAGAACCACTTCCATCTGCAATGGAATAGTTTACCCATAAGCCGTCCTTAAACCCTCTTATCAATTCGGCATCTTCAAGAATTTTTAAATGCTTGCTGGCAGTAGATTGGGCTATTTCAAGGACCTCTTTAATTTCACAGACACAGAGAGGACGGCATTGGAGCATTTTTATTATTTTGACCCGGTTGGGATCTGACAGCGCTTTCATGACTTTGATAAATTGTTTCATATATTATCCTTTTTGCCTATCATATCGATATAGATGAATGTAATGATATAATGAGCCGATGTCAAGCATTTAAACCAAAGAAATTCAGACCGCAAGGCTAACCGAAAATTATCCCGTAGATCATGCCGGCAATCGTGGACAGGACAACGATGATGGCACAAAAAACGTTCGTCTTTTGTAAACCACGCCTTGAGCATCCAGAATAGGGTAATCAAAAGAAAGGTGGTAATGTGTTATTTGACAGCAAAAATGCCCGCCCACAGCCCGGGCAAGACCCCGCTGCCAGCCCAGGATTTTGGCGGTCATGGTAATGGCCAAGACATTGATGGCAGGACCGGAATACAAAAAAGCCGTAGCGGGTCCGATCCCGCTCCCCGGGTGTATATTCCGGCAAAAAGCGGCAGCACGGTACAGGAACAGACGGCAAGTATGGCTCCTGATATGTATGCCACTGAATAGGACAATATTTTTTTGCCTGATTTCCGAAATACTTCAGCACCGATGCCTGGAATACAAATACGGCAATGGCACCGGCAATGAAGAATGCCGGAATCAGGCAGGTCAGAACATGCTCCCTGGCATACTCCTGAAACATCATAAAGGCTTCGAGTCCGGACTTCCTGACAACCGGGTGGGTCCAAGGGATAAAATAGGCCATGAGATGCAAGGCCAATATATATAATAACTTGGTTTTATTCTATGACACATATTCTTTTTATATTGACATGTTATATAGTGCTGGTTAGTATATTTAGCTATATGGCTATATATATTATGGGTGGTTTGTATGGCCTCAACACTACCGGTAAAACAGGATTTGAAAGCATTACAAAAAATATTGCAGGTCCCCTGTGAAGCATTGAGTTGGAAACAAAGTGAACAAGGTGTCTGCTCCACAAAAAAAAAGAAAGGATGATGCATGATGGGAGAAAAACTTAAAATATTATTCCTTTGTACGGGCAATTCCTGCCGAAGCCAGATGGCCGAAGGCTGGACCAGGAAATTGAAGTCAGACATCATCAATGTTTTTTCGGCCGGCGTTGAAACCCACGGCCTCAACCCCAATGCCGTAAAAGTTATGGCTGAAGCCGGTGTGGATATTTCCGGCCATCGATCCAAGCTGGTCAATGAATTTATGGATATGGAACTGGATGCCGTTATCACCGTTTGCGACAATGCGCATGAAACCTGTCCTTATTTTCCGCCCCGCTGCAAGGTTCTCCATGTCGGTTTTGATGATCCGCCCAAAATGGCCGCAGCACTTGCAGAGCAGGGGGAGAGTGAAGAAAAGCAATTGGACTGCTATCGAAAAATCAGAGATGAAATTAAGGCCTTTGTTAAAAAAATGCCTGAAAATATTAGCAACAAAGTCGTATAGTCAAAGAGAGGAGAAAAAAAATGAATACGGGCACTGAAAATGACCGCAAAATGACCAGTCTTTTTGAACGCTACCTGACGGTTTGGGTCGGGTTATGTATTATTGGCGGCATTTTTCTGGGTAAAATCGCCCCGGATCTTGCCAAAACCTTAGACGGGATGTCAATCAATATTAACGGTGCACCGGTTGTGTCCATCCCCATTGCGATTTGCCTCTTTTTCATGATGTACCCCATCATGGTGAAAATCGACTTTGCATCGGTCATCAAAGCGGGGAAAAGTGGGAAACCTGTCTTTTTGACCCTGTTCATCAACTGGTGTATCAAGCCTTTTACCATGTATGCCATTGCATTATTTTTTCTGGGGTTTCTTTTGAAGTCCTTTATCGGGGCCGAGGCCATGGATCTTGTAAGAATGCCCTTTGGTCTTGATTTACCCGTCGGCGCTCAGCATGGTGCCGGAATTGTTGTCCTGCAGGACGGCATTAAAATGCTTCAGATTCCCTTGTGGCGAAGTTATTTTGCCGGTTGTATTCTTTTGGGAATTGCCCCCTGTACTGCTATGGTATTGGTGTGGGGCTATCTGTCACGGGGAAATGACGGCCTGACACTGGTGATGGTGGCATTGAATTCTCTTACGATGCTGGTCCTGTATGGTGTACTCGGCGGTTTTCTGCTTGGCGTGGGCAAACTTCCTATTCCCTGGCAGGCCCTTTTATTGTCTGTCGCCATTTATGTAGCCCTGCCGCTTGTAGCCGGATTTTTCTCAAGAAAATGGATTATCAAGGCAAAGGGCGAAACCTGGTTTAACGAAAAATTTTTAGGCGTTCTGACCCCGGTTACCATCTTTGCCCTTTTATTGACCCTTATCCTCTTGTTCAGCTTTAAAGGAGAAGTCATTACGGAAAATCCATTGACCATACTTTGGATTGCCATTCCGCTTTTTATTCAGACAATTTTGATCTTTGCCATTGGATATGCTGCTGCAAAATTTCTGAAATTAAAATATGAAGATGCCGCACCCGCAGCCATGATCGGCGCATCCAATCATTTTGAAGTTGCCATTGCAACTGCCGTTATGCTGTTCGGGCTTTCTTCCGGAGCGGCCCTTGCCACCGTGGTTGGTGTTCTGATTGAAGTACCGGTTATGTTGATGCTGGTCGGCTTCTGTAAAAAAACAACGCATTGGTTTAAAAACTAAATATTGGCGTAGTATATTCTTTTGGACTGTCCGAATCGGTCATGAAAATTCCGGGGGCATGATACCGTTTTTATGTGAAACGGCACCATGCCTCCGGAGACTTTCTGATTCGGAGAAGAGGTGAAATGCCTATGGATAAAGGGTTGAGTGGCTATATTATACCGTATAGGTAAGGCACTGATTCAAAAATACGGGCTCCAGGAGGCGCTAAATCTGTGGATTTTGAAAATGACGGCTATGATTCTGAGGGAAGGTTTATGAAATAGCCTTGGATGACACCTTGAAAGGAATGGACGTTTTTTACGCTCGCTTCATGGACGACTGGGTAATAATAGCTAAAACTCGCTGGAAATTGAAAAATGCGATTCGTACCGTAAACGAAACACTAAATCACCTAAAGTTGGAGACGCATTCCGATAAAACGTTTATAGGCAGGGTGGAACGTGGATTCAATTTTTTGGGAGATCACCTGACGCTTGAAAAAATAACACCATCCAAAATCACCATCGAAAAGTTTGGCTGTGGAAATAAAGCTGGTAACCTTTTTTGGCACTATTTGGGATAGTGGTTTTAATAGTCAGATATCTGAAATTAAATATAAAAATGGCGGAAGCACATGGGAATCGAACCCACCCGGGACGGTATTAGCGCCCCACATCGGATTTGAAGTCCGAGGGCCCCACCAGTGAGCCGCGTGCTTCCGTAATCAATATAAAATATACTTTTAGTTCATTGCTTGTCAATTTGTTTTAAAAGTTCCAACAAATATGCGCGTTGCAGATATTGGTCTTTTCGTTCCGGCACGAAATAATTTGCTCATATTCTTCAAGTGCCGGTTTTTTGACCATGGGTTGAATTTCGTTCCAGGACATACACCGAACCAAGTTGTCATGTATGGTACACTTCCGGTTCCAGGGCTTATGGACCAATGCTGTGTGCACACCCATATCCCGTGCCAGGAACATGGCCATGTCCGGGGAATCTTCCACGGCCAGATCGTAATTCATCATGGATAGCTCCTCTTTTGAAATGGCCAGGGACATGTCATTTCCGGGACGGTTGTACTTATCCACCATAATGAATCCCCTGAAAGGCACACCATACATTTCAAGCCAGGCCAGGGTCGCTTCTTGGGCCGAGGTGGGACGCCCGGTTACAATATCAATGATGTGCCCCATATCAGCCCAGGCCTTCAGGGCCTGAACCGCCCCTTCCACGGGCTTAAATCCCATAAGAAAATCAGACTGATGAACCAGGTCGAAAAAGTATTGAAACTCATTATCGGTCAGCTGGAAACAAAGTTTTAAATCAAAACCGGTCAGGTCTTCCAAAGTCACGGTCTTACCGAACTCCTGGGCCACAACATCCGGATAAGTTTCCGTGGTTCTGGCCACGACATCATCCACATCCACATATATTGTTTTGGGTTGAAAACCGTTCATCTGTCTACCCTTTCCTGTTACACATTCAACACGGCATTCTTTTTCTTTGAAGGCTTTTAACAGAATGTCAGGCGTTTTGCAAAATCAATTGTTCAAATAGAGATAAAGAAAAAATCAAGCTTGATGAAATACCGGGAACCTGCTTGAATACGACCATGAAAATTTCAAACGTAAAAACACCTGAATTAAAGATTCCTTTGTTTGAAGCGTCACCCGGCCAGTTCTGGTGCATTTTGGGTCAAAATCGGTCTGGCATTGACGCTTTTTTTCGTCTGTTGTCCCCAGGCCACGCAAAAATTCCGGATGCTGAAATCTGCCTGCCCAAAGATATGGGAATATTGTCCTTTGCCGGTCAGCAGGAGGTTTTTGAACAGGAACTCAAAAATGACGATACCGATTTCATGGACTGTCTGGACCCAGGCACCTTGGCCCGGGCTTTTATTCATGATCCGGATAAATACACAGACATGATCCGCGCCTTTGGCATGGATCATGTCCTGGACCAAGGCTATCGGCAGCTATCCACGGGTCAGACAAGAAAACTGCTGCTACTGTCCAGGATCTCCTCGGGCAGCCAATGGCTGTTGATACAGTCCCCCTTTGATGGCCTGGACAAGGCTGGGTGCGGGCAGCTTGATCTGGCACTGGATCATTGCAGAATTTGCGGGATGGGTATTTTGGTTTTTGTTTATGATCCCGGAGACATCCCCGCCAACGCCACCCATATTGCGGTTATTGAAGATGGGCACATGCTCCTTAAGGGGTATCGACAGGACATATTACCCAGGCTTATAGAATTGCAGGGGACGGCAAACTTTTCAGCGGATGTCAATGATCTAAAACCTGCAAAAACCACTTTTTTCCAAGACGCCGTTCCCGGGGGAACGCCGCATTTAGATGAACTGGTCAGACTTGAGGACGGACATGCGGGGTATTCGGGCAGGCCTGTTTTTTCCCATCTTGACCTGTGCATTACCCCGGGTAACCATACCCTGGTGTCAGGTCCCAATGGCTGCGGCAAATCAACCCTGCTGCAGGTGATCTCAGGCGACCATCCCGCTTGTTACAGGAATCGGTTGTGGATATTCGGCACCCGCCGGGGTACCGGGGAGTCCATTTGGGAACTGAAAAAAAGGATGGGTATTGTCAGCACGGATCTTCACCGCAACTATCGGGTGGCCGGCAGCGTTTTGGACTGTGTGACGTCCGGTATTTATGACACCATTGGCCTGTACCAGCGCCCAGGGCCTGAAGATGAAAAAAAAGCCATGGCCTGGCTGGAACGTATCGGTTTGGCAGATAAAGCAGAATCTGCCTTCCGTACCCTTTCCTATGCAGACCAGCGGCTGGCTCTTATTGCCCGGGCATTGATAAAACTGCCCGATCTTCTGGTTCTGGACGAACCCACCCATGGCCTGGACCGGGCTAATCGTAATGCGGTCCTGGATTTTTTAGGTCAGGTGGCAACGGAAAAATTAAGCACCATTTTATACGTCAGCCACAGGGAGGATGAATTCAGGGACTTTTTTGTCTCCCACATTCGTATGGGAAATTAGGGGGTGTCAGATAGTTCGCAAAGTTAGCTTTTTTTGGTTTTTTTTGAACATCTGTGATAATAATTTGGTCAGGTTTTTTAATCCGGTAACGTCAAAAAGGACAAAAAAAATGAACAAAAAAGTCATCACAACATGCCTTGCTGTCTGCTGTATCGTTGCAGGGCTCTCGTTAATCCCGATATCCGGCATAGTGGCCCAGGATAACGGTCGCCCTCAACTGACACTCAATGGCGGGAGCCGAGGTTCGGTCCCCTTTAACCATCAACTTCACCAGACCATTGTTGAGGACTGCGCCGTTTGCCACAAGGATTTTGAAAAAAAATCGGGCGCTTTGGATGAGGCAAAGAAAACAGGTGCGATTAAGGCAAAACAGGTGATGTATAAAACCTGTATGGCCTGTCATAAAGCAAAAAAGAAAGCCGGGGAAAAATACGGCCCTATCAGTTGCAGCGCCTGCCACGCTTGACAGCAGTGCCTGACATACTAACTCAACCTTTAAAGGAACGTGCCTAATGAAATCCACAAAAATTTCCATTATTATACTGACAGGTCTTTTGGTTCTTTTTTTTACTATCCCGGTATTTGCGGATTCATACACCAGTACGATTAATGTGTTTAAGAAGGCCAAGGCGGTCCAACCCTTTTTTAATAGCTGCTATGGATATGCGGTATTTCCCACAGTAGGCAAAGGCGGCTTCGTTGTCGGAGGCGCATATGGCCAAGGCCGGGTTTACCAGGACGGTCTGATCACCGGTAGTGCCACCATTACCAAAATTACCGTTGGGTTTCAGCTGGGCGGACAAGCTTTTTCCGAAATCATATTTTTTCAGGATAAACGCGCCTATGATGAATTTACCAACGGGTCATATGAATTTGATGCCTCGATTTCAGCCGTCGTGATTACGGCAGGGCTCCAGGCCAAGGCCGGTAGTGACGGCGGTACCGCCGGGGCCAGTGCCGGACCGGCCACAGGCGTTCAGGCAGAAATCGGATATTACAAAGGTGTGGCTGTATTTATCCATGCTAAAGGCGGCCTGATGTATGAAGCAGCTATTGGCGGGCAGAAATTTAACGTAAGGCTTTTCAAATAATAGCCATGTCTGTGTAAGGGACTCGGAAAAAAATAAATTCCACATTTTGCTGGCCTTTTTATCCGTATTCTTCGTTGCGACTTAAGGGCACATATTCCAATATGCTCCCTAAGCCGCGCCTTGAATACGAATAAAAATTCGGCGCAAAATTTGTAGCTTTTATTTTTTCCGAGCCCCTAAGAAAGAATATAAATACAAATAAATACAGCCCAGGTGATAACATGTTTATCGCTTGGGCTGTATTGTTTTTAAAAACCAGGGTGTTGCGTTGACCGAGATTTATGCGTGCAACCCTGTGTATTATTTAACTTTAACATTTACAATACTTAAAAATATTTACATTTAACTTTACATTGAGCGCAACTTCTGACATTCTCTTGATAAGAAGGTTTGTGTAATCCATACAGATTTTACAATATTCCTTGTGGACGGAATCACGGTGAAAAACCAGTTCAGCCCATGACTGTTTTATATGAAAGAACTAAACTAACCAGTTAGTTTCTTTTATGATTTGTTGTGGCCTAACCTCGGTGGAAGACCAGGTCGGCCATGTCCGTTATTAAAAATTAAAGAAAAAAATGTCAGTAAAAATGAGGCCAAAACTCACAGAAAAACAAAAAAAGGTCATGGCCTTTCTAAAGTCGAGACTTGGACAATCCGGAGAGACCCCAAGCCTTAGAGACATGGCCAAAAGTCTTGCCATCAGTCATGCAGCCGTGGCACAGACCCTGAAACTACTTGAAACCAAAGGTTATATCCGCAGGCTGGGCCGGTACAGCAGAAGCATCGTTATCCTGGATGAAATCGGCGCCACGGACGCGGATTATCGCAAAAAAGTTGTCCCCATTGTCGGACGGATCACAGCAGGACTTCCCATATATGCCACTCAGGAGTGGGCCGGCAGCCTGGTGGTGGACGACACCCTGTATCCCGGTGATAACCTGTTTGCCTTGAAGGTCCAGGGTGAGTCCATGAAAAACGCGGGTATCCTTGACCGGGACATTGCCATCTGCAGACCCCGGCAGTATGCCGTGGACAGGGAAATCGTGGTGGCCCTGATCAACGGAGAAGAAGCCACGGTCAAGCGTTTTTTTCTGCATGCCGACCACATTGAGTTGCGTCCGGAAAATCCTGCTTTCAGCCCCCAGACCTATGGGTTTGATGATATTATGATCCAGGGAAAAGTGATCGGCATTATCCGCTCCGCCCAGGCTATGGAAGGGGAATAAACCGGTGAATAGATTGTGTGCAGGCACCAGCGGCTACTCCTATGCGGAATGGGTGGATGCAGGGGTTTACCCGGCTGGCACCCATGCGGCCGGCATGTTGCCGGCTTATACCGGGATGTTTAAGGCCACGGAACTTAACTATACCTGGTACCAGATGCCCAAGGCCCGCTCCCTGGAGCGAATGGCGGCCCAGGTGCCTGAAGGGTTTAAATTCAGCGTCAAACTCACCCGTACCATGACCCATGAAGTGGACAAAACCGGATGGATCCGGGAGGTGCTGATGTTCCGCCAGGGCATTAGCCCCCTGGAAACCACGGACCGCCTTTTGTGCATACTGGTCCAGCTGCCGCCCTATTTCACGCGCACCCCGGAACGGCGAATCTACCTGGCAGCCTTATTGGATGAGCTTGCAGGCCTGCCCGTGGCCGTTGAGTTCCGGCATCCTTCCTGGGTCCATGACAAGGTGTTTTATGAATTTGAACGGCGGGCAATCACCCTGGTGACCGTGGATGGCCCGGATCTGCCCAGCCTGTTCCCAAGGCTGGATATCGTAACCAATCCACAGCTTTTCTACCTGCGGCTGCACGGCAGAAACAGCCAGGGCTGGCGGTCCGGCAACATGCAAAAACAATTTGACTACAATTACAGCGAATCCGAACTAAAGGCCCTTGCCGAAACCATTTCCAATACCCTTGGTCCTGCCGCAGACACAGGCGGCGTGTTTTTCAACAACCACGTCAGGGGGCAGGCGCCAAATAACTGCCGGCGGCTGCTCAAGATACTCAGTGCCCATCCATGAGACCCCGGTCCATCATCCATCTGAATATTGCTGATTTTGCCGCCCGGCTGGAAATCATGGCCTCTCCGGCTTTAAAAGATAGACCTGTGGTTATTGCACCTTTGGGCACCCCCAGGGCTGTGGTTTATGACATGAATGAAGCGGCGTTCCGGGAAGGCATCCGAAAACGAATGCCCCTGTCACAGGTAATGTCGCGACATAGGCGTATCCCGGTTTTGCCGCCCCGTTTCAACCGGTATGCGCAAGCCATGAAAGAGATCACCAAGCAAGGCCTGGCAGTTACCCCGGCAGTGGAGTCCGGCATGGGAGACGGCCATCTTTTCCTGGATATCACCGGCACGGCAAGACTTTACGGCCCGGCTCCGGATGTGGCCTTCCGGTTGAAAAAAGCAATAAAAAAACAGATGGGCCTGGATCCTGTCTGGTCCCTGTCCACCAATAAACTGGTGGCCAAGGCCGCCACCCGGCTGGTCAAACCCCTGGGGGAGTATATTGTGGGGCCTGGCGAAGAAGCTGAATTCCTTGAACCATTTCCCCTTAAACTGCTGCCCGGAATAAGCCGCCGTGAAGCACAGACCGCCGCCCGCTTTAACCTTGAAACCGTGTTTCATCTCCGGCAACTGACCCCGGCCCAGCTGGCCGTTCCCTTTGCGGACAGGGCGTATACCATTCACCGCATCATCCAGGGTATGGACACCGATCCTGTTCGGCCGGTTTCTGTCCAAAATCGGTCACCTGATCTGATCGTTGATCATGAATTTGCCACAGACACAAATGATCAAGACGAACTGAAAGCCTGTATTGCCCTTTTAAGCCAGCGAATTAGTCGAGATTTGACACGCCGCCGGGCATACCCCAGGGGGTTGGATTTGTGCCTGTCCTACACCGACGGAATCCAGCGTCATGGAAGATGCACGAAGATACGAGGCGACAGTCTTTTCATGTTCAGTCAGGCATGGGAGCTGTTTGCACGCACCTGGAAACGCAGAATCCGCATCCGGCATATCAGCCTTGCCTGCAGCACGGCTCCTGTTCGTATGAATCAATCATTTCTACCCGCCCAGGCCGATCTGTTCCAGGCGCTGGACAGGGATCAAAAAGAAGATAAAATCCGTATTGTTCAACGGGCTGCCACCCAGGTGCAGGAACGGTTCGGCACCGGGGCAATCACCCTTGGAACAGCTTTAAAAATGCCGGGTGAATCTGTCGTGCCATGATTCCGTTGGCAGTTCACTCCCACTACTCGCTGATGTGGGGTGTCCCAGGGGTCCGGGATCTGTGCGCCCGGGCAAAGGCTCTGGGATATAAAGCCCTTGCCCTGACAGACACCAATAACCTTTACGGCTTGTGGCCGTTCCTTGCTGCCTGTGCCGAGTTTAATTTGCGACCTGTGGTTGGTGCTGAAATCACCGCCCCGCACACTGGTACAAAAGTGGTGACCCTGGTAAAAAACAGCACGGGCTACGCCAATTTGTGCAGGCTTCTTACCCAACGCCACAGGGACCCGTACTTTAATCTGGAACAAGCCGTACCGCCCCTGGGGCAGGGCCTGATCCTTTTGACCCCGTCTGCCCAATGCCTGATTCACTGGCACACGCTTTCCCGCCAGGGCATGGATCTGGATCTCGCAGCCTTTATCGGCCGTGCACCGGTTTCCCGCAACCACCCCCTGTGCCGGGCGGCCCGGGCAGCAAAACTGCCTTTGGTGGCTGCCCCGGATAGTTATTTTTTATCCCCCGGGGACCATGAGATCCATGCCCTGTTGCGGGCCATTGAAACCAAGACCAGCCTGTCCCGGCTCTCCGTTGAACAGATAGCACCCGCGGACGCTTTTTTAGGCAGCCCCAGCCACTATTGCCAAAAGTTTGCCGCCATGCCCGAAGCACTAGCTGCCACCCGGGTTCTGGCAGAACGTCTTGAATTCAGCGGCCCTGATTTTGGTATTGTCATGCCCCCGTATACACCGCCTTTGGGACAGACATGCTCAGGATTGCTCCGGCAAAAAACCATGACAGGCGCCATAAAACGTTATGGACCGAACCTTTCAAGCCGGGTGCTCAAGCGCATTGACCACGAATTAGCCATTATTGAACAAACACGTTTTTCCAGCTATTTCCTGGTGGTTGCCGACATTGTAAAACAGGCATCGCGCACCTGCGGCAGGGGGGCGGGTGCCGCATCCATCGTGGCATACTGCCTGGGCATCACCAATGTGTGCCCCATCAAGCACAACCTTTATTTTGAACGGTTTCTCAATCCGGAACGCCGGGATCCCCCGGACATTGATGTGGATTTTGCATGGGATGAACGGGATGCTGTGCTCAACCATGTGCTGAACCGGTTTAAAGGCCGTTCTGCCATGGTGGCAAGCCACATCCTGTTCCAGCCCCGGATGGCGGTACGGGAAACAGCCAGGGTGTTTGGCCTGCCCGAAGCTGAAATAAAGCAGGGGATTGCCAATATGTACCGGGAGACCCCATTTTTAAGAGGCGCCAATACATTCAAGACTGAATATCCCGAGAAAACCGGCGGGGTGCCTGATCCCTGGTCAAGGATCCTCCGTCTTGCAAACAGACTTATCGAAACCCCCAGGCATCTGTCGGTTCATCCGGGGGGCGTTGTCATCACCCCAGACCCCATTGACACCTATGTGCCTGTGGAAAATTCGCCCAAGGGCATTCCTGTCATCCAATGGGAAAAAGAGAGCACCGAAACTGCAGGCCTTGTCAAAATTGATCTTCTGGGCAACCGCAGCCTGGGCGTCATCAGGGACTGCATTGCCTTAATCCGGGATACACAGGGGGAATTTACGGATTTTCAGGACATTGATCCGGAGGATGACCCTGCCACCCAGCAGCAGGTGGCTCAGGGTCGGACCATGGGATGTTTTTACATTGAAAGCCCTGCGATGCGCCTGCTTCAGAAAAAGTCAGGCCAGGGTGATTTCCGGCATCTGGTTATTCATACCAGCATTATCCGACCCGCTGCCAATGAGTTTATAAAAACGTACCTCAAACGCCTGCATTCAGGCGAATGGGAACCGCTTCATCCTTTAATGGATGGCCTTTTGGACGAAACCTTCGGCATCATGGTATACCAGGAGGATGTTTCAAAGGCTGCGGTCCGGCTGGCCGGCTTTACCCATGCCAGGGCGGATGAACTGCGTAAGGTCATGTCCAAAAAGGACAGACATAAAAAACTTGAGGGTTTCAGGGCTGATTTTTTTAAAGGTGCCCGCCGCAAGGGCGTTTCCTTTAACGCTGTTGAGCGAATTTGGCATATGATCATCTCGTTTTCAGGCTATTCCTTTTGCAAGCCCCACTCGGCGTCCTATGCCCGGGTATCATTCCAGGCGGCGTATCTTAAAACCCATTACCCGGCTCAATTCATGGCAGCCGTGATATCCAACCAGGGCGGATTTTACACCACCTTTGCCTATGTGTCCGAAGCCCGGCGTATGGGGATAACTATTCTGGGTCCGGATGTCCGATACAGCCAGGTGCATTGGAGTGGACTTAAAAACGAGATTCGGGTCGGGCTGATGGCCATCAAAACCTTAAGCCGGGCAACCATGGACAGAATTATTCTCGAACGAAAAAAAGCTATGTTTTCAGACAGCTTTGATTTTTTTAACCGCATCACCCCCAGGGAAGATGAGGCCCGGGCGCTTACGGACAGCGGCTGCCTTGACTGTCTTTCCCAGGGCAGAACCCGTGCCGCTTTAGCCTGGGCATATTGCGCGTGGCAGGCAGGTCGGAGGTTCATGGTGGACCGGATTGATCTGTTTAAACCAGACATGCACGAAATTCCGGATTTACCGCCTGACCCTCCCTTTAAACGGCTTCGCCGGGAATTTGCCATGCTGGGATTTTTATCGGCCTGTCACCCCATGTCGCTGATAAAGGAAAAATTTCAACATATCAACACCATTGAAGCGGTAGCCCTGCCCAATATGGCTGGCCGGAAGGTTTGTTTTGCAGGCTGGCTGATCACGGGCAAGCTTGTGAGAACCAGACAAGGGGACCCCATGAAATTTCTTACGTTTGAAGATGATACAGGATTGGTTGAAGCTGTATTTTTCCCTAAGGCATACACCAGGTTTTCCCATATCCTTGATGATGGATATCCATATTTACTTTCAGGCAAGGTGGAAAATGAATGGGGGGCAATTACATTAACCGTCAATCAGGTTTGTCGTCTTTGATATAAAAGTACAATTATGTTGTTTCAAGTTTGGCCTATTTCTTGAGGTCTGAATTCATCCGCATGTATAGCTTGGAATTTGCGATATATAACAGTGCTTATGGTGTTTTAACTAAAAACAACATTTTTGTATTACATCTTTATGTAGGATATTACATTTTTGTGAAACAAAAAAAATATTCTGTTTTTAAAATAGATCATTAAACGATATTTTATAATACATTTTAAATGTTTAATTTCAAATAATTACGCCTGTATGATACCGTAAAAGTACTCACATGGTCTAATATTTGCTTTAATGTTAAGAACAAATTTGTTGATTAATGTGTATTTGCACAAGGTGCTTACAAAATTTTTATTTTTTTTTGCAAGTCCCTGAGTTAACCGCTATCTTTAATTAACCCGAGAAGAGGAAAATATGATGTTTAGACACTGTGTACTTACTGTTGGCTTTGTCCTGTTAAATGTATGTCCGGCCCTGGCCGGAGAAGGCACCATTGATTCCGGAGATACCGCATGGGTAACCATGTCCACGGCCCTTGTCATGATGATGACGCCAGCCGGCCTGGCCCTGTTTTATGGCGGTATGTCACGATACAAAAACCTGCTGAATACCATTGCCATGACGCTTGTGGCGTATTGTCTGGCATCAGTGGTCTGGGTGGCCTGGGGATATTCGCTGGCCTTTGGAGAAAGCGACTCTCTTTTCATCGGTAATCTGAATCATCTGTTTTTAGCCGGCATTGACATTAATTCGGTATCCGGCTCCATTCCCACCCTGATTTTTGTTTTGTTTCAGATGACCTTTGCCTGCATTTCCATTGCCATTGTTCTGGGTTCTGTCGTGGACAGAATGAAATTTTCCTCCTGGATACTCTTCACCATCCTGTGGATTACATTTGTTTATGCGCCTGTATGTAACTGGGCATGGGGCGGGGGATGGATGCATCACATTGGTGCCCTGGATTTTGCCGGCGGTAACGTTGTTCACATTAATGCCGGTGTGTCAGGCCTGGTGCTGGCTTTGGTATTAGGTAAACGCAATGGCTACGGAAAGGAAGCCATGATCCCCTCATCGGTTACGTTTACTGCCCTGGGTGCAGGGCTTCTGTGGTTTGGCTGGTTTGGTTTCAATGCAGGCAGTGAACTGGCAGCCGACGGCGTGGCAGCATCCGCATTCATGGTTACCAATACTGCGGCCTCCGTTGCAGGACTTGCCTGGTTGTTCGTTGAGTGGAAAATCTCAGGGAAGCCCACGGTTCTTGGACTTGCCTCAGGTGCTGTTGCTGGCTTGGTGGGTATCACACCGGCAGCAGGATTTGTCTCTCTCGGCGGTGCATTTGCCATTGGTGCAGTTGCCGGCGTTTTAGGATATATAGGCGTTGCCGTAATTAAACAGAAGTTTGGCTATGACGACTCCCTTGATGCCTTCGGAATCCATGGCCTTTGCGGCATTTGGGGTGCCCTGGCCACAGGCCTTTTTGCCACACCGGCAGTTACTGAAGGAGCGATTGGCCTTTTTTACGGCAATACAAAACAATTGGGCATCCAATTTTTTTCCATCATCGGCACTGCAGTCTTTGCAGCCATTGCCACATTGATCGTTATTTATATTACTAAAGCACTCACCGGCGGGATCAGGGTGGATCCGGAAGATGAACGATCCGGTCTTGATAATGCCATTCACGGCGAACGCGGTTTTGAAATTGAGTGAAATTAAATAGGATCAAGAGTAACTGTGACATCGTTCCAGGTACCCGTCCCCAATATGCTAAAGCCCCGCAATTTTCTTTGCGGGGCTTTAGTTGTTAAGGCGTTTTAAAAAAGTATTGACATGAACTCAATATTCGATTAAATTCATTTTCTCATGGGCCCAGGTAGCTCAGTCGGTAGAGCAGGGGACTGAAAATCCCCGTGTCAGCAGTTCAATTCTGTTCCTGGGCACCATTTACATTGCATATCTTTAAAGTACGTCCCCATCGTCTAGCCCGGTCCAGGACACAGGCCTTTCACGCCTGCGACAGGGGTTCGAATCCCCTTGGGGACGCCACTTAAAAATAAAAGCTTTCGGTATTTTGCCGGGAGCTTTTTTTGTTTTGAGAATATAAAATCCGCGTACAAAAAAATTCGGTGTTATCCTTTGATGAATCTGCAAAAATAAAACCGATGGCTAAGGAACGAGGCTTAAATAATTTGCCCATTTTGTTATATCCGGGGCGCTGGCGTCCCGCCCGCTGTCCGCAAGTATTTTCACGATGCAGGCGAGACGCCTGCGCTCCCAGGTTATAAGTTATTTCGGACTCATTCCTAAGTAAAAATTTTCGCCTACAAGACAGGGTGTCTGGCCAAGGGTGGAGGCATACATTCGGCTTTTATGCCTTAAGATTACCTGAATTATGTCTTTTGTGGGGCAGAACGTGGGAATCTTTGGGTAAGAGAATGAATGATTTTTAACGCCGGAGGCTTAGTTTTAGAAACTGAGATAAATAGGTTGGCAGTTCTCTGGGATAATTAATTACAAAGAAAAATTGTGTTTCAGGGTTAAAATAAAAAAGGGCTGGTCAAAAACCAGCCCTTTTAATCAATTATACAGCTTAAATGCTATTTTCTGTTGGCGTAATCCGCATAACCCATGGCAACCGTACGGTAGACAATGTGGGCCATTTTTGAATACGGCAGGAATGCAAACAAGTTGAAAATGGCAATCAAGTGAATCCAGTAAAAGAAGTAAGAAAGCCATGCAATTTCAGCCAGGCGGGCCATTTCCGTGAGCATACCGGAAAGACCTAAGGCGAAGACAACACCAAGAATGAACCAGTCTTTATAAGTTGTGACCTGTTCCTTGTTGGTAAGTCTGCTCTTGATCATTATGCCGGAACCAATGACCAAGGCAACTCCTGCGATATTGGCCAGCCATTTAATGGGGTTAAGCTGGGGATAAGGACCGGCATAGCCGCCTACGTAAAGCATGATGCCGCATACTGCAGTTACAATAAAAAGGCCGATAAAGGCATAAAGCACCATCATATGCGGGGTGGCGCGCTCTTTATTTGTTCCGCACTGGGTGAATTTGTTATGTTTCAATATCATGGGTATGACATTTTTAATAGACATTAAAAGAGCTTTGTAATCAAGGCTGGTTTTGTCTGTTTTGCCTTCAAGTACCGCATTGTCATGAACATCGACAATGAAGCGTTTCAAGCCAAGAAAGAAGACAACTGCGACAAAAATAGACAAGGGAACAAAGGTCATATCCACAAACCAGGTGGATACAAAGTTGGCATGGGCGATAACATGATCTGCGCCTTCATGGGCATGGGACCAGTGAAGGCGTCCGCCAAGGGCATCGCCGAACAGGAAATGGAAAATTTTTTCCATGATGCCGCCAAAGCCCATTGTAATAATGGCAAGCAGTGCAAACCAGGCAGCCGGAATCCCAAGCAGAAGCGGCAGTTTGGACGGATCATTTACAGCCTTAGCAAGGGATTTGGGGGTTGCGTATTCAGTGATGGCTGCAGAGCGGATCGCAGCCAGTACATCGCCGGGGGCTGCGCCACGGGGGCACATATCCGTGCAGTCACCGCAATTGTGACACAGCCAGATGTCTCCGTTGCTGATCAGTTTGTCTTTAAGACCCCATGAGGCAGCAATCATTTCCTTTCTGGGGAAGGGGCTGTTTTCAGGTGCAATGGGGCAGGCCACGGAACATGTGGCGCATTGATAACATTTTTTCAGGGTTTCTCCGCCAAGACCTCTAATCTCGGCAATGAATTCCAGATCTGGTTGGGCAATATAATTGGCACTCATAGTAGTAGATACCTCCATTAAGTTTGTATGCGCCGTTGTTAGAAACCTTTGAACGGGTTCGGGCCAAGAGCGTCCACTTCTTCAACAAAATCGTTGATAATCTGGGGCAGTTTGTCATATTCATCAATGGCGATTTCTGCAAAGGCTACACGTTCTTCTTCAAGGGCAAGTGAGGCGAGTGCATCACCAATTTTTTTCACACGAACCTCAGCAAGTTCTGAACCTTTGACAAAATGGCACTGGTAATCATCGCCATGTTTGCAGCCGATGAGGATAACGCCGTCCAGACCCTGGGCCAGGGCATCCTTGATCCATATGGTGTTCACGGAACCCAGGCAGCGAACGGGAATTACCCGGACATCAGGTGAGTAGTCCACGCGGTTCATACCTACCATATCCAATGCAGGGTATGCATCGTTTTCACATACCAAGGCCAAAAAGCGCAGGGGTGGTTCATCATAATCGTCCTCAGACGGAACACTGATGGCCTTAACCTGGGAACCGATACTGTCAATGGTATAATCGGCAAAGGAGATAATACGTTCCGGGCAGGCACCCATGCAGGTACCGCAGCGGCGGCAACGGGTGGGATTGGCTTTTGGGGTTCCTTTGGCATCATCATCCAGGGCGCCGAAGGGGCATTCAACCGTGCAGCGTTTGCACTGGGTGCATCTCTGGAAGAAGAAGTCTGGATAAGTCATGTCACCGGAACGAGGGTGAACTGCCATGCCGCGGTTGGCGCTTTCAATACACTGAATAGCTTTCAGTGCTGCGCCGGATGCATCTTCCATGGACTCTTCGATGGTCATGGCCCGGCGGACGGTACCGGCTGCGTAAATACCGGTTCTCTGGGTTTCATAGGGAAAGCAAATAAAGTTCGAATCAGCATACTGGCCGAAAAGATCATTATCCCTGAAACCGGGGCCCTGGCGGTAGGCCAGGTTGATAACCGGGTCATCCTTGGTGGCTGGAACCATGCCGCTTGCTACAACAACCAAGTCCGCTTTAAGCACCAGGTTTTCACCAAGCAGCGTGTTTTTGGCTGTAACCATCAGTTCTGAACTCATGGCTGTAACGTCGGTGACTGAACCCTTGGTCATGAAAATGCCGTCATCTTGCTGCATGGATTTGTAGAAATATTCCTGCAGACCTGGGGTTCTCATGTGTTGGTAAATGACATAGGCTTTGCCGTCAGCATAATCTTCCCTGACATAACGGGCCTGTTTCAGGGCAACCATGGAAGTTACGGAACCAGTGTATTCAAAATCGCTGTCGTCTTCATCTTTGCCGGCAGATTGAATAAATACTACGTTTTTAGCTGCCTTGCCATCAGAGGGACGAAGGATTTTACCCTTTGCCGCAATCATTTCAAATTCGTCATTGGTGACCACATCAGGAGTGTCCACAGATAGGTGAGCATATGCTTCGCCTTTAAGGACATCGGGCCGCCAGCCGGCTGCAAGGACAACTGCACCGTAAAGCTCGCCGTTTGGGTCAAGAGAAAGGATGTCTTCCCTGCCTTCGTTGAATTTTAGGTATTTTTCATGAGCAGCGTCGGCATCAAGCTCTTTGCCGTTTTCATCTACCAGTTCTTCAGGGGGCAGCGGAAAGGGGACGTCAAAGGGGATTTTTTCACCGGGTTTTTTCATGGTTACGGTGAACTCTCCAGGCTGGCCGGCAATACGTGCCACAAGGCAGTTGGTCCGTACATCTATGTAAGGGTTACCCTCAACTTCCTGGACAAGTGCATCAACCACCGGTGCCTGGAGGGTTTCAAAGGGCGTCTGAATGGGCGTCTGGCTGCGCAGTTTGGCTGCATAGCCGCCAAGGGCTGCAGTTTTTTCGACAATGGTAACCTCATAACCGGTTTTGGCTGCATCAAGTGCTGCAGACATACCGGTTACGCCGCCGCCGATAACAAGCACCTTTTTAGAAAAGGACTCTGTTTGGTAAGGCTCAGGCAGATTGACTTTTTCCAGGCGGATCATACCCATTTTGATATAATCTTCAGCCTTCATTTGAACCCGATCAAAGTGTTCGCCATCATCTTTCTGGTCTTCGGCCAGGGCAGGGTAGGTTTCCCGGGAATGGGGCCATACCACGCCTTCTCTTAAATTGGCCCGTTCAATAATGCATCCGGGGAAGTTAAATACATCAAAGTTCACCCGGCGGGAACAAGCGCCGATAACCATGGCGTTGACTTTGCCTTCGTCAATATCCTTTTGAATAAGTTGAACACCTTCTTTGGAGCATAGGAAGGGGTGGGTGGTGCAGTTGATGCCCTCTTCGTCGGGGACACCTGTTAAGGCTTCCATGTCAAGTGTGTCACCGATACCACAGCCTGTGCAGATATATACGCCGTATTTTTTATCCATGGTTCGTTACCTCCTCAGAGTCTGAATGGCTTTAAGGGCCATGCCGGTTGCATTCTGGTTGGATGTCACAACATCGGCCGGTTTATTGGCACACCCTGCTGCAAACAGGCCGCCTTTGGAAAAGTCATTGATAATAAAGCCTTCGTCATCAAAGGTCAGATCTGCTGCGGGCTTATCAATGGCGCAGGAAGGCTGCATTCCGGTGGCCAGCACCAGCATATCAACGGTTTGCCTGATTTTTTCTCCGGAGATGGTATCTTCGGCCACAAGATTGATATTGCCGGTACCGCTCTCTTCACTGACTTCGGCAACCTTTCCTTTTACAAAAAATACGTTTTCATCTTCTTTGAGTTTGGCATAGAAGTTTTCGTATTTTCTGCCGGGGGTCCGTAGATCAATGTAATAGATGTAAATTTTTGCATCAGGATATTGGGTTCTGATATATGTGGCATGTTTTAAGGATGCCATACAGCATATGTATGAGCAGTAGGGCAGATGGTTTTCATCCCTGGACCCTGCACACTGTGCAAAGGCAATTGTTTCAGGTGCCTTGTCGTCGGACGGGCGGATGATTTTACCTTCGGTAGGACCGTTGGAAGAGGCTAAACGTTCCAGCATCATGTTGGTGATGATGTTCTGGTACCGGCCAAAACCAAGATTGTCAATGCGGGTGGCATCATAGGGCTGCCATCCGGTGGCGAATACAACGGCACCGACTTTCAGGTCAAATGTGCTTTCTTCCATGGAAAAATCAATGGCGTTATATTTGCAAGCTTCCTTGACCTTTTCCCGGTCATCCTGGCTCATGGCAGGATCCATGACATACCGCTGGGGGAAGGCCATGTTGTGGGGCAGGTATGCGGCTTTGCGTCGATCCATGCCAAAATTGAATTCATTGCTGATTTCAGTTTCGCACACTTTTTCACATTCACCGCAGCAGGTGCAGTTGCTGTTTACATAACGGGGCGCGGTTTTTACGCTGACAGTGTAATCCCCGGGCGTTCCATCAACGTTCTGTACCTCAGAAAGTGTGTACACCTTGATGTTCGTGTTATCTTTGAGGCGTCTGTAATTGATTTCAAGGCCGCAGGTAGGCGGGCAGAGTTTGGGGAAGTAGTGCTTGAGTTGGGAAACTCTTCCACCAAGGGATGCTTCCTTTTCAATCAGGAAGACTTCGTAGCCCACTTCGGCAGCTTCCAAAGCGGTTGTCAGACCGCTGATTCCACCACCAACCACCATAATGCTTCCACTTACCGGGGCTGAATTTTCTGTAGTCATGCTGTCCCTCCGTGCATTTAAGTTGTGTAGTTGTGTTGTGTAATAAGTTCCAAATTTTCGTATGCCGGATCCTGTCAAAACCAGATTATATCCGGTTTAGGCCCGGAGCCAGCATCCTGTTCTCCTTATTTGCAAGACTGCAAACTAACCTATAACAAGACTGCAAGTTAACCTATAAACCGTTTGCTTGCAAGCTTGCAAAAAAGGAGACAGGGCTACAGGACCAGGAAGGCATAATCTGAAAAAACCTCCAGGCACCGGTAAGCCGGCACCTGGAGGTTCATATCAAGACATCCTTAGGTTAAAACGTCTTACCCTATTAGTCGGAGATAATTTTATGGTAGGGTTCTTTTTTCAATGTCCACTCGTTGGTTTTCTTGTCATAAGAAGAGTTAACAAAGCAGAACCATTCTTCGTCATTCTGGCCCATGAAGTCGCCTCTGTAGTAGAAACCAGGGAAGCGGGATTCTTCACGGAACTGAATGTGACGGGTATGAGCCTGAACAGTGTAGAGACGATGGATAATTTCCCATGCTCTGAGCAGTTCATGCAGATCGCCAGCAGCGATTTTCTCAAGGTCTTCACGGAACATTTCGAACAGGTCCATGAGAACTTCAAGAGATTTGCCGTTGGTCATGTACATAGCGCCGGTACCAGCACCATACTCATTGGTCATTTTCATCAGACGCATGGCCATACCTGCAGGTTTGCAGTATTTGGGGTTAACGTCTGTGGCTGTGGTATATTCACAGTTATCCAGGTAGTTGTATACCGGATAGTAAACCATGTCGACCAGTTCCTGATCAGTTTCAGCAAAACCGGTAACCTTGTCGCCTTCGGCTTTCAGATACTGAAGCATGGATTTCGCAATGATACGGCCTTCTGCATGGGAGCCAGAGGAGAATTTATGACCGGAGCAACCAACGCCGTCACCTGCAGTGAACAGACCTTTACATGTGGTCATTCTGTTGTAGCCCCATTTGTAGGAATCAGGTACCCAGTCTTCTTCAGGACCTGAGCACCAGATGCCGCAGCAACCGGAATGGGAACCCAGCAGGTACGGTTCGGTGGGCATAATTTCAGAGTCTTTTTTCTCGGGCTCGGTGTTGGTAGCACACCACAGACCGGCCTGACCAACGGACATGTCAAGGAAATCTTCCCAAGCTTCTGACTCAAGATGTTTCAGCTCTTTTTTGTCCATGGTTTCGCCAAGTGCAGCAAGAGCTTTGGTGGTTTCCATGATGATGGGACCGCGGCCTTCTTTGTATTCTTTCATCATCAGATGGTTACGCAGACATGTCGGTGTTACGGCAGCAGTTCCGTAAGGAGCATATTTTTCAAGCTCTTTTTTGGTTTCTTCGTTACCGGCATAGAATTCACCAAGGCCGTTAACAACTTTGGCTTTAAACAGCAGGAACCATGCACCAACAGGGCCGTAACCGTCTTTAAAACGGGCCGGGGTGAAACGGTTTTCCATCATGGACAACTCAGCACCAGCTCTAAGAGCCATGGTGTAAGTGGAACCGGCATTCCATACGGGATACCATGCACGACCTTTACCTTCAGCAACGGAACGGGGCTGGTAGATGTTAACCGCGCCACCGCAGGCAACCATCATAACTTTTGCGTTGATGATGTAAACTTTGTTTTCGCGTACGGAGAAACCAACCGCGCCAGCAGCTCTTTTGGGATCATCTTTGTCGTTGAGGATTTCAACGATGAAGACTCTCTCAAGGATGTTTTCGTCGCCAAGGGCTTTTTTACCGGCTTCAGCAACGATTCTCTTGTAGGATTCACCGTTGATCATGATCTGCCATTTACCGGTACGAACAGGAGTGGCGCCGCCCTTAAGGGTGCCCATCTTCTGGCCTTTTTTACCGTCCATGTTTTTACCGTCGTCGGTTTTTTTCCAAATGGGAAGTCCCCATTCTTCAAACAGATGTACGGAATCATCAACGTGACGGCCAAGGTCAAAGATCAAGTCTTCACGAACAATACCCATCAGGTCGTTACGGACCATGCGGACATAATCTTCAGGCTTGTTATCACCGATGTAGGTGTTGATGGCAGACAGACCCTGGGCAACAGCGCCGGACCGTTCAAGAGCGGCTTTGTCAACCAGCAGGATTTTGGTGTCGTCATCAGCCCATTTTTTGATTTCAAATGCAGTACCGCAGGCAGCCATACCACCGCCGATGATCAGAACATCAACGTCTCTTTTTTCTACCTCTGGCTCTCTAACGATTTTAAGTTCACCAGCCGGTTTGTTAGGTAATGCCATTTATATACCTCCAAAAAATTTTATTAAGTATCAGAAATTAAATTTTAGCAACCTATGCCAGTTCGGTGGGAGCAACCAGCTCATAACCGTCTGCTTCCTGAGTAGAAAGCAGGCCTGAATTAAGGTCTTTACCCTTCAGATCGTCATAAGCGTTGGCTTCGCCTTCAGGAGTGGTTCTGATGGGGAACTTAAAGCGTTTTACAACGCCGTTTCTGAACTTACAGGTCCACATAATGTCCTCAGTGCCCATCATAGGCTGTACGGAAGCGCCCATGGGTACGAAGTCAGAGTAACCTCTTACTTCAATAGCCTGGGAAGGGCAGATTTTTACGCAAGAGTAGCATTCCCAGCACTGATCCGGTTCTTGGTTGTAAGCTTTCATTTCATTAGCATCCAGAACCATCAGGTCATTGGGGCAGATGTACATGCATGCGGTTTTGTCCCCGCCTTTACAGCCGTCACATTTTTCTGCGATTACAAAAGATGGCATTTAAAATACCTCCATTAAGGTTAGGTTAATCAAAATTGCACAAATACCGTTGTGCGACAATTTGTATCTATCCATATTAAGGCCAGTCGAAAAATTTCGAAAGGCCTGTAATTTAAAGCGTTTGGTCCCGAGGGCCATGGACTATATCTGTTTAAAATTTCATCCAATAGGGCATCTTCCTCAAAACAAATGATATGGGAATAACACCCTGACAAGGTCTGTGTCAAGAAAATTCAAAAAAAATGATTTAATGATTTCTTCAATTTTTTTGAACGATTAGCGCTTCGACAATATATATGCTTTTGGGGTAGGTAAGACACTATATCTTGTGAGTGATTGCATTAAAATCATCTGGAAAAATTAATTGTATCCTGATAGTTTACCTGCCGGTTGTGTATAACTCGGTTTCTACCGTAATTTTAAAATCATAAAGGAAAAAAAATGAACGATGAGATGCTACCTGTGGGCTTGGATGATCCCATGCAATTCAACTGCAATCCGGAGAACCCATGCTTCAATCAGTGTTGCAGGGATTTGAATCAGGCACTGACGCCCTATGATATTCTGAGGATGAAGAATGCAGTAACTCTGCCATCCTGGAAGTTTCTGCAGAAATATACATCCCGGCATACCGGACCCGGTTCCGGGCTGCCGGTGATTACCTTTAAGGCCAATCCAGCCACCGGTCATGCCTGTCCTTTTGTTACGGATTCAGGATGTTCCATATATAATGACCGCCCTGCATCATGCCGTATGTACCCCTTAGCCCGAGCCATAGTAAAGGATCGGGCTACCGGGGAAAATGCCGAGTATTTTGCTTTGATTGAAGAAGAACACTGCAAAGGCTTTGGCATTCAGGGTAATGAAACTGTTGCCCAGTGGCTTAAAGGCCAGGATGTTGTCGACCACAACGCGGAAAATGATAAAATTCTCGAACTGATCAGCCTTAAAAACCAGATCCGGCCCGGAAAGCTCGAGGGCGCTGAAGAAGATATTTTTTACATGGCTTTATATGATCTGGACAATTTTAAGATTCAGATCAAGGACAAAGGCCTTCTTGATTCAATGGACCTGCCCGTGGAATATGTGGAAAAGGTTGTGGCTGATGATTTAAGCTTGCTTAATTTCGGTATTGCCTGGGTGAAATACCAGTTGTTTGGTAAAGATTTGGAAATTCAGGGCTGAAAATTATGGATATCAAAGGAAAAGTAGCTCTGGTGCTTGGGGCGGTCAAGGGGATCGGCAAGGGCATTGGCCTGGACCTTGCCCGGCAGGGGGCAAACCTTATCCTCACCCGCCATGACTGGCCGGATGCCTTCTGTGATATGGAAAAGGAATTTGAAAAGACAGGTGCCCAATACCATATAATAAATGCCGATTTGCGTAAAATTGATGAGATAGAGGGTCTGGCAACGTTTATAAAAGATCGGTATGGACGTCTGGATATCCTGGTGAACAACATTGAACGCGGCGGATGGCCTAAAGTTCACGGGGCATATGTTGAAGAACAGTGGGATCTGGAGATTGAAACAACGCTTAAAGCCAAACGTTGGATTTTTGAAACAGTGTTTCCTTTGTTGAAAGCCGGTGATGACGCCGTTGTCATTAATATTTCTTCTGTTGCGGCAATTACCGGAAGGTCCGGCCCTGCTGCCTTGGTTTTCAACGAGGGATATTCAGCCGCCAACCGTGGCGTCCGCATACTCACCGAAACATGGGCCCGGATGGGGGCACCTTCGGTGCGGGTAAACGAATTGATGCTGGGTGTTTTTGAAACCCGCCACGCCCAGGGTACCCGGGGCTGGCGGGAGGTGCTGACGGATGCGGAAAAGCGTTCCCTGATAGATCATACTTTGGCAGGTCGGACCGGCCAAGTTTCCGATGTTGTCAAAGCTGTCAATTTTATTATTAAAGATGCCCCCTATATGACCGGTGCCACCCTGCGTATAGATGGTGGGTTTGTTCTAGGCGGAGCCCCGGTGCCGCCCATGCCCCGGGGTATTGTTTAGTTCTTTTTATGGAGGTATGCAATTGACACTAAGGCAACTTGAGCTATTTCTTGCGCTTGTGAAGACACCTCATTTAAGTCAGGTGGCCAAGGATTTCGGTTTGACCCAGTCGGCAGTATCCATGTCCATAAAATCACTTGAAGAGACTTTGGGGAAATTATTATTCGACCGCATCCACAAAAGGCTGGTGGTCAATGAAAACGGGCGCTATTTTTTCAGGATGGTGGAGCCCCTTGTTTTTGGCCTGCGGGAAAGCGAGTCTATGTTCAGGGATCAGGATCTGGTGGGAGATATCAAAGTGGGTGCCAGCTCATCCATTGCCAACTATATCCTTCCCCAGATTATTTATGAGTTTGCAGAGCTGTATAAAGGGGTCCATGTGGAAAAAATAACCGGCAATACCATAGAGATCGGCAAGCTTATTGAAGATGGTGATGTGGATATCGGGTTCGTTGAAGCAGACTACAACAGCACCGAGATCGAGCGGGAGGTGCTTGGCCTTGATGAACTCTATGTGGTGACGGGTGATCCGGACCTTGTTCGCGACGAAGATTACCGCATGGACGAGCTTTTATCAAAGCGCTGGATTCTCCGGGAGGAGGGTTCCGGTACCCGGGAGGTCTTCCTTTATCATATAGAAAAGTACAAAAAACGATTTAAGCCCTTTCTTGAAGTGGGACATACGGAAGCTGTGAAATCGGTACTTAGAAACAAGGAGGCGGTAAGCTGTCTATCCAGAATTTCCGTAATGAACGAACTTTTGTCCGGGCAGCTGTTTCGTCTCAAGATAAAAGATTTTAAATTTTCCCGTTCCTTTTACACCATCTGGCATAAAGAAAAATATTTTTCATCTGTTCTTCAGGAATTTATCTATTATACAAAGGAGCGTTATAAGGCGGTGTATGAACATCAGGCCCATACCCATTAACTCCTACTCGATGATCAAGTTTTTGTTAATTTGTCCAACTTCGGCGTTGGGAAAAATTTTTAATCCTCAAAATATATTGTATATTCTTGCGGTTAAAAATTGTTTCCGCCTTGAATTTGAACAAATTCCCTAAAAACTTGATGATTGAGTCTTATTTTTCCAATCCTGCTCGGCAGCCTGGATGGCTGTGATAGCCACTGTGTTGATAATGTCCGTCACAAGACATCCCCGGCTTAAGTCATTCACGGGCTTGTTTAAGCCTTGCAGGGTCGGACCAATGGCCACGGCATTCGAGGAGCGCTGCACTGCCTTGTAAGTATTGTTTCCTGTATTGAGGTCAGGAAAAATAAAAACCGTGGCTTTGCCGGCCACAGGAGAGTTCGGCATTTTGGTCTTTGCGACATCCGGTTCTATGGCTGCATCATACTGGATAGGGCCTTCAATAAGCAAGTCCGGGCGCTTTTGCTGGACAATCCCGGTGGCTTCTCTGACCTTGTCAACATCCTTGCCTTTGCCCGAAGTGCCCGTGGAATATGACAGCATGGCGATTCTTGGTTCGATGTCGAACATTTTTACTGTTTCCGCTGAGGTGATGGCTATCTCTGCAAGCTGTTCCGCATTAGGGTCTGGATTGATGGCACAGTCGCCGTAGGCCAGGACTCTGTGTGGCAGACACATGAAAAACAGTCCGGATACCGGGGTCTGTGGGTTTTTGGCTTTGATGATTTCAAATGAGGGGATAATGGTGGCGGCTGTACTGTGGACGGAACCTGATACCATGCCGTCCACATCACCCATATGTACCATCATGGTGCCGAAATAGTTGACGTCCGTTACCCGATCCCGGGCGTTTTCAATGGTCATGCCCTTGTGTTTTCTTAACTCGCAATAGACTTGGGCATAGGTCTCGAGCAGTTCGGATTTTTCCGGGTTGATGATTTCAAATCCATCCATGCGAAGGCCAAGCTTTCCGATTTTGTGACGAATCTTTTTTTCATCACCAAGAAGGGTGATGTCAACAATTTCCCGCCGCAGAATGGTTTCCACGGCGCGTAATATGCGCTCTTCGTCTCCTTCGGGCAGAACAATCCGTTTTTTGAACGTCCGGGCTTTGCGTATAAGTTCGTATTCGAACATTTTCGGTGTCATGATGGTGGAGTCCGTGGTGATGACTTTATCCATCATCCGTTCGAGGTCCACGTGCTGTTCAAATAATGCCAAAGTCCGGGTAATTTTTCTGTCATCATACGGGGAAATGGAGCTCTTGATTTTTTCCACGGCCAGGGCGGTGGGAAAGGTGTTTTCGGTGACGCTGAGTACGGGTACGGCATCCGGTATGCCCTTGATAAGTTCCCATACCGGACCGTCAGGTACAAGGCCTCCGGTCAAAATAATGCCGGAAGCATTCTCGACGGAGTCCGAAGACAGGGCTGCCATGCACCCCACAATTACATCGGCCCGGTCTCCCGGGGTGATAATCAGGGTACCGTGGTTAATTCTGCTTAACAGGTTGGTCAACTGCATGGCTGCAACGGTAAACCCCCGGGCATGGCGATAGATCTGGTCGTTTCCAATGAGTACTTTTGCGCCTAATGCGCTTGCAACTTCTGCGATGGTTGGGTTGGCCAGGGTCTCTTCTTCGGGAATCGCATATATCAGTTGATCAGGGAATAATCCGGTTTTTTTGAAATGATCAATGATACCGGAATGGTCGGCAGGGGGCACCCGGTTGATTATGGTGCCTAAAATATGGCACCCCTTGCTTCTGAGAGAGTCTAAGGTCATGCTGGTAAGTGTGGCTGCATCTTCCATGGATTTGTTGTGGGCATCAGCCACCAGGAGCACGGGGCAGTTCAGGTTTTGTATAATGGTGGCATTGATGTCGAATTCCACGCCGGTGGTAGAAGATACGAAATCTGTCCCCTCGCAAAGGATAAAGCTGCATATTTCCTTGGCCAGATTGTATTTTTCGATGATTTTTTCAAGCAGCTCATCTTTTTTTCCGTGACTTAACAGCTGATCCGCTTCGTTCTGGGTGACGCCGTACATGGTGGTATAGGGCCGGTCAAGGTTGTACTGGCCAGACATTAGTTCAATATCTGCATCCCAGGCATCTCCAGGGTCTTGGGTGATGATGGGTCTGAAAAAGCCCACACAGTCCAGTTTGCGAAAAAGCATTTCCATTACGCCTAACGCAATGGCTGATTTGCCGGCGCCCGCCTGGGTGGCGGTGATATATAAACCGCTTGACATTAGGTTTTCTCCAAAACTACTGGTTTATTCTTCAGATAGAGGGGAGCGTTTTATAGAAAATTTTTAGAGCAACAGTTTATTGATAAGTTATAAAATTGTTTGTGTACTGTCAAGGTATCTTTGTGCCACCTTTTTTACCTGGGCATGGAATCTACGAGGATCTGGGCAATGGTTTTTTTTATTTTTCCGGTTTTACCTGTCAGTTGTCTGAAATTCATTTCTATGACAGCCATCTGTTTATAAAACGGGGTTCGGTCAAAAGGGATGTATGTATGGCTGTCAAATTTTCCGGCATCACAGCCAGGTCCTTTTATAACATTAAGTCCGGGCTTGTGAAGCTCATGGGGCAATCCGTGCAACCGGCAGATCATTGGTCGAAAGTTGTAAAGGCTGCACCTATCCGTTTTGAGCAAGGGGCAAGGGATTTTTTGTGATGCTGGCGGGTTTTGATTTTTCGTAGCTTCAGAAAAGGTTTGACGGCAGTAGTCCCGGCTAAGCGTTAGCACATGCTTCTGGTCTTTGCTGGGTAATGTCTGCAATCCAAATTCCAGAAAAGATGCTTCTGCTTGGGTGTGGTGAAAAAAAAGAGACAGACAGCAGTTGTCTTCACAGCCGTTGCATTGAAATTCATATTGTTGGGCAACCTGATTCCAGGCTTTATCCATATCATGGTAAAGCTGGACAAGGGGTGAAAAATGTTCCGGGATATGTGTCATGGCAGTCGTTGGCGTCTTGGGTTAGTGTTTTTGACCATGGGCCTTAAACCAGTGGTTTAGGGAAGAACAGACGTGTGTACAATTTAAGTGCGTACCGGTCTGTCATGGAGGCAATGACATCACACACCGAGCGTTTCAGTTTGTTTTTTGTTGAATCCCATGGGGCCATTTCCATTTTTTCCAGTTCTTTTTGCATTTCCTCGGGATTTTCCATGAAGTAGTTGTAAAGACCGATGATTACTTTTTTTGCCTTTACAAATTCTCCATGAACTGCCGGCGAACGGTACACTTTTTCAAAGAGAAATTTTCTTAGGATCGTCATGGCTTCCATGGTGTCCTCACCCATGTTCAAAATGAATTCTCCATTTTGGGGCCCGCTGTTGTAAACCAACTGCTCCATCATTGTAGATGCGCGGGCGGAGTGGGTTGTGCCAAGTTTTTGTTTGCAGATGTCAGGCACCTCATCCCTGGAGATTACCTTGCCCCGCAATGCATCATCAAGGTCATGGTTCAGGTAGGCAATGATGTCGGCAACGCGTACGATCCGCCCTTCAATGGTGAACGCGGTTTCGCCGGGTGTGGCCGGAATGATGTTTCCGAATCCTTTGGAATGTTTAAGGATGCCGTCCCTGACCTGGGTGGTAAGATTCAAGCCTTTTCCTCTGTTTTCCAGGATATCCACCACCCTTAAGCTCTGATCGGAATGGCTAAATCCGGAGGAGTATACTTGTATCAAGGCCGTTTCTCCGGCATGGCCAAAAGGTGTATGTCCTAAGTCATGGCCAAGGGCAACCGCTTCGACAAGATCTTCGTTCAGGCGCATGGCACGGGCAATATTCCTTGCCGTTTCAGAGACCTCAAGGGTGTGGGTGAGCCGGGTTCGGTAATGGTCTCCCAGCGGCGATAGGAAAACTTGGGTTTTGTATTTCAAACGCCTGAAGGCATTGGAGTATACAATTCGATCCCTGTCCAGCTGAAAAGGGGTTCTGATATTGCCAGGGGCCACATCAGGGTGACGGCGTTTACCGCTGGTGCTGGGGGTGCCGTATCTTGACAGAAAATTGTGCTCCCGTTGCTGGAAGATTTCCCGGATACTTGGGTTTTGTTTTATTTTTGCGTTTATTGTATTCATCAAAACAGTATTGAAATAAAATAAAAATAAAATTAAATACAGCTTTTAATAAAAAAATCAAGGAAAGGAGTGTTTTTGGATTATTCTTTTTTTATGGAGCAGGCCCTTGAACAGGCCGGTAAAGCCTTTGAGCAGGGGCAGTTTCCTGTTGGGTGTGTGATTGTTCAAGATGATCAGGTGATTGCCTCGGGTGCCAGGGCCGGAACGTCGGGGGATTTACCTTTTTTCAGTGAAATTGACCATGCAGAGATACGTGCGCTCAAGGCCCTTGAATTTTCGGATGTCTGCTTTATTCCGGAACGGGCTGTACTGTTTTGCACCATGGAGCCCTGCCTGATGTGCTTTGCCGCAATTATTCTGTCCGGTATCCGGACACTGGTATTTGCCTATGAAGACGTTATGGGGGGAGGCACGGATCTGGATAGACGGGATCTGGCTCCTTTATATAGAGACGCGCAAATGAAGATCGTTCCCCATGTGCTGCGTAAAAAAAGTCTTGATCTTTTCCATAATTTTTTTAATAAAGATGCTAACTTATATTGGAAAGACAGCCTTCTGGAGTCATATACGTTTGATCAATGGCGTAAGTCGGAGGGGTGAGACGGGTGTTTATATGAAATTTCCGATAAGTTGTTAAGCTGCTTTTATGCTTTGTTGTGGGGTGGGTATAGGTGTCGATAGGCCAGTTCGGCCCATGGCTGTTATTTAGGGATAAAATAAATAATTCTTGATTTGTATATTTATTGTGTATATAATCCACAGGTTATGCTTGTTGTATTGACATGATTATAATTTTGTGCTTCGGCGGGAGGTAAAAATATCTAAGCGAGTTAAGCAGGATCAGACAAGAGTGAATAAGGGGATCAGAGCCACTGAGGTAAGGGTTATCGGTTCTGATGGTGAACAGATAGGGGTTTTGCCTATCGCTGAGGCGTTGCGTATTGCCCAAAACGATGAGCTGGATTTGGTTGAAGTGTCTCCGGATGCCAGGCCGCCTGTCTGCAAAATAATGGATCATGGAAAGTATAAGTACGAGCTGACTAAGAAAAAACAGGAAGCCAAAAGGAAACAAAAAAGTGTCCAGATTAAGGAGATCAAGGTCCGTCCCAAAACAGGCGATCATGATCTTATGACCAAGGTCCGGCACGTAGATAAATTTATTTCCAATGGTGATAAGGTAAAAATAACCCTGGTTTTCAGAGGACGCGAGTTTATGCTCAGGGAGCAGGCCAACGTCATTTTGGAAAAAATAGTGGAAATGACCAAAGACTTTGCCCAGGTGGAGCAGTTTCCCAAGTTTGAAGGGCGGGTCATTACCATGTTGCTTGGTCCCAAATAAGAGATCCGGGGGGATAAATACTATAGGCCTTGCACCGAATTTTTATTTGTATTTAAAGCGCGGTTTATGGAGCATATTGAAATATGTTCTCTTAAGTTGCAACGACGACTACAGATAGAAGGGCAAGCAAAAAGGGGATTTGTTTTTTTTTGTCAAAAATATAACACCGCTTGTTTGTTGCAGTTTTGTTATGTATAAGTCTTTCGGTGTTAAAGGGATATTTATGTGTGGTGGTGTATTCCGTATATGCCACCTTTAGTTTTTTAGTTTTTATAATAGTTTGAACCTTCAGGAGATTTAGTAATGCCAAAAATTAAGACATGCCGTGCGGCTGCCAAGCGGTTTGAAAAAACCGGGTCAGGTAAATACAAATTCCGCAAGTCCCATGCCAGCCATATTCTGACCAAAAAGACCACTAAGCGGAAGAGAAGTCTTCGCCAACCCCAGATTGTTGCAGACTGTGATATGAAAGCGGTCCGCCGGATGCTGCCCCACGGCTAATTAGTGTTTGAACGCAAAGTCACCCATCTGCGCCGTTGCATAAAAATTTGCCAAATTATTAAGATCGGGCTTCACAACCATGGGGTTGCTCCGGTTATAATTTTTTTTTGCGCCTTGCACTTGGGCAATTTTTTCTCCAAACACAGGGTTTTCGTTTAGGCACTATTTGGGCCTGATTGACATAGCGTTTTTTAATATTGACATGGCAGCCGGCCGATGTACTGGTTGGCTGATGGTATATAAGGAGTGTAGAAGAAATGAGAGTTAAAAGAGGATTCAAAGCAAGAAGGCGCCGCAACAAAGTGCTTAAGCTGGCAAAAGGTTTCAGAGGCGGAAGAAGCAAACTCTATAGAACTGCTGCAGACGCAGTGGACAAAGCATTAATGTACGCCTATAGAGACCGTAGGGCAAGAAAAAGAGATTTTAGAAAATTGTGGATTGTACGTATCAATGCCGGTGCACGGATGAACGAATTGTCCTATTCCCGGTTCATGAACGGACTAAAACTTGCTGGCAGTGAACTGGACAGAAAAGTCCTGGCTGATTTGGCTGTATCCGATCCCGCAGGGTTTTCCCAGCTGGCTTCCCAGGCATCTGCCAAACTGAACTAAAGCGTATTTTCGGGGGAACCTTGCAAAACAATCTCCAAGACATTGAAAAACAGGCCCTGGAACAAATCAGCGCGGCAGATTCAAAGGAGGCGCTTGAGTCGGTTTCCGTTTATTTTTTGGGACGTAAGGGGCTGCTCACAGCTTTTTTGCGCAACATTCCATCCCTTCCGGTAGATGAGCGCCCTGCTGCGGGGAAAAACGGTAATCTGCTAAAGGTAAAGCTTGAAAAAGCTGTAAAACAGGCCCAAGCTGATCTGGAAGCCGGTACTGCAGGTGCTGCTGAAGGTATTGATATTACCCTTCCTGGACGTATGGTGAAAAAAGGTGCACTGCACCCCGTCACCCAGGTGATAGACGAGATCTGCGGTATTTTTTTGCGCCTGGGGTTTGATATTGCCGAAGGTCCGGAAGTTGAGACCGATTATTACAACTTCGAGGCTCTGAATATTCCCCCATATCATCCGGCAAGGGATATGCAGGATACCTTTTATGTGTCTGAAAATATAGTTTTGAGAACCCATACGTCAGGCTCCCAGCCCCGGGTGATGGAAAAAAGTGAGCCACCTGTGCGCATTATTTCCCCGGGCAAGGTGTTCCGCTGTGACTCGGATTTGACCCATACCCCTATGTTTCATCAGGTGGAAGGCCTGATGGTGGACAAAAACGTCTCTTTTGGGGATCTTAAGGGGGTTCTGACCACTTTTGTTCAGCAGTTTTTTGATAAGGATACAACGTTGCGGTTCAGGCCTAGTTTTTTTCCTTTTACTGAACCCAGTGCTGAAGTGGATATTCGCTGTGTCATGTGCAAGGGCAAAGGCTGTCGGGTATGTTCGAATACCGGATGGATCGAAATTCTAGGGGCGGGTATGGTCCACCCGGCTGTGTTTGAAAATGTTGGTTATGATACCCAGACGTATACGGGATTTGCCTTTGGCCTTGGTATGGAACGGGTTGCCATGCTCAAATACGGAATTGATGATATCAGAAAATATTTCGAAAACGATATGCGTTTTCTAGGGCAGTTTTAATTATGAAAGTCAGTTTAAGCTGGTTGCGAGAATATATTCCCATTGATCTTGATCCCCAGGAAATATCCGACAGGCTGACCATGGCCGGTCTTGAAGTAGATGGCCTGGAAAGTCTTTATGATTATCTGGACAATGTGGTTGTAGGTCGGGTTGTACAGGCTATGCAGCATCCCAATGCTGACAAGCTTACCTGCTGTGTTGTTGATATTGGAAAAGAAGAACTTTCTCCCATTGTCTGTGGTGCACCCAATGTCAGGGAGGGTATGTATGTTGCCTGTGCCTTGCCGGGGGCCGTGCTGCCTGGTGATTTCAAAATCAAAAAAAGCAAGCTGCGGGGCGAACCATCCCATGGTATGCTGTGTTCGGCTGCTGAACTAAGGCTTGCCGATGACGCATCCGGTATAATGGATCTTGAAGGCGAGTTTGTTGCCGGGACTCCCATTGAATCAGCCTTGAAGCTGGCTGATACTGTTTTTGAGATTGATCTGACCCCCAATCGGCCGGACTGCCTGAGCCTTATCGGGGTGGCCCGGGAAATTGGGGCGTTTACAGAGCCTCAAAAGAAGGTAACCCTGCCGGACGTAACGTTTCCGGAATCCCAAATGGATTCCCGGGATATCCACGATTTTGTCGCTGTTGAAATTGAAGATCCTCAATTGTGCCCAAGATATACCGCAGGCATGCTTTTTGATGTTACGGTCGGCCCTTCACCGCTTTGGTTAAAGCAGCGCCTTGAGGCTGTTGGGCTCTCTTCCGTCAATAACATAGTGGATATCACAAACTTTGTTATGATGGAAACCGGGCAGCCTTTGCATGCCTTTGATTATGACAATATCGCCAAAAGCAAAATTATTGTAAGAACAGCCGGAAAACCAGGCGATGCTCCTCTTGAATTTACAACACTTGATTCGAAAGTCCATAAGCTTGACCCTGAAATGCTCATGATATGTGACGGGAAAAAGCCTGTGGGTATTGCCGGTGTCATGGGCGGTGAAAATTCAGAAATTACGGATGCGACCACCCGGGTGCTGGTGGAGAGTGCTTATTTTAATCCCGTGTCAATTCGGCGTACCGCCAAAAGGACGGGGATTGCTTCGGATGCTTCCCATCGGTTTGAGCGTGGTGTTGACCCTGAAGGTACTATGTTTGCCTTGAAGAGAGCCGTTTCCTTAATGGCTCAGTTATGTTCAGCCACCATTGCCGCAGGAATAATTGATGAAAATCCTGTCAAGGCCCGGCCGGTCGCCATTGATTTAAGCCCTGAGGCGTTAAATGTGCGGTTAGGGACTTCGTTTTCTGCAGATGAGATGGCACAAATTTTGGCGTCCGTAGAGTTTGGGGTAGAAAAAAAGGTCGACAAAAACGACAAGGATCTTTTGCAGATCCATGTTCCATCTTTCAGGGTTGACGTGGCCAGACCCGAGGACCTTTCCGAGGAAGTGGCGCGGTTGTGGGGGTATAATAAAATTGAAACCAGCTATCCTTTGGTAAAAGCCAAAGGCCGGCCTCTTGCTGGCCGGCTGGTGTTGCGCGGCAAAATTCGCCAGGTTATGACCGGTTTTGGATTTTGTGAGGCTATTAATTATAATTTTATTCGCAAAGATGCCTGTGAGCGCATGGGCATTGAGGCCCCGGACAAAAGAACCCGGATGGTTGAAATTTTAAATCCCATTTCAGATCAGATGGCAGTCCTTAGGACATCTATTGTGCCCGGATTGCTGGAAAACATGGCCAGGAATAATGCCAAACAGGTGGATACGCTTAAGTTGTTTGAAATCGGCAAAATTTTTTATGACAAGGCGCCGGGGGAGCAGCCCGAAGAAGTTGAAGTGGTTGGCGGGCTGATTACCGGGTGTCGCTGTGACCAGACCTGGTATTCCAAAAAGGAGCCTGTTGACTTCTTTGATCTTAAGGGTGTTGTGCAGGGGGTGCTGGACTCACTTCAGATTTCAGGCGTTTTTTATGAAAGAACCGATGCTGTGGCCTGTCCCTATTTTGAGAAGGGATATGGTGCCAAGATGGTTAAGGACGGTCTGGTCCTTGGTACGCTTGGCAAAATTTCATCAGGTGTGGGTGCGGCCTTTGGGTTGAAACAGGATGCTTATCTTTTTGAACTGGATATGAATAGTTTTGAAAAAGCGGTTCCCCAAGCTATCCAGGCGGCTGGGCTGCCCAAGTTCCCCGCAATTTCGAGGGATATGACCTTTATTGTGTCAAAGCGTGTTGAGGTTGGTGCCATGATGGATACCATTTCAACTTTTGCCCAAAAGCAGGGTTTGATTGAAGACTATTTCCTTTTTGATGTATTTGAAGGCAAGAATATTGGTGATGATAAAAAGTCACTGTCGTTTAGGATTGTCTACCGCTCTGCTTCAAAAACCCTGACAGAAAAAAATATTAAAAAGATCCATGATCAGTTATCCCGGAAACTTATTGATGATTTTAACGCCGGTCTGCCTGGATAATTTTAAGCGATTACACAAGGGTGTTGACAATATTGATACGTCCTGTTATATTTAGCTGCTAAGGTGCGGGCATAACTCAGTTGGTAGAGTGCAAGCTTCCCAAGCTTGATGTCGCGAGTTCGAGCCTCGTTGCCCGCTCCAGATTAAGTTGGTATGGACCGGCAGATTTGTTCCACTTGTTTAGGGGAAAGATATGATCTGAACCTGATATTTTGGTGAGGGTTTTTGAGCGTTTTAGTATCGGGAACGGGCATCTGCCCGTTTTTGTATTTGTGGAAAAAGGACGATTGCTGCAGGATATGGCATTTATAAATATCAAAAAGCCCGGTGTCGTTGAACAGCAGATTCAGGCTGTAGCTGAGCCCCTGATTGATTCTTTGGGGATGGAGCTGGTGCACATTGAATGTGTTGTTCATAATCGGCAGAAGTTTGTCCGCATTTATATGGACAAGCCCAAAGGGGTTGGCCTGGAAGACTGTGTGGCAGTCAGCCGGGAACTTGGGGATCTGATCGATATCCATATTGAGGATATCGGTACTTACCGCCTGGAAGTATCATCCCCTGGCCCAAATCGCCCCTTGAAGACAAAGGCGGATTTTATCAGATTCCAGGGTGAACGAATTAAAATTGAAACCCATGAAGTCATGGAGGGAAGAAAAAAATTCACCGGGATTCTTGAGAAGACAAATGATGATTCTGTAACGATTGCAGTTGACGGCAAGTCCTTAGATATTCCCGGAACCAATATCATGAGAGCAATTCTTGCGGGTCAGTAAAATGGAGAGCATTTAACATGTTTATTACAGACATAAAAAGGGTGATCGATCAAGTAAGCCGAGAAAAGGGTATTGATGCTGAAATCCTAATTAATACCTTGAAAGAGGCCATTATTTCTGCTGCCAGAAAAAAGATTGGCCCAAGGGCTGATATCGAAGTCCATTATGATGAAAAAAGCGGAGATGTTGAAGTTTTCCATTTTAAAGAAGTTGTTGAGGAGGTTGAATATTCTGACAGCGAACTGACTCTGGAGGAAGGGCTTGAATTTGACCCCGAATGTGAAATCGGCGACTCTTTGGGGATTCGAATGGATACCGAGGAGTTTGGCCGCATTGCGGCTCAGTCTGCAAAGCAGGTGATCATACAGAAAATGCGGGAAGCGGAGCGCAATGCCGTTTATGAAAATTTTATTCATAAAAAAGGCAAAATAATCAACGGGATTGTCCAACGATTTGACCGGGGTGCCATCATAGTTAATTTGGGCCAGGCCGAAGCTGTACTGCGCCCAAGGGAGCAAATGCCCAAGGAAAGCTATAAACGAGGGGACCGGATTCGTGCTTATGTCCTTGACGTGTTAGAAGAATCCAAAGGTGCCCAGATTATTTTATCTCGAACCCATCCGGAATTTCTAGTTGAATTGTTTAAAACCGAGGTGCCGGAGGTGGCTGAAGGCATTGTTTCCATCCGGGGAGCAGCACGTGTGCCCGGCGTAAGGGCAAAAATTGCTGTTTCCTCCATTGATTCCGATGTGGACCCCGTAGGCGCTTGTGTGGGTGTTAAGGGCAACCGGGTTCAGAATATTGTTCAGGAGTTGCGAGGCGAGAAAATCGATATTGTTCAGTGGAGTCCGGACGTTGCACGATTTGTTTGCAACGCCTTGTCCCCGGCTGAAATTGCAAGGGTTATTATTGATGAAGACAATCAGTCCATGGAGGTGATTGTCAATGATGAATATCTCTCCATTGCTATAGGTAAGGGCGGGCAGAATGTTTCCCTTGCCTGTGAGATCACCGGCTGGCACCTTGAAGTCACCAGCGAAGAGGAGTACAGCCGGGAGGTTAAGGAGGGATACGACAGTTTGATGAAGCTCTCCACAGTGGGTCTGTCGGCAGCAGAGTCACTGTTCAAGGCAGGTTATTCTTCGTTTTTGGATATCATGGATGCCATACCCGAGGATATTGCGGCCTTTTTGGATATTTCCGTGGAAGATGCCCAGGCAATGATTGAAGACGCCGGGCGTCTGATGGAAGAAGAGCGGGAAAGGGCCCGGGAGGAACTGCTGCAGCCTGCATCTTCCCAGGATACCGACACTTATATGGATGACAATGCCGGTGATGGGGAAACGTTTGCTGATGTTGAAGATGGACAGGTTGAAAAATCAGATGAATGAAGATTGTTGCATCGGTAACGCGGGGAATGAATTTCAAAAGAATCAACTATAGAGGATTACTGGGGGCAACGAATGGCCAAGGTCAGGGTATACGAGTTAGCTAAAGATCTGAACATGACAAACAAGCAGCTTCTTGAAAAGCTTAAAGAGCTGGAAATAGATGCTAAAAGCCATATGAGTGCTCTGGGTAACAGTGACGTCGCGGCTGTCAAACAGAATTTATCGGGTAAAAAGAAGCGCTCCAATAATGAGGTTAAAGTCCGTCCTTCGGTGATCCGTAGGCGCAAAACTAAGACGACATCCCAGGCTGATGAACAGGAGAGGGATGAGGATATGGACGATTCATTTGAATCCGAAGAACCGACTGTAGACGAATCTGCTGATCAAGAAGGGGCACAGAATGTGGAAGATGGTGTTGCTGTTGCAGATGAGCCATCGGAGGAGCTGGTTGCCCAAGGCAGTGAGAATGCGCCGGAATCCAAAAAAGAGACGGATGTAAAACGGCCTGCCAGAAAGGTTGTGTCCAAAAGCAGCGAGCCCGCTAAAATTATCAAGCCTGCCAAGGTTGAAGAACCGCTGGAGCCGGAGCCGGAGCCTGAACCCGAAGCCGTGGCTGTCGATGTTGAAGAAAAAATTGAAAAGGTCCCTGCCGAAGATGAGAATGTTGTAACACAGCAGGAAAATGGGGATGCAGAAACGCTTGCTGCAGCCGCTGAGTTAGAAGATAAAAAGAAAGACGATACACTTGAATCTGAAGATTCAGGGGAGGATAAATCACTGCAGGAACCAATGGACGGAGACCGGAAAGAATCCCTGGTAGAGAAACAGAAGACGGCTCGACCTGAAGGGGACGAATCCCCGGAAGAGAGCAATGGTCACGGCAAACGTAAAAAGAAGAAGAAGAAAACAGCCCCAGCCAAGATTGTCAGAGTGGCGGACCCCGTGATTTTGGAAAATATAAAACGAATGAAAGCCGGAGAGCATCATTCCGGCAATGGGCACGATCATGATAGACCTGCCCGTAAACAGCCGGTGCCGGAAACCGGGTCTACGAATGTTCCGGATCAGGGCCTTGTTGCTCCGTCTGCGGCTCCCAGTGACCGCAAGCGGGCATGGACTCGTGATGAGCCCCAATCCCCTGATGCCCCTGCATCCAGGAAAAAGCGACGTAAGAAAAAATCTGTGGTGGAGGGCAATGACCTCTACCGGGGCAGGGGAGGTCGAAAGAAAAAGGGCAAAAAAGATCCCAAGGGCAAAAAGGGTAGTTTTCAGAAAACCCAGATTACAACACCCAAGGCAATTAAACGCCGCGTAAAAATAGATGAGGCGATTGAGTTGGCAGAGCTTGCCAAGCGCATGGGCATTAAAGCCAACGAAATGATTGTCAAGCTTATGGGTATGGGCGTGATGGCCACGGTGAACCAGACCATTGATTATGATACCGCCTCCCTTGTGGCCGCTGAATTTGATTTTGAAGTTGAAAGGGCAAGTTTTGAAGAAGAGGCCTTGCTTAACGTAGCACCCGAGGAAGATGACAAAGGCACTTTGGAAGCTTGCCCCCCTGTGGTTACAATTATGGGCCATGTTGACCATGGTAAAACCTCATTGCTGGACGTGATTCGGGAATCCAAGATCACAAGCGGTGAGGCCGGCGGCATTACCCAGCATATTGGTGCATACAATGTGGAAACCCCCAATGGCGGACGGATCACCTTTCTTGATACACCGGGTCATGCCGCATTTACCGCCATGCGTTCCAGGGGAGCCCAGGTTACGGATATTGTTATTCTGGTGGTGGCTGCCGACGATGGTGTCATGCCCCAGACCGTTGAGGCCATCAACCATGCCAAGGCTGCAGGCGTACCTGTGGTGGTGGCTGTGAACAAAATGGACAAGGCGGGTGCTGACCCGGATCGTATTATGCGTGAGTTGTCCGAACACGACCTGCTGGCTGAGGACTGGGGCGGTAATGTCATTTTTGTGAAGGTCTCCGCAAAAACCGGTGAGGGTATTGATGAGTTGCTGGAAATGGTGTTGCTCCAGGCCGAAGTTCTGGAACTGCGCGCCAACGCGGATCGGAATGCTACGGGTTACGTGGTGGAATCCCGTCTGGATATTGGCCGCGGTGCTGTGGCCACCGTACTGGTAAAACAGGGTACGTTAAGGGATGGTGACCCCATTGTATGCGGCCTTCATTCCGGTCATATCCGGGCCATGATTGATGATTCGGGAAAAAGGGTCGAATCGGCAGGACCTTCCACGCCTGTGGAGATTGTGGGTTTGGCCGGCGTGCCTGATGCCGGCGACGAGTTTGTTGCCGTGGCGTCAGACAAGGATGCCAAGCAGATTGCGGCCCACCGTATGCAGAAACAGCGTGCCAAGGAACTGGCCAAGAAGAGCCGGGCCAATCTTCAAAAAATGTTCGAAAATTTAGGCAGTGCAGAGATTCAGGAGCTCAAGCTCATTGTTAAGGCAGACGTTCAGGGCTCTATTGAAGCGCTTAACGACTCTCTCAATGATCTGGCTAAGGAAGAAGTTGAGGTTAAGATCGTTCATTCCGCTGTGGGCACTATCAATGAATCCGACGTTTCCCTGGCGGCCGTGTCGGATGCCATTATTATCGGGTTCAATGTTCGGCCCGCACCTCAGATCCGCAAGCTGGCTAAGGATGAAAATGTGGATATGCGTTTCTACGATATCATCTATGACGTGATCAATGATATTAAAGCCGCCCTTGACGGCATGATGCCTTCTACTTTCCAGGAAAATATCATTGGCCGGGCAGAGGTGCGTGAGACCTTTGTTGTTCCCAAAATCGGGACTATTGCCGGGTGCGGTATTACAGAAGGCAAAGTGGTGCGCGGCAAGAAAGTGCGCCTGCTGCGTGACGGTATTATCAAGTGTGATACTGAGCTGTCTTCCCTGCGCAGATTCAAAGATGATGTCAAGGAAGTTGAACAGGGCTATGAATGTGGTATCGGTCTTGAAAAATATAATGATATCAAGGTGGGTGATGCCATTGAATGCTATGAAGTTGAAGAAGTTAAATATCAGGGATAGCAGGATCAATCTATGAAACCCTATTCACGTGCCGAGCGAGTCTCCATACAGATTCAGCAGGCCATAACAGAACTTTTGTCCAAAAAGATGCAGGACCCCAGAATGGAGATGGCAACGATCTCCAGTGTGAGAATGTCCCCGGACCTGAGCCTGGCCTATGTCTATGTCACGGTGTTCGGGGATAAAAAAAGAATCCGTGAAGCCCTGGAAGGATTCCAGAGATCAAAGGGGTTTATTAAGAAACGAATTGCGCCGAAACTGGGCCTGCGGATTATGCCGGACCTGCGCTTTATCCATGATGACTCCTTTGATGAGGCGGCTCGTCTGGATGCCTTGATTGATGCAGCCCCCAAGGGGGAGAACCGGGACGCGGACGATATGTCCGATACCACTGACGGGACTTCCGGCGATCCTGCTGAATGAAAAGCGGAATTCTTGTTGTTAATAAACCTAAAGGCATTTCTTCGGCCGGGGTGGTCAGCCGGCTCAAGCGTCTGCTCAAGGTAAAAAAAATCGGGCATACAGGAACCCTGGATCCCTTTGCCACAGGGGTATTGCCCATTGTCGTGGGCCAGGCCACCCGGATTTCAAAGTATTTTTTAAAAGGGGTTAAAGGATACTATGCCCAAGTGACCCTTGGTATCGAAACCGATACCTGTGATTGCACCGGAACTGTCACCCACACGGCACCTTCCGGTCTTCTTACCGCCTTGGATTCAGATCAAGTCAAAGATGTTGTAACAGGTTTTCTGGGTTCCCAGGAACAGATCCCTCCAGCTTATTCGGCCCTGAAGCATAAGGGCCAGCCCCTGTATAAACTGGCCCGTCAGGGACAGATTATTACAAAACCGCCTCGGCCCATTGAAATCATGTCCATTGCCATGGAAAACTTTCGTATGGATTCAAACGGCCATCCGGTTTTTGACATGCCGGTGACATGCTCGGGGGGCACTTATATTCGTAGTCTGGCCCATGATATTGGGGACGCATTGGGATGCGGCGGCCATTTGTCTGCATTGCAGCGCACCCGAGCCGGCCAGTTTAAAATTGAACATGCTGTGGATCTTGACCTCTTTGAAAAGATGGCTTCCCGGGATATAGAGGCTCGGTTTATATCCATGTCCCAGTGTCTGGAGTTTCTTCCGGCCATCGTTGCAGACAGTGAAACGGCCGGAAAAGTCAAGTATGGTCAGCCCCTGTCTGTGGCAGAAATTCCCATGCCCGATGCCTTGCTGAATTCCGGTGATAAAAACGAATCAGAAAACAGTCGTTCGGATATCCGGGTGCTGGATTCCGATGATAACCTGCTGGCCATCGTAACCCCGGATAAATCCGGGAAAACATACAAATATTGTTGCGTTTTTAACGCTTAAGTGTTAAAAATATCAGGCTATCTTTTCGATGTCCGGGTAGTTTATTGGCTTTGCTCTGAATGGAATATTGGATAAAAGACAATTTATGTGAACTGCTTGTTTATTTATGGCATCGAATTTTAATTTATTCCAAATAAAGGAGTTTTACAGTGGTACTACTTGCAGAAAACAAAGAGGAGATGATTGAAAAATTCAAGCTCCATGAGTCCGACACCGGTTCACCTGAAGTTCAGGTCGCCATTTTAACCCACAGGATCAGCTATCTGACCGATCATTTGAAAACCCATAAAAAAGATCACCATTCAAGACGGGGACTTTTAATTCTGGTCGGGCGGCGCAGAAGTCTTCTGGACTATCTCAAGGAAAAAGATATTAACAGATATCGTTCATTGATTGAGAAGCTCGGACTCAGAAGATAATAGGGTTAGGGACTCGGGGCAAATAAATGCTACAGCTTTTGCACCGGGTCCTTTAGAGCCTGTTTAAAAATTGATGAATCGGCTGCAATCTCATGAAAATGGCCCCAATTCCCCCAAATTTTATGCCAATAGTCCGGCTATTAACAGAAAATTTGTGAAAATTGGTTCTCATTTTCATGAGATTTCGCTTCGATCCCCTAATTTTTAAACAGGCTCTTAAGCTGATTTTTGTTTTCAGCAGGGCGGTACAAGACAGGAATGGCTTTTATATAAGTTCGCATCTTTGCTATCAAACCAACCCTGGTATTCTTTGAGGTTTTTGATGGTAAATATGCGGGTTTATTATATGTAAGCTTTTTTCCTCCCTTATGCCGCCCATTTTTTTAGTCTCCATCCGCAAATAGTTTTTGTCCAATTGTGAGCGATAGCTCTTTTTTGAATTTGCATTGGGTAAAATTTTTATTTCCGGATAGACACTATCCCAATTTTTAGTTTATCAGGAGAAATTATGGAAAAAGTTGTTTCAGCCGATATCGGCGGCAAAGAATTAACGATCAGTACAGGGAAAATTGCCAAGCAAGCCTCTGGGTCCGTTATGGTGCAGTATGGGGAGACCGTGGTGCTTGTAACGGCAGTGGCTGCCAAAGACCCCAAAGCGGACATTAGTTTTCTGCCCTTGTCCGTTGAATACCAGGAAAAAATTTATGCGGCCGGCAGAATTCCGGGGAACTATTTTAGACGGGAAATTGGCAGGCCTTCGGAACATGAAACCTTAAATGCCCGTCTCATTGACCGGCCCATCCGGCCTTTGTTTGAAGATGGCTATAATTTTGAAACTCAGGTGGTCGCAACCGTGATGTCCACGGATAAGATGTGCGAACCGGGTATTCTTGCTATGATCGGGGCTTCTGCAGCTCTTGAAATTTCAGACATCCCTTTTAGCGGCCCTATTGCCGGTATCAAAGTGGGCCGGGTCAACGGACAGTTCGTTGCCAACCCCACGCCAGAGCAGATGGAACAAAGTGACATTGATCTGACCGTGGCCGGTTCTAAAACCGGTGTGGTCATGGTGGAAGGCGGCGCTGACATCGTATCTGAAACGGATATGCTGGATGCCATTTTCTTTGGCCATGAAGCCATGCAGCCTGCAATTGCCCTGCAGGAAGAGTTAAAAAGCACCGTGGGAAAGGCCAAACGGGAATTCATTCCACCGGAAAAGGATGAAGCGCTTGCTGTTAAGGTTCAGGATTGGGCCTGGGATAAGATTCATGAAACGGTTCAGATTAAAACAAAAATTGAGCGCCAGAACGCCTTGCGCGCGCTTAAGGATCAAGCGGTCGCCGAGTTTGAACCTGAATATTCGGACAAAGTCAAAGAGATCAAGGAAGTTTTCGGCAACACCCTTAAAAAGGTGTCCAGGGATATTGTTCTTAAGGAAAATAAACGCATTGACGGTCGTGCGTTTGATGAAATTCGCCAGATTACTTGCGATGTAGGGTGTCTGCCCCGCCCCCATGGGTCGGCACTGTTTACCCGTGGCGAAACACAGGTTATAGGCGTACTCACCCTGGGTTCCGGGCTGGACGAACAGCGTCTGGAGACTCTGGACTCCAATCAGGAGACCCGGGCATTTATGCTGCATTATAACTTTCCTCCATATTCCGTTGGCGAGGTGAGGCGTCCGGGTGGGCCGTCCCGCCGGGATATCGGGCACGGAAATTTGGCCCACAGGGCGTTGAGCCCGGTCATTCCTCCCCATGATGAATTTGAATATACCATCCGTCTGGTGGGTGAAGTCATGGAATCCAACGGGTCCTCTTCCATGGGAACCGTATGTTCCGGGTGCCTGGCGCTGATGGATGGCGGTGTACCCATTAAAGCCCCGGTATCCGGCATCGCCATGGGGCTGGTTTCCGACGAAAATAACACGGTTGTACTTTCCGATATTCTTGGGGACGAAGACCATTTTGGTGACATGGACTTCAAGGTTGCCGGTACCAAGGACGGCATTACCGCCCTGCAGATGGACATCAAAATAAAAGAATTGTCCAAACAGATTATGGAAGACGCTTTAAATCAAGCCAATGGCGGTCGTCTGCATATCCTGGAGAAGATGCTTGAAACCTTGGATCAATCAAGGGGCGACATATCCCCCCACGCGCCTAAGATCGTATCCGTTCAGATCAACAAGGACAAGATTCGGGATATCATCGGACCGGGCGGTAAGGTGATCCGGGCACTACAGGCTGATACCAACACTACTATAGAGGTGAATGATGACGGCATTGTAAAAATTGCCGCTGAAAATGAAGACGATTCTGCTAAAGCCGTGGCCATGGTCAAGGATATTGCCATGGATCCGGAGATCGGTGCAATCTACGAAGGGGCTGTGGTAAAGATTACGGACTTTGGTGCCTTTGTAAACATTAAGTCTGGTACTGACGGGCTGGTTCACATTTCGGAACTGGCAGACTACCGGGTTAAGAAAGTCACCGATGTGGTCAAGGAAGGCGAAGTGATCAAGGTCAAGGTGCTGGATATCACCCGGGATGGAAAAATTAAGCTTTCCTATAAAGCAGCTAAAAAAGATGCAGAAGAAGCCGGAAAATAGCTCATTCTGCCTGTGTCCCCTTGCCAGCGGCAGCAAGGGGAATGCCATCTTTGTCTCCACACCGGATACTGCCGTACTTGTTGATGCAGGGCTTTCAGGCATAGAGATCCAGCGTCGGATGGCTGCCATAGGTCGGACGCCGGATGATCTGAAAGCCATCATCATCACCCACGAACACACCGATCACGTCAAAGGGGCAGGGGTCTTGAGTCGCAGGTTCAATATTCCTCTCTATGCGACCGCCGACACCTTTAAGGCCTGCAAGGGGATAGGCAAAATCGACCAGATCAATTTTTTTGACTGCGGGGCTGCCTTTGACATCGGATCCCTGGCAGTCAATCCCTTTTCCATCAGCCACGATGCCTGCGATCCTGCAGGCCTTACCTTGGAACACCAGGGAAAAAAGATCGGCATCGCCACGGACCTTGGGGTGGTCACAAATCTTGTGCGAACCCATTTAAGTCGTGCCAATGCCCTTTATATTGAAGCCAACCATGACCCGGACATGCTGATGACAGGTCCCTATCCCTGGCATTTGAAGCAGCGGATTCAGTCGCGAACCGGTCATATTTCCAACCAGGATGCAAGGGATCTGGTGGCGCAAATTTCTCACAAGGATCTTGACCATGTGGTTCTTGCCCATTTAAGCGAGGAAAACAATTGTCCTGAAAAGGCAGCCACAGAGATGTCTAAAAATCTTGATCCCTTGTCCACGGCTTTGTATGTTGCAGGACCGGACCAACCCGGCGAAATGATCTGGTTATAATTCATTTATCCGTGTTGTCGTCTCTTTTCTTAAAAAGTTAGGCATGTTTTATAAATCGCTTACTTTATATTCGATCATCAAGTTATAAAAAAACTGCCAGGAGAAAGTAACAGATCGGAAGAAAGTATAGAACACCTCGTATTATGGCAGGATATTGTTTTCGTCTTGTGAACACCACAATACATAGTCCAGCAAATACGGACGCTCCCCTGAACCCCATGGAAAGATAGCTCCAGCGTAAAATTGTTGAACTGAAATCAGCCAGTACAACGCCGCCTGATAGAATGAGGACCGCAATTGTGCATAACCTTACAATGGTCAGGCTGTTTTTTGGTTCTTTTGTGAACAGGTGTCGAATGCCATCCATATAAACATTGGTCGTAACGCCAAGAACAAGGCCTGCACCGGTGCCCAGAACGGCAAGCAACAACACGGCAGAGCAGAACGCGGCAATTGCTGGGGGCAGGGTGTATTGGAAGAAAAAAGGTAATGCCTGGGCGCTTTGGCCTTCAAGTTCCGGGCAGTTGGCCCGAAGAAAAAGTCCCACAATAATACCTAAGATGCCAATGGGAGGAATGACAATGGCGGTAAGAAATGCACCGTTTCTGGCCTCTTTGATGGTTTTAGCCGAAAAAATGGCCTGCAGGTAAATCTGGGTGGATAAGACGCCGGTGACCATGGAGACAATATCGATGGTCGTTGTTCCAACACCATTGGAGAAAAAGTTCAGAAAATCAGTATCTTTGGGTAATTGGGATAGAATGTTGCCCAGACCCTGTCCTTTGATAAGTGCAATAACAGTGCATGTGATCATGATGCCGTACAGCAGGAAAAATTTTATTTTTCCCACCATACCAGCACCGGAAATCCCGCCTGAAATAACAAAAAAGCCCATGAGTACCATGGTAATTACCAACGAGACAGGCAGCGGGAAGTTAAAAACAGAAGTCAGAATGGCCATGGCTGCCAGGTACTGGGCAATAATATGGATAAACATCCCGCAGGAATTGAGCATGGAACAGTAATATTTAAAATTGGTGCCAAAGTATTTGCCAAGCAGTTCGGAAATGGTGGTGACCTGTTCCCGCCTTAATGCGACTGCAAAAAAGCATCCAAGGATAAAGCAGGAGATACCGCTGCCCAGGGTAAAAATCCAGGCGCTGATGCCATGATCATAGGCCGATTGAACTGTCCCGATGGTTGAGACGCCACCTACCAGAGTACCGATAATTACCCAAGATACCTGGGTGGTCGAAAGAGATCTGCCAGCCACTGAAAAATCTGAACCACTGACCATGCGTCTTTGATTTTTTAAAACCAGGGCGCCAAAAAGAAGAAATGCGCCGACAAATACCACTGCGTATGTTAACTGTCCCAACCCGATTCTCCTTGATACCGCTAAGTCCTTTAAACCCAAGGCTAACGCATGTAAAAATTCGACATTATAATTTCATGCAGTTACAAAAAATAGTAAAAATTATCATTTTTGCGATCAACTGAATTAATCCTTATCCAAATCTCTACCAAACCTATCAAAAACTATGCCAATTTTACATGCGCCATCCCTGTCTTAAACCGGCCCGGTTTGAAAATTTTAAAAACGCAGTTCTACGCCCGATCAACACATAAAGCAATGGAAGAATTTGATTTTATGGTCTTTTTTAACAGCACCATGCTTTTTGTTTTTGCAAGCTTTATAGTCAGCTAAAGGGTAAAAGTCGGTTGATGGTCGTTTTTTATATGAATCATAGCAGGTGGAAACCAACGATTGTCTGCAAAAAAGCATAAAAATGCCATTGTACATAATTTGACTCTTTCCCTTTAAATCAAGGTGTTGCGTAGGACATCCTTTGGGGAAAGTGTTTTGAAGCATGCACAACAGCATTTTTATGCGCAGCCATATGAAGAAACAAAGCGATGCCGACCAGGCGCAAGGCGCCGAAGAGAAACGGAAGCAGACGTATTCCTATTATCGGCAGGGTGTTATGAGCGGCTGTTATCCAAATCAACTCCGTTTGAAGCAAGCGGCATAGGATTTGCTATTGTTAAAATTAAAGTGCAGGAGGTCCTGACCATGGATTTTTTAATACCCTGTTTAAGGTGTCTATACTGCCGGCACCACACTGAAATACTGCTATTTTTTTCAACGGAGGAATAAATGACTGCCACAAAATCAGAATATTTTCAGAATTTAAGACAAGAACACGTAGCTCAGGGCCCGTCCAATATCACCCCGGCTATTATTCAAAGCGCTTCAGGCGCTGTTATGGTTGATGTGGACGGCAAAGAATTTATCGATTTTGCCGGCGGCATTGGTGTTAATAATGTGGGGCATGCCCATCCCAAGGTGGTCAAGGCTATTAAGGACCAGGCCGACCGGTTTTTGCATACCTGTTTTCATGTGGGGATGTATGATTCATATATCGAACTTGCGGCCCGGCTCAATGAACTTGTTCCAGGGGATTTTGCAAAGAAAACCATGTTTGCCAACAGCGGGGCCGAAGCAGTTGAAAATGCGGTCAAAGTGGCCCGATATGCCACCAAAAGACCTGCAGTGATCGCCTTTGACAATGCATTCCACGGCCGGACCCTGATGACCATGACATTGACCAGCAAGACCAATCCCTATAAAAAAGGTTTTGGCCCCTTTGCCCCGGAGGTGTACCGGATTCCCTATGCGTATTGTTACCGGTGTCCTTTAGGCCTGTCTTACCCGAATTGCGGCATAGCATGTGCCAACTGCCTTGAGCAGGCGTTTGTTACCAGTGTGGACCCCGAATCCGTGGCCGCCGTTATTGCAGAGCCCATCCAGGGGGAAGGCGGATTTGTAACGCCACCACCGGAATATTTTCCCAAATTATCCGAGATCTGTAAAAAATACGACATCCTCCTCATTATTGACGAGGTCCAGACCGGGGCGGGTCGGACCGGTAATTTTTTGGCCATCGAGCATTGGGGTGTCGAACCGGACCTCGTGACCCAGGCCAAGAGTTTGGGCGGAGGAATGCCCCTGTCGGCCGTAACCGGACGACGGGAACTGATGGATGCCCCCCATCCTGGAGGACTTGGCGGCACTTACAGCGGCAACCCCCTGTCCTGTCAGGCGGCCCTGGCCGTCCTGAATATTCTTTTTGAGGACAATCTTATCCAGCGCTCCAGGCAGTTGGGTGAAATTCTGGCCAAGCGGTTCAAAACCCTGCAGGATACCTACGAAATCATCGGGGATGTCCGGGGCAAAGGGCCCATGCTGGCACTGGAACTGGTAAAGGATCGCCAAACAAAAGAACCTGCAACCCAGGACGCCAAAAATCTGGTGAAAGTCTGTTACGATAAAGGGTTAGTACTGCTCTCCTGCGGGAACGCCGGTAATGTTATCCGGACCTTGATGCCCTTTGTGATCACAGACGAGCAGCTTGACAAGGGCCTTTCCATACTTGAGGAGAGCCTGTCCGAAATAGAGCGTTAATTCAATAATTTTTGGTTTTGATTTACCGCGAAGTCCACGAAGAACACGACGTTTCAGGTCCTAACGTTTTTATGAACGTTGCGTTCTTCGTGGTGAACAATGAGCACTTTGGGCAACAAGTGGGACACCGCCACTAAAGACGGATACGATACTTTTGGACCTTGCGGGCGATGGTGGACTGATTCAGTCCCAGCTTTTCCGCGGCTTCAGACTGGGTCCGGGTTGTTTGCAGCACCTGGGTCAACAGCTCTTTTTCAAAAGTCTCCACCATCTGCCTGAATGTTTGGCCCGACTGCCAGGGATCCGTGATCAGGGGCCGGGGGTCGATATTTTCCCTGACGACACCAGGCAGATCTTTCAGGGATATTTCATCGGAATGGGACATGACCACCAGGCGCTCGCAAATGTTGATCATCTCCCTGACGTTTCCAGGAAAATCATAAACCGCCAAAGCGTCAAGAATTTCTCCCGTGATACCGGGACGTTCTTTTCCATATTTTCGGCTGAACTCGAGGATATAATGATTGAACAGGGGCACGATGCACTCTTTTCTCTCCCTTAAAGGGGGGATATTGATGGGCACGACGTTCAGGCGGTAGTAAAGATCGTTGCGAAACTGCCCGGTATCGACCATTTTTTTTAAATCCCGGTTGGTGGCTGCGATGATGCGGACATTTACTTTCCGGTTCCGGGTGGAACCTACCCGGGTAATCACGCCGTCCTCTAAAAATTTAAGGAGCTTGACCTGGGATGCGGCAGGCAGGTCAGCGATTTCATCCAGAAAAATGATTCCTTTGTCCGCAATTTCAAATTTTCCGGGTTTCCCCCGTTGTCCGGCCCCAGTGAACGCGCCTTTTTCATAACCAAAGAGTTCGCTTTCCACAAGGGTTTCGGGGATAGAACCACAATTGATTTTTATCATGGGATGATCTGCCCTGGTCGAATACCTGTGAATCAGGTCCGAGATCATCCCTTTTCCCGTGCCCGATTCCCCAAGAATCAGCACCGTTGAATCCACCCCGCCAAGTTTCACCGCCTTTTGCATGACGGCAAGGTAATTGGCGCTCTTTGCCACAATCCTTTGGGATTCAGCCTCGTAAACCTGTTTTTCAAGAAGATCCCTTTTATACTGGGCATTGAGCAGGGCTTTTTCTTCCAGCTCCTTGTGCAGGCGGCTGATATCGGTGATGTCCCGTTCGTTGACCACCACCCGGACCAGTCGGCCGTTGGCGTCAAACACCGGGTTGCCCGTAAGAAAAAGTTTTCTTCCGATTCTGGTTGTCTGCAGGATACTGACCTTTTTGCGCTTTTTTAAAACCTCAAGGGTGACGGAGTGGTCGATAATTCCCTCGGCCACAATTTCCGTCATATTCTTGCCAATGGCGTCCTCTGCAATGACATCACTCAGTTTCTCCGAAGCCGGGTTGACCTTAAGCACCACGCCGTCTCCATCACAGATCCACAGGCCGTCGTTGCTGGATTCTATAATGGTGTCCAGTTCATTGGACAGTTCCTGGAAAGACTCCATCCGGCGGGTCATGTTTTCAAGGTCTGTGATATCTTCAAAGAAAATAGTCCCCCCCACGACCCTGCCGGCCTGTTTAATGGGGCTTAACAGCGCTGAAAAAACGGCGTCTCCTGCGTTGACGGTCACACCGTTGACCTTTGTGCCGCTTTCAAGCACCTGCCATGCCGGTGCGGCCAGGCATGCCAGGCAGGATTCCAGGTGCTCGCCTTCACGCAGTTCCAGGGCAGTACGGGCGGTCTTATTGGCAATGACGACCTGCAAGGCGGTGTTGAATACGGCAACCCCGCCCGGGCAGGTATTGAGCAGGGCATGCCCCAGTCCGTCCAAGTCCCGCAAAATTGCGGCTTCCGCGATGTGGCTCCATTTGAGTTCCTGGCATTCAGGCATGGTCAGGCCTTTATTTGTTTGGATTATCGAGTTAAAGGTTAAAAACCCAGGTACGCTTCCCGGATTGATTCATCTGCCTCCAGCTCTTTTCCGGTACCCTGTTTGACAATACGTCCGTTTTCGATCACATAGCAGTAATCCGCCACCTTTAGAGTTTGATGAACATTCTGCTCCACCAGGAAAATGGTCAGGCCCTGCTGGTGCAGTTCCTTTACCACATTAAACACTTCCTGAACCAGTATGGGGGCCAGCCCCAGGCTTGGTTCATCAAACATGATCAGTTTTGGGTCCTGCATCAGGGCCCGGCCAATGGCCAGCATCTGCTGTTCGCCGCCGGACAGGGTTGCAGCTATCTGTTTTCGACGCTCCGCCAGCCGGGGAAACAGTTTAAAGACCCGTTTAAGATTTTTGGCCCGCATGGGTTTGGCCCGTTTCAGGTAGGAACCGACAATCAGGTTTTCCTCCACATCCATTTTTGGGAACAGCTGTCTTCCTTCGGGTACCAGGGTAATGCCCAGATCAGCAACCTCATGGACCGGCATGGTGCTGATATCCTGATTTTCAGAAATAATTGATCCCTGTCTTAACGGTAGAAGTCCACAGATGGATTTCAAGGTTGTGGTTTTTCCGGCACCGTTGGCCCCGATCAGGGCCACCAGCCGTCCGGGTTTGACGGAAAATGAAATATCCCAGATCGCCTGGGTATCCCCGTAAAATATGGATACGTTTTTTACTTCAAGGGCACTCATGATTCCTCCTTGCCCAGGTACGCCTGGATAACTTGCTCGTTTTTAACAATCTCAGCAGGTTTTCCCGTGGCGATCATGCTGCCGAAATTGAGTACCACCAGATTGTCGCTGATGTTCATGATGACCCGCATGATATGCTCCACAATGAGGATGCTGATGCCCTGGTCCCGGATTTTCAGGATCAATTGAATGGTCTGGTCCGCTTCAGTGGGATTGAGTCCTGCCACAACTTCATCCAGCAGCAGAAGTTCCGGATCAAGGGCCAGGGCTTTGCTGATCTCAAGCCGCTTTCTGCCCGGCAGCGTCAGGCTTGCCGCCGATTGTTCGGCGCGGTTGGCAAGTCCTGTGAATGCAAGGATTTTCCAGGCATGCTTTTCTGCATCGGCCCGTCGGTGGTGTTTGCATAGAGCGGCAATTACCACGTTTTCAAGCACGGTCAGTCCGGGAAAGGGTTTGACCACCTGAAAGGTTCGGCCAATCCCCTTTTTTGCCATCTGGTAGGGCTGCTGGCCGTTGATCTTTTGACCTTTAAAAAAGATACTGCCTCCGGATGGGGCAAAGTAGCCGCTGATCAGGTTGAATACGGTTGTTTTACCAGCACCGTTGGGTCCGATCAGTCCCACAATTTCACCGGGATTTATATCAAAGGAAGCGCCGTCCACCGCCCGAAGCCCCCCAAAGCTCTTGGCCACTTTGTCCATTCGTAAAATGGGTTCAGACATGGGCTCTCTCTTTCTCTTCTGATGGTTCGTTTTTCATAGTTCCAAGGGCCAGCCCTTTTTTCAATGCCTTGCGTCCTTCCATGCGTCCTGTGATTGTTCCCCACAGGCCGTCGGGCAAAAAGACAACGGTCAAAGCGATGACAGCCCCGAGAATGATCAGGTACAATACCTGGAAATCCGCCAGATAAGCCCAGAACAGGGTTTTAAAAAGAAAGACGATCACAGCACCGATCACAGGACCGATCAAGGTGCCAAGGCCGCCGAATACCGCCATAACCATGGCCTGGTCCGTGATGATGTCCGCAAGGACGGAGGCCGGGTCAATAAAGGTGATCCAGTATGCATAAACCCCGCCCAAAATACCTGCCGGCACCGCAGATAAGATGAACGCCTGCATCTTGACCAGCGACGGGTTGATCCCCAGGGCCATGGCCCCTTCTTCGTCTTCCCGGATCGCTTTGAGCTTCAGGCCCAAAGGAGCTTTTTCCAAAAAGAACCAGAGCAGGCAGAAGGTTGCCGCCACAATGATGAACATCAGGTAATAAAAGAAGGTGGGGTGCAAAAAAGGCGGCAGTCTCATGCCGTCCGGGCCGCCTGTGATATTAAGGACCAGGGCAAGCTGCTGGACAGCCAGGGCCAGGGCCCAGGTGGCAATGGCAAAATAAGCCCCTTTCAGGCGCAGGGTGGGAAGCCCTGCCAGCACCGCGGCAATGGCCGCAAAAAGTCCTGCCACCGGCAGCGTCATGGCAAATCCCCAGCCGCAGCGCATCATTAAAATGGCAGTGGTGTAAGCCCCAAGACCGAAGAAAGCCCCGTGGCCAAAGTTGAGATAGCCGGTGTATCCGGCCATGACATCCCAGGTAATGGCCAAGCCGATCCACATGAAAACTTCAGTAACGATACGCAGCACAAATGCGTCTGAAATGACCAGGGGTAAAATTAAAATTCCGGCAATCAGCACGGCAAGGCAAATAATTTTTTGACGCAGCATTTGTTTATACTCCTTTGCCGAACAGGCCTTTGGGGGAAACCAGCAGGACGGCATAGAGAATAATGAAAACGGCCAGCAGGGTGTATCCCGGATTGAAATAGATTAAAAAGAACGATTGAACCAGTCCGAGCAGGAAGGCCGCCCAGGGTACACCGCTTAGGTATCCCATACCGGCCAGCACCACGACAAAAAAGGAAAATACGGTGTAATCGCTGCCCATCTGGGCGGAGATGGAAAAAATGCAGCCGATGAGTACGCCGGACATGGCACTGATTCCCACGTAGATGCCGTAAATATAGGAGGTGGTCCGTTTGGCATTGATACCCATGAGCCCGGCTGCCTCCTTATGCTGGGCCAGGGCGCGGACAGCCAGGCCAAAGTCTGTCTTCTTTAAGATATAATGAAGTGCAATGGAGATAATCAATGCATACAAAAGGCCGATAAATCGGATGGTGGGAACAGTGGTAAAAAGATTTCCCATTTCCAGGGAGAAGGAACCTGCGGAAAGGGCCGACGGAATGGACCGGCTGTAAAAGCCAAATACCGTCAGGCCCAGTCCTTTGATCATCAGGGCCAGTCCAAAGGTAAACACCAGGGCCATGAGCAGAGGGTTCCCTTTTTTGCCGCTTAAAACCCGATGGATTACGGGCTGGAATGAAAAGCCGATACCGAAAAAAATGAAAAAAACTATTGGTAGGAATAAAAGGGGTTCGATGGAGGCCCATTTGGTCAGATAAAAACCAAGAAATGCGCCCAGCATTATCCATTCACCCACGGCAAAATCAATAATGTGCATCACGCCGTAGGCAAGGGAAAAACCAATGGCTATGGTGATGTAGATGCCGCCTATGAGCAGGCCGTCCACCAGGGCCTGGGGAAGTAAAAGTAACATACGGATCTCCGACAAAAAAAGGGTAAACGCAGAGGCACAAAAGGCCGTATTACGGTCGCAGGCTGACAGGATTGGGGTAATTCCAGATCTCTTTTGAAAATTAAAGAGAAAAACAGCCCGGCACGTGGATGCCGGGCTAAGGGACCGGGCAACCGTTTTTAAGGATCAAGGCCTGTAAAGTCCGGGTGATCAGCGCTGATCCCAGGGTGTCATGGGATATTGCGCACTGGTCTGGGCATCTTTTTCCGGGCCGACGATCATGGTTTTACCGTCGATAATCTGTACAGTCAGCGGTGTGATGCCAATGTTTGCATGGAAAAACTGCCCCTCTTCGGCAAATTTGAGGTGACCGTAAAAGGTTTGAATATCAAGTTTTTCTAACGCGGTGACCAATTCATCACGTTTGGCTTCGGTAAGGGGCGGCGCCGCATTTATTTTCTGCAAAGCCGCCTGGAAGGCAATGCCGGCCGTGGTGGAGCCTGCCTGGGTGTAATCGGCATGAACCCCATAGGCGTCCTGGGCGGACTTGGCATAGCTTGCGGCATCCGGCCAGAGGATCTCGCTGTTGGCGTGAACGGCATCGGTCCAGACAGAGGCACCGAAAACCTGTTCAGCATATTTGTCCAAAGATTCCACAAAGGCCGGTTCGGTTACGCCGTAGTGCATGAGCAGGGCTTTGGGGGAATAATTGATCTGGCGCAGGGATTTAACCAGGTTGATCAGCTCTTCATCATGTCCGCCAAAGGCCACAAGGTCAGGGCGAAGCACTTTAACTGCAGACATGAACGGGGTGAGATCCTGGCCTGAGGGGACAATGTTAAATTTGCGCACGTTTATGCCCGCCTTTTCACAGGCATCTTTAAACGCTTCGGCCGTGGCTTTGGAAAAGGTGTCGTTGGATCCTAAAATAACGGCGGTTTTCGGTGCATTCGGCATATTTTTCAATGTGTTGATAGGAGTGGCCCCTGTATAGTTGACCGGGGGAATGGTGCCGAAGGTATAGGCAAATTTTTGTTTCCAGATCAGGGGTGATTCGGCAGACCCTGTGATCATGGGGATTTTATATTTTTCCAGAACCGGTGCAGATGCAAGGGTGACGCCCGAAGAGTAGGGCCCAAGAACAAAATCGACCTTCTCCTGAGTTGCCAGACGTTCTGCGGCCGAAGCCCCCTGTGAGGGTTCGGACTGGGCATCGCCGTAAACCAGTTTAACAAGGTATTTTTTACCCTGGATTTCAATGCCTCCCTGATCGTTTACAGCTTTGGCCCAAAGATCGTATCCGCGTTTGGTCACGTTGCCGCCGGTGGCAAGGTCTCCGGACAGGGAGGTAATTACACCAACCTTATAATAGTCTCTGGCATCTGTCGCCCAAACGCACTGGATACAAAACAGTGACAGAATTAGAATTGAAAAAATTGAAATATGACGCTTCATCCTTCTCTCCTCAAAATAGGTAAATTAAAAAAAGTGTTAAAGATCTTCCTCTGGGACCAGGATTAGCAAAGATGGTGCCATTCATATTGGTTCGGATTCCTGCTTGCCAATAGACGACCTGTTGGCGTATTCGTGACTGTTTTGAATTTAACTATTTGATTTATTGATGTTTTATCGTTCTATTCCAATTGGAAATGGGTGCGGGGCAAGCCTGTGGATATTTATCGAAAACTCAGATTAAATGCATTATTTTTATGCGACTGTGCATAGATTACATATTTGGATGGCTTTTTGGGTTAAATTACAAAAAAAGATGACAAAAATGTTTTTATTTGATGCGCAAATTACGAAGAAAATTTAAATGAGCTTTGGGGAACGATCCGGGAATTGCCACCTCGCTTTGCCTTGGCACAGTGAGGGCAGGGCTTAATCTCAAGCCCAGTTCATTTTCCATGGTCGTCTGCTGCAGTTCACGGACGCATTTATTCCTGCATAAATAACTTCTAAAGCCCACCGGTTGGGGCTCAAGACTATTTTCCAGGCGTGATGTCAATATTTCAGTTTTTTTTCATTCTCCGTCATGACATTGTCTATGAGTAAACACTAATAAACGAAAATGTGATTATGCATAAGTGCATATGGCTATGCGCATTTGCATGATGCACATAATGGATTTTCATATGTCAGGGAAAAATAAAAAATATGTTGACCGAGGGGTTCGTCACAACAGAAAGTTTACCCCGGTGTTGATAGACCGGATCGGTTCATGGCCGTTATTCAGGCGCTTACGTTCTCATAGCCGATAGCCCTCAACCCGGTGAAATGATCTGGCTATAGCTTAAAGGCCATGGTATATTTCTGTCTGCTGATAATTTTGAGGTGATATACAGTGGGTTGTGAAATGATGCGTTATACCTTGATCGCCATTGTACTGATGTCGGTTTCTTTTATTGCCGGCTGCAATCTGATTTCTCCTGACCCTGCGGCTGTGATGCCCGTTGAGATCCCTGATGCTTATGTTCATAAGACAGGTATTGACACGCCCCAAACCGGCAAAGAGAATATGGATGGCGGGTGGTGGCAGCAGTTTGGTGTCGATGAATTAAGTCAATTGATTGAAACAGGCCTTGGCGCCAATTATGATTTAAAAGTGCTTAAAGCCAAAGCTGACCAGGCCCTGGCGGATGTGAAAGGCGAAAAATCAAATCTTGGTCCTTCCCTTGATTATTCCCTTGGCGGCGAAAAAAATTACTCCCAATCTAAAACCCGGGATCAGTCACGTTCTTCGGATAATGATCACAGCTATTCGGCTTCCCTGGTTGCTGGATATACCCTGGACCTGTGGGGTAAAAACCGTGCCGAAGTCAATGCCAGTGAACTGGAATACCTTGCAGCGCTTCAGGACCTGGAGGACGGATCACTGACCCTGTCCACGGATATTGCCGATACCTGGGTGGATATTTTGTCCGTGCGGACCCGTATGCGTGTGCTTACCCGACAGATAGAAGCCAACCGGATGACGCTGAAACTGCAGGAATTGCGTTTTATCAACGGCATGGCCACGGCCCTGGATGTATCCCAGCAGCGGCAAGCCCTGGCCCAGGTGCTTTCCGGCATGCCCTTGCTCGAAAAAGAGGAAAAACAACTGATCAATGCCATGGGACTGTATTTGGGCCAAACACCCGGGAGGCCTGTGGCGGTGTCCACCACAGATATTCCCCAAACCTTTCTGGTGCCCCAGCCCGGCATACCCGCTGACCTGCTCGAAAACAGGGCTGATATCAGGGCCGCCCGGATGCGCCTTGAAGCGGCTGCGCTGGATGTGGAAGCGGCCAAAGCCGATCTGTTGCCGGAACTGACCCTGTCTGCCTCAGCCGCATTTTCCAGCGGTACTTTGGACCTGCTCTTCCAGAACTGGGTGGTCTCCCTGGGTGCTGCCCTGGCAGGCCCCCTGCTGGACGGCGGGGAGCGTAAAGCCGAAATTGAACGCACCCGGGCCGTGGTCCGTGAAGAAATTAATACCTATGCCCAAACCGTTGCCAATGCCATCCGTGAGGTGGAGGATGCCCTGGTGGCCATTGACCGTCAGAACGCATATATTGACCTTTTGGAGCAGCAGCTGGCAGCCGTTAAGGTGACCATGCAAAACGCCCGGGTTCAGTACCTGAACGGGCAGAGTAGTTACTTGAATTATCTTGCGGCCTGGGCGACCATGGAGAGCCTGGAACGTCAGCTGGTCAGCGAGCAGGCAACCTATGTCAAAGAACGAATTGCACTTTACAACGTAACAGGTCGGCGGGGTGCGTTTTTTAAAGAGACCCCGGCACAAGATCAAGATAAAAATACCGGAGCCAAGTAATATATGAGTCAGACAGCTTCACACAGATCCTTGGGTATAACTCTTTTGAAAATCATTCTGCCGGTGTGCCTGATTGCACTGGGTGTTGCCGGATTTTGGTATTACAAATCAAGAGCTGTGAAATTCAAACGCAAACCTGCTGAGAAAACCTCGCCGCTGGTGGATATCATGAAAGTGAATCCCGATCAGTTCATTGCACAGATCCGGGCCATGGGTACGGTCCGGCCGGACAGGGAAGTTGTCATTAAATCCCAGGTGGCCGGTACGGTCATTCAGGTGGCCCCGGAATTTGTCCAGGGCGGATTGATTCCTAAAGGACAAACCATAGTCCGGATTGATCCGGCTGACTATAAACTGGCCGTGAGCAAGGCCCAAAGCGCTTTGGCCCGGGCCCAGGCTGATTTTGAAATAGAAAAGGGTCGGCAGCAGATTGCAAGGGAAGAACTTAAAGTCATGGCCACAATGTCTCCCAATGGGATTCGGGAGACCAGTCTTGTGCTAAGAAAACCCCAGCTTGAACAGGCCAGGGCTACCGTGGCAAGTGCTGAAAGCGATCTTGAAGCTGCACGTCTGGATCTGGAACGAACCAGGATTTTGGCGCCTTTCCATGCCCTGGTGCTGTCCAAAGAGGTGGATGCCGGGGCCATGACGGCAGTCCAGGGAACCCTTGCCACTCTGGTGGACGTGACCTGTTATCAGGTGGAAGTCCAGGTGCCCCTGGACCGCCTGAACCGCATTCGGGTCCATGAAACCAAAGGTAGTCCGGCCCGTATTCGCTCCCTTTATGCGGGATGGGAGTGGGAAGGACGTGTGGTGCGGACCACCGGGGCGGTTACCGGACAAAGCCGCATGGCAGGCGTCATCATCCGGGTGGATGATCCTTTAGGGCTTGGGCCGGCCAAGGGTCGTCCGGCTATGCTGCTGGATGATCATGTGGAGGCGATTATTGAAGGCCAGGCCTTTGACAATGTGTTTTCCCTGCCTCGGAACCTGGTCCGGGAGGATTCCAGTTTATGGATTTATAATGATGGGCGCCTGGAGATCCGCAAGGTGGCTCCCGTATGGATTGAAAATGATCGGGTGTTCATCCAGTCGGGGCTTTCCCCGGGTGACCTTGTGATCTCTTCTGACGTTTCCACACCCGTGCCGGGCATGGCCTTGACCCTTGCTTCGCAGGAGAGCCGATAATGTCTGAACACAACCCGGGGTCTCCTGGTCCTGCAGAACACGGTCCAAGGGGGCCCATCGCCTGGATGGCTGGTAATACTGTGGCCGCTAATTTGCTCATGGCGGTTTTCCTCGTGGGCGGTATTTTCATGGCTTTTAACATCAAGCAGGAGGTGTTCCCCGAATTCGCCCTGGATACGGTGAGTATTTCAGTGGCCTATCCCGGGGCCAGTCCTGAAGAGGTGGAGTCCGGCATTATCCTGGCTGTGGAAGAGGCGGTGCGGGATCTTGAAGGCATTGATGAGATAACATCCACGGCTTCAGAAGGCAGTGCGTCGGTGACCATAGAAGCGCTGGACGGAGCTGATGTCACCCAGTTGTGGCAGGAGATCAAAAGTGAGGTGGACCGGATTGACACCTTTCCGGATGAGTCGGAAGACCCGGTGATCACCATCACCTCCCGGCAGCGGGAAGTGATGCGTCTGGCCCTTCACGGGAATGCGCCGGAAACCACCATGCGTGACCTTGCCGACGATATCAGGGACAGGTTTTTGTCAGATCCTGCAATCACCCAGGTGGCGCTGGAAGGCGTCAGGGAACGCGAGATTCTGGTGGAAATTTCCATCAATACCCTGCGGCGTTACGACATGACCCTGTCTGATGTGGCCGATGCCATCTCTACGGCTTCGGTGGAGCTGGGCGGCGGGGCCATCAAATCCGGGGGAGGTGACATTCTGCTGCGCGTTAAATCCCGCAAAGATTATGCCCGGCAATATGAAAAATTGCCCATCCTCACCCGGGAGGACGGGTCCCAGCTGGTGTTGTCGGATATTTCCAAGGTAACAGAAGGCTTTGAGGATTCGGATACCTGGGCCTCATTTAATGGTAAACGGGCCGTCACCATTGCTGTTTACCGGGTGGGAAAACAGACCCCCCTCCAGGTGGCTGACGCCACCAAAAAGATGCTGAAAATAATTAATGCGGACCTGCCCGAGGGGATTCATCTAAGCATTGTCAGGGATATGTCCAATATTTTTGCACAAAGGGCGGATCTTTTACTGCGCAACGCCTATCTGGGACTTGGCCTGGTGTTCTTGTGCCTTGCTCTGTTCCTTGAGATCCGCCTGGCCTTCTGGGTCAGTCTGGGTATCCCCATTTCATTTTTAGGGTCTTTTCTTTTTTTATCTGCGGCCAATTTTACTATCAATATGGTAAGCATGTTTGCCTTTATCGTTACCTTGGGCATTGTGGTGGACGATGCCGTGGTGGTGGGGGAAAATATCTATTATTGCCGCCGTCAGGGCATGGGTTTTCTGGAGGCTTCCATCCAGGGGGCAAGAAGCATTGCCGTTCCCGTATTTTTTTCGGTGATCACCAATATGGTCACCTTTATGCCCATCATGTTCATCCCGGGTACTATGGGGAAGATATTTAAAACCATGCCCCTGGTGGTAGTGGCCGTGTTCGGTGTATCCTTAATCGAAAGTTTGTTTATTCTGCCGGCCCATTTAAGCCATGGCAGCCGCCCTTTGTTTTTTCCATTGAATATTCTTGAAGCCTGGCAGGCAAGGTTTTCTGAAAAATTTGAAACCATTGTCAAATCCGGGTATGGCAGGGTGTTGGCCGGACTGCTTTCCTGGCGATATACGGTTTTTGCCCTGGGGTTTGTCCTGTTGCTGATCACCTTCGGATATGTGAAGTCCGGGAAGATGGGCATGGTCCTGTTCCCCAAGGTGGAATCCGATTACGCCTTTTGTGAGATTTATCTGCCCTACGGTACCCCTGAAAGCAAGGTGCGGCAAGTGGAAAACCGCCTGGTGGCATCGGCTCAAAAGACCGTGGATGAAAATGGAAAGCAGAAGTTGTACACAGGGATTTTTTCCCAAGTCAGTGAGAACGTTATCCAAATGAGGATCTATCTGACTGATCCTGAGGTTCGCCCTGTGTCCACCTCCGAGGTCACCCGTATCTGGCGGGAAAAAACCGGCTCTGTCTCCGGGGTGGAGAGCATTACCTTTGAAGCCAACCGGGGCGGTCCCGGTTCCGGCAAGGCGCTGACCATTGCCCTGAGCCACTGGGATGCGGATATTCTAAACCGGGCCGGTGAGGACCTTGCCCTGCGTCTGGGTGAGTACCCCATGGTTTCGGACATTGATGACGGATCTGCCCAGGGAAAACGGCAGTTTGATATCACCCTGACCCCTGCCGGTCACCGCATGGGACTTACTTCGAAAGCCATTGCCGGCAAAATTCGAAATGCTTACCAGGGGATTGAGGCGGTGAAGAACCAGCGGGGAAGAAACGAGGTCACGGTAAGAGTACGGCTGGCTGGAGACGAGCGGATTTCTGAAACCGCATTTGAAAATTATGTAATCAATGCCCCAAACGGGGAGATTATGCTCAGGGATGCTGTTAAAATCATCAAGGGGCGGGCCTATACCGTGATCAGTCGGAGCAACGGGCGGCGGGAAATTCAGGTCTCCGCCAATGTTTCCCCCCAGTCGATGTCCGAGAATATTATCCAGGATATGAAGCAGGAGATCCTGCCGTCACTTGTGAAGGGGTATCCGGGCCTGTCATATGAATTCAAGGGTAAACAGGCAGATATTAAGGAGAGTGTCGGCGCTTTGGTCAAAGGCCTGGGCCTGGCATTATTCTGTGTGTTTGCGCTGCTGGCCATTCCTTTTAAAAGTTATTTTCAGCCTTTAATCATCATGCTCTGCATTCCCTTTGGCATTATCGGGGCTGTGGGCGGCCATATTATCATGGGGTATTCCCTTTCCGTTATGAGTTTGTTCGGCATTGTGGCCATGTCAGGTGTGGTGATCAATGACTCTTTGGTGCTTATTGATTTTGCCAACCGGTTGGCGCGCGGGGGTATGCCTGTGGCGGCCGCAGTCCAGGCCGCCGGAATACAGCGGTTCAGGCCCATTCTTTTGACCACGTTAACCACATGCGGCGGCTTGGCGCCGATTATCACGGAAACGTCCCGCCAGGCAAAGTTTCTTATTCCCATGGCCATCTCCCTTGGGTTCGGTATTTTGTTTGCCACGCTGATTACCTTGGGGCTTGTGCCTTGTCTTTACCTGATACTGGAGGACATTAAAAAATTTTTTAAATAGTGTTTGAACGAGAAGTCACTCAGCTGCGGCGTTGCATCTGGGCAACTTTTCGTCCAAACACTGGGTTTCCGTTCAGGCACTAAGGAACGGGTCTTAAATAACTTGCCCACTTTACTATATCCGGGACGCCCGCGCTTCCAGGTTAAGTTATTTCGGATTCATTCCTAAATACTCGATGATCAAGTTTTTTTTAACTTGCTGATATAATTGCTTTTAATTGAAAACGCCATATTTATGGCATTATTTTTAAAAACAAGCAATATCAATGGGTTATGTTTTTTGACAAAAAAATTCTTGTAAAATCACACCATTTACACCCCAGTATTTACAACGGGTGGGAAAAAACTTGAACATCGAGTAAATAGTATTTGAACTTTTATCTAATTTTTTGGGAACCAATGAGATCCTGTCATTGACCAAGGAGCTGGCTGCATGATCCACCGGAAAACAACACCCGGAGAGCTGGTTTTGGTCCTTGAGGAACGAAAAGGCTATATCCTGGAAACGGAAAAATATAGGGAGAAAATTAGGGAGAAGCCCCGGGAGAAAACTAGGAAGAAAAATAGAGAGATCGTCCTTAAACTGATCCGTAAACGACCGGAGATTACCACGGCTGGGCTGGCTGAGGAGACCGGACTGACACCCAATTGGATCGAATGGCAGATTTCACAGCTTAAAAAAAGCGGCCTTCTTGAACGGGTCGGCCCGGATAAATGCGGGCACTGGAGAATAAAAGAGAGTTAAAAAAACACCATGCGTCAAAATAATCCTGAATTAAAACAATACCATGCTGAAGAGATGCTGACCCATATTCAGGCTAAGGTGTTTCAATTTGCAATGAGGTTTATGGAATCCAGGAACGATGTGCCTAAGGAGGGACAGTCTTTATGGCCAAAGTAGCGCTTTGTACATGTTCGGATTATGATGCGGTAAATGTGGCATCTGCAGTGGGCCGGGCCGTGGGGTTGTGCGGGGGCATGGAAAAGTTTGTGCGTCCGGGACAGCGTGTGCTGCTCAAACCCAATATGCTCAGTGCCGCGCCTTTGGAACAGCGGGTGACCACGGACCCGGCCGTAGTGCGTGCCGTGGGAAAACTGGTGTTAAAGGCCGGGGGACGGATCATCATCGGAGATAGTCCGGCCATTGATAAGGTGTCCCGTATTTCCCGGGTTACCGGCATGAAAGAGGTGGCTGACGAACTTGGGGCGGAGCTGATTGAATTTTGCCGGCCCACCCTGGCCAAAACGCCCGAAGGCTCTATATACCATGCCCTGGAACTGGAAGAGACTGCACTGACCGCTGATGTGGTCATCAATCTGCCCAAACTCAAGACCCATTGCATGATGCTCTTAACCATGGGGGTTAAAAATCTTTTCGGTACCGTGGTCGGGCCGCGTAAAAGCCAGTGGCATATGCACGCCGGGGCGGATCGGGCCATGTTTGCCGATCTTTTGCTGGATATCTGCCGCACGGTCAAACCGGCCCTGACCATCCTTGACGGTGTCTGGGGCATGCAGGGCCGGGGTCCCAATAACGGTACGCCCTGCCATTTAGGCTTTCTGGCCGCCTCTCATGATGCCCTGGCCATGGATCTGGCCCTGGCGCCTCTGCTGGGTGTGCATCAGGCAAGTTTTCCTTTGTATGATGCGGCCGTCCGCAGGGGGCTTGCCCGCTCCGATGGTTCTGATACGCAGATGGTTGGCGATGATCCCAATGGATTAATCCCCAAAAATTTTCAATTGCCGGTGCTCGAATCGGTTATGCCGGTGCCGGGTTTTGTTTCCGGATTGATGCGCAGACACCTGACCTCCCGGCCGGTCCAGGACCCTGACCTGTGCCGAAACTGCGGCAAATGTGCAGCGGTCTGTCCGCCGGGAAGCCTTCGGTTTGTGGCGGCGCACCGGGCTGTTATTGATCACCTGACCTGCATTCGCTGTTATTGCTGTCAGGAAGTCTGTCCGGCCAATGCCATCTATTTTAAAACAGGCGCGTTGGTGGGAATTGCCGAGCGGTTGCGGGTCATAATGCCTCATTGATCATCCGCCGCGTCAGGCAGATACCTTTTTTCAGTAGTATGAAGTGCTCGATATGGGACTTATCCACGAGATGGATGGGGAAAATATCTGCCCCTTTATCATGAATAATCCTCAATTCTTTTGCTATCGAATGCTGTTCTGAAATAGCCTTGGGCAACATAAATACCATCAATACTGGGTTTTGACTTAGGGACATGGAACTTTTAAAATCTACCAACATGGCGCCGGATTTTACCCGTCTTCAAGGCACATCAATGGGGCATATTGGAATATGTGCCCATTGATGCAACGAAGAAGACGGGTAAAAAGACAAAGGATGTGGTACGTTTTATTGTTTCCATGGCCCTTACTTTATTTGACCGAAAAAATTGTTTTTCATTGTCGATTCGTGTAACGTGAATAATATCCGCAGATAAAAGAGTTCCGATGGTATCAGGCATATATCTTCGGTGAAAAATAAGATCGCAATGATACCATCTGTATCGTTAAAGGGATTTGCATAAATAAAAACACCATGCGTTCTGAAGGGGGCGAATCAACAGCACTTGACACAATACTCGCTTTCTAAAACATAATCTCTCAAGCATGGTAAAATACTTCTATAAACAAGCAATGGCAATTCAATCACACTTTAAAAATGGGAGACATCTTATGAGTGAGCAGGGAATATTGCTTGAGTCAGGCACCAACGAACTGGAGTTGCTCGCTGTCCTAATAAATGACCAACCTTTCGGGATTAACGTTACCAAGATCCAATCTATTCAACAATATGATCAAAAATCAATAGCCGTTCTACCCAATAAGGTGCCAGGAGTTCTTGGCATGCTACTTTACCGGGATAAGACGATTCCTGTAATGGATTTAGCACAGATACTTGATATTGAGGAGACCATTGAGTATGAAAGAGAAATCGTTGTTGTCACTGAATTTAATAATTCTGTAAATGGTTTTAAAGTTAATGGTGTAAGACGTATATATCGCATATCCTGGAAAGACCTGGAAGCACTCGATCAGACCATCGGGGATACAAATTATTTTACCGGTTCAGTAAGCATTGAAGGTGATCAGATATTGGTCGTTGATCTTGAGCATATTCTATCAACTATTTTCCCAGATCTTGTCATTGAAGAGGTTAGTGATGAGAATCTTTTAAAAAATGAAAGTATTACAAGAGATCAACTCCAAATTATTTTTACAGATGACTCATCGACGATACGAAAGGGTGTGTCACGTGCTCTGAAATCAGCAGGGTTCTCAAACATTACGGAATTTGAAAATGGTTCTCAAACGCTTCAACATTTAGAAATTAATTTTGGAAACGGTAAACAGAACTTAAGTAAAGTTGTTCTTATAAGTGATATAGAAATGCCCCAAATGGATGGACTGACTTTATGTAAAAATGTGAAACAGAATTCAAACCTCAAAAACATTTTTATCATCATGTTCTCAAGTTTAATTAACAAACAGATGATTGCAAAGTGTAATGCGGTAAAAGCTGATAATTATGTCACCAAACCAGAAACCAACCAACTAATTCAATTGCTGGATGAACTATGTATCGGTTCTGCAGATTAGGCCCATGATCGGAATAACGGCCATGGCCGACCTGGTTTTTCACCGAGGTTAGGCCACAACAAATCATGAAAGAAACTAACTGGTTAGTTTAGTTCTTTCATATAAAAAAACCTTCCAAAATATGGTTTAGAATTTTTATTCGTATTCAAAAGGCGTGATCATGAAATCATATTAGACAGTATGCTCATTGTCACAACGAAGAAGACGGATGAAAAAGCAAACCATATGGGAGGATTTATTTTGATTATGGGCCTTAGTAAATGTAGGATGAGACTTTTGTCTATAATTAAACGCCAAGACCCCTTGCATAAAAAGACGTTTACTTCTTTCCCTATGCCTGTCTGGGCTAATCTTAACCGGCCATTGGCTATCTAAAATTTCATTTTAAGGAGTGATGTTGTAGCGCGTGCTTGAGGACATGTTTCGTGCATCTCGGTCTTCTAACCTCCAGGTTTTTCCTTTCAAATAAAAGATAAAGTCTACGCTCCGTTCTAATGGCTTATTGGCCGCATCCCTGTATTTAAAAAGGACCTCCACCCTCACTTTATTCCTCTTGTCGTTATATGTCTTTTTTATAGGCCTCACGTTATCCAGCTTCCAGCGGTAGCCTTTTTGGCCGGATTCCCCATGGATAGATTTCCAAGCGTAGCGGATTTCATTTTCTATGGTTTCATTGGATATCTCCAGGTTTTTTGAACATCCTCCAATCAACAATGCTGCCGTTATCCAGATTATTAATATCTTGAATCCTATTTTTACTCGCATAAGATACCTCTCTGATTTTATATACGCATAAAACGTTTAAGTTGTTTATGGTCAAACGCCCAACGCATAGTCGTAAGTAGCGCTGACTTCTTTATAACGATTGCTCATAGATTGTTTCCTGATACCAAATTGAACTTCATATCAGAGGTGATTTTATAAGAATAAAGTAGAATGGACAAGTATGAAAATATAAAACCTCAATGCGTTTGTTTGTCCGGTTTAAGTAATAATCCTATGCAAAAACCTTGCACAATCTGTCTAATTATGGGTCGCCTTGACTCAAAGGGCGTTCGATACTTTTGTTAAAGCTCCGTCCTTAATATCTTTCATCGGCTTATGTGGACTAATTTCTGTCAGGCATTAACCCAGCACAATACGATTCAAATCAGCGGCCAAAGAATTTAAAGACAACCGCAGCGGCAAGTGACACACATGCGCTCATCAAAAAGAGACGGGCGCCGTATGTCCCATAAAAATAGCCGTTCAGCAGAAAACCGGCCATCATGCCGAGGCCGTATGAGACGGCATTGTTGGCAGCCTGACCCAGGGTACGCGTCTCCCCGGTTGAAAGCAGATCCATATACAGGATGGAGGCCACATGAAATGTCCCGTATGTAAAGGCATGTAGCACCTGAGCTATCATGATTTCACTCACTGTGACCGCACGCCATAAAAGGCACCACCGGACTGCAGCAATCAAACAAGAAAAGAAGATCACATTTTCAAGGGAGATATGTTTTAAAATCCTGCCGGAGTTGATCATGAGAACGATCTCAGCGATGGAGGCCACAGCCCAAGTTGACCCGATAAAAAAGGGACTATACCCCAACTCCTCCAGATAGATGGAATAAAATCCATAATAGGTCCCATGGCTGAAGAGCATCAGAAACGAACAGGTGAGAAAGATCAGGGTCCGGGCATTGAGGAGTTCTTTGACCCCGGCATGAAATTTTTTCTTCCTTGCTTTCGCCTTGGGCATGGGAATCGAGAAGAGCGCCTGAAGCGTGTAACCGGCCAGAATGAGAGGAACAATGATGTTGATGCTGAAAAGATCGGAAATTTTGCCCAGAATAAACACAACAAGGATAAAACTCACTGACCCCCAGGCACGAATCCGGCCATACCTGTTCTTGTCACCGCCCCCACTACCCAGTTCATCCATTGCAAAGGCTTCTATAAATGCAATGAGGGGTGCAAAGAAAATAGTGTGGAAAATGGTCACAATGACCATGCCCAAAAAATTATTGATATACAGAAAGAAGACCCAGATTGCGGCACTGAGGAAATTGAATATAACGTAAATCGGTTTTCTCCATGCATATCGGTCGGCAACAATACTCCACCCTATTGAGAAGATAATGGTAATGGCGGTTCTCAGGGCCGACAGGGAACCGATTTCAAAACTGGTGAAACCCAGATGATGGCAATAGAGATTAAAATAAGGCAGAAAAATTCCCAGCACACCGAAATAGATAAAATACTGGGTTTTCAGTATCAGGTATAACGATTTTTTATGGATCATTTCTGCCTACAAGTCCTGTGGAATGAGAAAATTTTTCAGGCTGTTTAAATACATATCAAACCCCTTAATAAAAATATCGTTGTGATTTGCGCCGGGGATCATCAAGAGGTCTTTGTCGGCAGAAGGGCAAAGGTTATAAAGCACTTCACCTTGTGAAAAGTCAATAATATGGTCAAACTGTGCATGAATAATTAAAAGGGGTTTGTTCCAATGCTTTATTTTATCGGCATTGCCGAATCCTTGTTCTTCCTGAAAACCGATCATGTCAGGATCGAGTCCAAGGGTTTTCAAAAGCGGGGCTGCATGGGCAAATCCGCTTTCGATGATCAGGCTGTCAATGCTGTCCTGGCGTGTGGCAGCCAGTTCCAGAGCCGACGCACTGCCAAGGGAGCGGCCCATAACAGTAAGAGAACCTGTGAAATTGCGGTTTTTAAGTTCGTTAACCACAAAATCCAGAATTGTGTGGCAGTCCTGAAGCATTGAAAAGACCGTGGGCGAGCCTGAGGATTTGCCGTATCCCCGGTAGTCGACTACCAGGAAGTTGATGCCCATACGGTTGAAAATGGGGCCAAGATCATCATAGTCGGATACGATCTCGCCATTGCCGTGAAAGAAAAGAATGTTGGGAAATGACGGATCTCCCAGGTGAAAGGCCGCTCCGACTTCAATATCCTGATCAACCGGAATAAAATGCTCCTTGTCGGAAACTTCCTTTTGGGGATCATCACGCCTTGGGTGAAACAAAAATTGAAGTACCTGGGGCTGATCCAGGGCCGCGTATGGATTGGTATGACTTTTTTCCATTGAATTCTCCTTGTCTGTCTCTTTTGCAGGGTTTAGTTTTAACATTCTTCAAACCTGATTTTTACTTAACTTAACCGAAAAAATGGCCTAAGACAATTATTTGGGGCTACGTCGGTCATTGCAGGGGCTTGTTAGGCGAATGAAGGTTATGTTAAGTATTTGCTGTATTCAAAAAAAAAATCACAATAAAGAGGAGACCTGATGAGTAGTCAAATACCTACACGTGACGCAGCCTTGGCGCTTCTAAAAAAATACAACACGAGCGAGAGCCTTATCAAACACGCATTTGCCGTCGAAGGTGTAATGCGTTACATGGCCGGGAAATATGGTGAGGATAAAGATACATGGGGTATTGTGGGTTTGATCCACGACCTTGACTATGAGCAGTTTCCAGAGCAGCACTGCAAAAAGACCGAGGAGATTTTGAAGGAAAACGACTGGCCGGAGGATTTAATCCGTGCCGTGGTCAGCCATGGATGGGGTATTTGCACGGATATCAAGCCCGAAAGCACCATGGAAAAAGTGCTTTTTGCCATTGACGAGCTTACCGGGTTGGTGGCGACTTCGGCGCTGGTGAGGCCTTCAAAGAGCGTCATGGACATGAAAGCCAAATCGGTCAAGAAAAAGTGGAAAGACAAAAGATTTGCAGCGGGTGTTGATCGATCAATTATCCAGAAAGGCGCCGATATGTTGGGGGTTGAATTGGGCGAACTGATTACGGATACGATCATGGGCATGCGTGAGGTCGCCGTTGAGACAGGGTTGAAAGGAGACGCCTAATGTGGCGTGCAAGCAAGATAAAACCAGGGAAAGGGATTTACTATTGACCCTTGATGGAAATTTTTACAGCTGAAATGAACCGAATTTAAATTTTTTAAACTGATGGAATAGGAACTTTCGCATTGAGTATCAAATCATGCACTGCTGTATTATTGACATTCCTTATGATAACTGCTGTCAGCCTTGCAGAAACCAACACTGACGGCAAAGAGGCTATGGTCCTCGCCCATCCAGAGCAGGCGGGCATGGGGCAGCCTTTTCTTGTTCGGCTGACATCAGTCCGGGACTTTGACAAAATTCTTGTCCGGTGGATGGATCGGGAGTTTGTACCGGCAGTCTCCCAGTGGAACGGACATCATATAGCGATTGCCATGTTGGGTACGGATGTCCTTACTATCAAGCCGGGTCGCCGGAAACTTCTGGTCCGGGCTTGGGCAGGAGGAAATGAGACCGTTTGGCAACGATCAGTACTTATTGTTGGCCGAACATACCCCCGTCAGGCGCTGAACCTGCCGTCAAAGATGGTGACGCCGCCTACTGTTGAATTTGAGCGGATAAAGGCGGAAAGGACTCGTACCCAGGAAGCCAAAAATACCTGGTCAGACCAGCGGTTGTGGCGACTGCCCTTTCATCGGCCGGTGGCGGGAAAATACACCAGTGTTTATGGTCTGCGCCGCGTGCTGAACGGCAAACCCAAAAATCCCCACCGGGGCGTGGATTTCAGGGCTCCGACGGGAACTGCTGTGGAAGCGGTGGCCAACGGCAGGGTCATTTTGGCTGAATCCCACTATTATGCCGGCAACTCCATATATATAGACCATGGCAACGGCGTTATTTCCCTGTACTTCCACCTGAGTAAATTCGACGTGTCTCAGGGGGATATTGTAAAAAGGGGACAGATTATCGGTAAATCCGGTTCTACGGGCCGGTCCACAGGTCCTCACCTGCATCTGTCTATATCTGTACAGGGCCAGTTGGTAGATCCGGTGCCGTTGTTTGAGCGGACAAACGATCAATTGCTCCGGTAAGACGCGTCTGGGAGAGATGCGATTTTGACGTGTCTTGAATGGCTTATTTGATATGGGCATTTCAAATGGAATGGCCGTGAATATTGTGGAAATCCTGCAAATTATATTCAACAGCGACTAAGAGGCCCTATGAAGCTTATTTTTATTCATGGCGCAGGCGGATGCCGGGAGTCTTGGAAGTATCAGACAGAATATTTTAAAAATTCGGAAGCGATCAATCTGCCCGGTCATCCGGACGGTGATCTATGTGGTTCAATCAAAGAATATACAAAATGGCTTAAAACATATATTCATGACAAAGGGTATGCTGATGTCGTGATCGCAGGCCATTCAATGGGCGGTGGCGTTGCGCTTCAATATGCCCTGGATTACCCTGAAGATCTTCTGGGAATAATTCCAATCGGAAGCGGGGGGCGATTAAGAGTTCATCCCAGTATCCTTGATGCGCTTGAAGCAGCAGTGGCAGAATCATCAAACCAGGTTAACCTCAATGCAAACATGTATGACCTTATCGACCCCCAACTCAAGGCTGTCATCGAAAAAAGAAGCGTGGAAAATACTCCTCTATCTTTTTTAAATGATTTGAAAGCATGCGATGCTTTTGATGTCATGGAGGCCCTGCCGACAATAAAAGTGCCCCTTCTTGGCATTGTCGGCGAAAAAGACATCATGACACCGCCTAAATATACAAATTTCATGGTCGATAGAATCGCCAAGGCAAAATCCATTGTTATCAAGGGCGGAACTCATTTTGTGTTTGCGGAAAAGCCGGACAATGTAAACAAGGCCATTGAGTATTTTATCAAGGGGCTTCAACCGGGTTTGAGAAGACTAAACTCATGAAAAATATCATCAACACCATTTTTTCAAAAATGTGATTTGTGCTCTTTGGCTTATTGGCGGAACCCATATTGCACAGTATTGAATAATTTGATAATACAATAAAGACTATGGAAAACAAAATTGAAGATCAAATTCCTATGATTTTTCTGTGTGGTCCTCCTGGCTCAGGCAAGACTACTTTAGGCGCGAAAGCATGTCAGAATCTTGGGTTACGATTTATTGACTTTTCCACTCCCGAGATCAATGAAAAGCCGTTGTCCTTGCAAAAGGAAATTTGCATGGAAGCCATTAACAACCGATCTGCAGACGTAATTGCACTACCTTGGTCTTTTCAGGAAGACAGATCAGTTCGGAAATTGATCAGAAGCTTTGGAGTACTGTTACTTTTGTGGGCACACCCTCTTGATATGCAAGATAGATCAGGAAGCTTAGAGCCTCTTTTTACACCTTCGCCGAGAATTAAAACAAAGGGTGGATTCGGGCAAAAGGGAACTGGCTGCCGTGAATTCCGTAGGTTGAATAATGCTGTTGATGAAGTTTTACTATTGATAGACAGTTCTCTTGATGAAGCCGTTGATGACCTTGAGAGCTATATTGTTGATATTCGTCAGGACGCTTTGGGGTCTCCTATGGTTCGCGCCGGATTAAGCGATTGGGTGGAGGACTGGCATGAGGATTACGATGTTCCCAAAGATATTACAAATATTGTTGTGGATGCCATGGCGCGCTATATACTTTATCTTCAATCTGAGGGGAAATCGCCTCGTACCCTTTCGGGTGTGTATAGTGATTTGCAAGCCGCAGGAATGTTAGTCATGTCTTATGATTATCCACAGAAAGGAACCGCTTCTGAGATACTTGATCTTTTTTCGTTTCCGCCTTGGACTATTGAATTTAAAAGAAAATTTTCGGATTCATCCAACGCAATTGCTCGATATGAACGTAATCTGGAAGGATTTGCCGGTTTTCTGAAAAGTCCCAAATAGATTCCTTACCTGCATCTGTCTATATCTGTACAGAGCCAGTTGGTAGATCCGGTGCCGTTGTTTGAGGCGACAAGCGATCAATTGCTCCGGTGAGACGCGATTGTGACTTGCCTAAATATATTTTTGGGAGGGCTGATAAATGACAACTGATCTATTCCGGAAAATTTCTGAAATTACCTCCCAGGCAGAGCACCCATTGATGAGTCCAGCTATGTTATTATCTGCACCCCTTCCCATGCAAATGATTATGACGTCGTCCGGACCTTGTTGAATAGGGGTGTGCGTCCCTGCTATCTGGGCATGCTCGCTTCATCTGCTAAAAAAGGCGATTTTATCGTTCGCATTGAAAAAGAGTATGGAAAAGATGGGGTCCCATTTCTACAGCCCCGTGGGATTGGATATCGGAGGGGGGTCTCCCGCAGAGATCGCCCTGGCCGTTGCCGCAGATATGAGTGCCATTAAATACAAAAAAAATGAAATCCGTCATATGAGGGACCGGTGAGTTCGGCAACATTATACAAAGGCCATTTTATCGACACACCCACACCGGGCAAATTCAGGGCAAGAAAAGACGCTATTGCCATCGTTGGGGAAGGCAAGCTTCTCTCCCTGGAGAGGGAGGTGCCGGCCCGGTTTTCGTCTTTTCCTGTAAAGGATCTGGGAGAGGGGGTGGTCATTCCTTCTTTTATTGATCTCCATGTCCATGCTCCCCAGCATATGCAGATGGGGGCGGGGCTGGATCTGGGATTGCTCGATTGGTTGGAAAATTATACTTATCCCGGGGAGTCCCGCTTTGCCGATGAAGCGTATGCCCGGGCGCTTTATCCTTTGTTTGCCGCCGAACTGCTGCGACAGGGCAGCCTCCGGTCTGTGGTTTACGGTACGGTTCATTTGGAATCGACCCTGATTTTGGCTGAAGCCCTGGAAAAGGCCGGACTGATCGCCTTTGTGGGCAAGGTCAACATGGATCGGAATGCGCCTGATGATCTTGAGGAAACCTCCGAAGCCTCCTTTAAAGGCAGTGAAGCGTTCTGCCGGAGATTGGCGGGCCGGGATCGGGTCAGGCCCATAGTTACACCCCGTTTTGCTCCGAGCTGCACGGAAAACCTCATGAAAGACCTGGGCCGGCTCTCTCAACGGTTGGATCTACCGGTCCAGTCCCACCTTTCTGAAACCCTTTCCGAAGTTCAATGGGTCTCTCAGCTCTTCCCCCAATGCCCCAGCTATTTTTCCGGGTCGGTCGGTCCTGGACCTTCTGAGAAAAGATTTGGGACTGTACGGAACCAAAGAGGGCTGCCGGGAAGGTGAATGCGGCGCCTGTACGGTTATACTGGGACGAATCCCCCAGATTACTTACCGACCCATGCCATCCTGTCTTATGCCGGCAGGACAGCTCGACAACACCCATCTTGTGACCATAGAGGGACTTCAGGGGGAGAAGCCTAATCGGCTTCAGCAAGCCTTTATTAATCAGGGCGCGACCCAATGCGGATTTTGTACCCCCGGATTTATCCTGTCCCTCACCGGTTATCTTCTGGAGGGGAGGACCGTTACCGTCCAGGGAGCTATCGATGCCCTGGGCGGCAATCTCTGCCGATGCACCGGCTACGGCACCATTCGACGGGCCGTGGAGGAGACTGTTGAACTTTTATTGGGTAAGGTGCCTTCACTTCAGGGGCTGATTGAAATGGACCTGCTCCCTGCCTATTTTGCCATCATCCCCCAGAGACTGGAGAATCTGAGACGTAAGTCCCCGGAGGATTCACCGGACTTGACCTTTGAACGGTTTGAAAAAAATCATCCCCTTATTGCGGGGGGCACCGATCTGTATGTTCAACGGGGAGACGCCCTGAACAAGTCGGCCCCCCGGTTCCTTATACCAGAATCCGAGCCTATCCGGGTAGAGGAAGGGATGATAGAAATTCCCGCATCGGCCACTATGGAGCAGCTGCGGCGAGATCCCCACTTCATTGATCAATTTCCCGGGTGGCGTGAAAAGCTGCTGTTCATAGCTTCCCATACTTTACGGAATCGGGCCACCCTGGGGGGCAATATCGTCAATGCCTCACCCATTGCGGACTGTGCCGTTCTTCTACTCGCCTTGGATGGCCAAATCCAACTGGTTTCGTCTGAAGGCGCCCGACGTCGATTCCCCCTAAGGGAGTTCTTTCTGGGCTATAAAGAGCTGGATCTAAAGAGCGATGAGATTGTGGAAGCTTTCTTGGTGACAAAACAGGGTGAGACCCAATTATGGAACTACGCCAAAGTGAGTAAACGTGAGCGATTGGATATCGCCGGCTGCAACTCAGCGGCGGTTTTTACCGTTAATAACGGGGCCTTCGCTTCTGTCGGTTTAGCCTTGGGCGGTGTGGCGCCCATCCCTTTTACGGCCCGCCGAACCATGACGTGGCTTAGGGGAAAACCCCTGAGCAAACAAACATTCCTGGGCTCCATGAAAGTTCTGCAGGAAGAGATCAGTCCCATAGACGATGTCCGGGGGAGTGCCGGGTATAAAAGGCGATTGGCTTCCGCCCTTATGGCTGATCACTATCTGAATTGTTTTTCCGATATCTGTTCCTACGACGATTTTGCAAAAGGAGGGGCGTTATGATCAATCCCGATAGCACCTATCATGTGATGGGGCTTACCCGCTATGTGGATGACAGGGATTTTCCCGTCCGTGGATTACATTGTGTTGTCTTCTTTTCTCCCTTGGCCAAGGGAAAACTTCGAGATTTGGATATTTCCGTGGCTCGGGAGGTTCCGGGCGTGGCGTTCATACTTACCGCCAAGGATATTCCCGGGGAAAATCAGATCGGCGGTATAATTCAGGATGAAGTTCTTTTGGCCGAGGATGAGGTGAATTTTGTGGGTATGCCGGTGGCCGCCGTTTATGCCTGGACCGAGGATGCCGCCCGGGAGGCGGTGGGACGCATTAAAATTGACATTGCCGAAGAACCCCCTATTCTGGATCCTCGGGAAGCCTGCAACCGGAATGCATTGATTGCCCCGGTACGAACCTTTACCTTCGGCGATGCGGAAGAAGCCATTGCGTCTGCGGCCTATGTGGCTAAGGGACAGGCCGAATCGGGCGCCCAGGAGCACTTTTACCTGGAGGGCCAGGTCACGGTAGCGACGCCCTCGGAGGAGGGCAATCTCCATCTCTCTTCCGGTACCCAGGCGCCCACTTCGGTGCAGCGATGCGTTGCCAAGGTTTGCGGATTGGCCATGAACAGGGTTGAAGTGGATGTTCGGCGACTGGGAGGCGCCTTTGGGGGCAAGGAGATCCAAGCCAATACCTGGGCCTGTTTTGCCGCCCTGGGGGCTCAAAAATTGGGAGTCCCCTGCCGTATGGTTTTAAGACGTTTCGACGATATGTTGGCCACGGGCAAGCGGCATCCATATAGCTCGGATTTTACCCTGGCCCTGGATAAGGAAGGAAAATTTTTGGCCTTCAAGGTTATGTATTATCAGAATGCCGGAGCGGCGGCCGATTTGTCCACTTGTATTTTGGAAAGAACTCTCTTCCACGCCACCGCATCCTATTACGTACCCAACGTACATGCCACGGCAGCCTCCTGCCGCACCAACATAACGCCTAACACAGCTTTCCGGGGATTTGGTGCTCCCCAGGCCATGTTCGTGTTTGAAGCGGCCATCCGGGAGGCTTCCCGAATAAGCGGGATCTGCGTAGAAACACTGCAGAAGAAAAATATGATTAAAACGGGGGATTGTTTTGCTTATGGTATGACAGCGGAGAATGCCCAGGCCCAACGCTGTTGGGACAGGATACATGAGCATTATGACCTGCAGAAACGGATGGATGCCATTGACAACGCCCAAAAGAAAGAGAAGAGTTCCGGTCAAGTCTCCCGCTACGGCAGAGGTTATGCTCTGATGCCCGTATGTTTCGGCATAAGCTTTACCACCATCTTTTTAAACCAGGCCCGGGCTCATATCCACGTTTACACAGACGGTAGCGTGGGGGTAAGTACGGGCGCTGTGGAAATGGGTCAGGGGGTAAATCACAAAATCCGCGAAATAGTCGCCGACAGCCTGGGAATCGCTCCTGAACGGGTTAAGCTCGAATCCACCAATACCACCCGAGTTTCCAACACCAGTCCCACCGCCGCCAGCAGCGCATCTGACCTGAATGGGGCGGCCGCTCTAATGGCCTGTGAGATGATAAAAGAGCGTCTTTTTAAATTTAAGGCCGATGAATATCAATGTGCATCGGAGGGTTTTTCACTTAGACGAGGTCGGTTATATAGAGAGGGCAAAGTTTCTGAGGTTAGTTGGGAGGATTTGGTGATTCAAGCCTATTGTTCACGGGTGCAGTTAAGCGCCGAAGCCCACTATTCGACGCCGGACCTCCACTTTGACAAATCTATTGAGAAGGGTCGTCCCTTTGCCTATCATACCTATGGAACGGCCTATTTTGAGGCCAAAGTGGACCGCTTACTGGGCACTTACAAGATAGAAAAGGCCTATCTGGTGCATGACCTTGGTCGATCCATAAATCCCCTCATTGATCTTGGCCAGGTTGAGGGCGGCATGGTTCAGGGCATTGGATGGATGACCATGGAAGAGATGCGTTACGACGAGACGGGCAGACCCCTTACGGCCACTGCGGGAACTTATAAAATACCTGACATATCTTTTGCCTCTTTGGATATGAAAGTTCAATTTTTGGAAGATGTCTATAACGACAAAGCTGTTAAGGGTTCCAAGGCCGTGGGGGAGCCACCCTTCATGTACGGAATCGGGGCTTTTTTTGCCATAAAGATGGCCGCTGGATGTGAGAAACCCTCCTATTGTGCACCCATTACTCCCGAGCGTTTGTTGGGGGAGTTAAGGGAGGGCGTATAGGGTTACCACGGATTTTTAAATACCCTAACATATCAACTTTGCAGGCCTTTGGTTTCTATTGACAAAAAAATATTTTTTTTATACTTTATTCCTTTATTCTACAGTTTTTACTATAGGTTAAGGCACTCGAAGAAAATAAACGTCACAGATATTCCGCCGAATTTTTATTCGAATTTTAGGCGCGGCCATAGGGCGCATGAATTTGTGCCCTTACGTTGCAACAAAGAATACTGATAAAAAAATAGGCAAAATGTTTTTTTGTCAAGTTCCTAACCACCCTATCACTCGATCATCAAGTTTTTAGGGAATTTGTTCAAATTCAAGGCGGAAACAATTTTTAACCGGAGGAATATACAATATATTTTGAGGATTAAAAATTTTTTCCAACGCCGGAGTTGGGCAAATTAACAAAAACTTGATCATCAAGTATCAGCACCAAATTATTAAACGTGAGGATATTGCCCATGGCAGCTTCAGATCTATTAGCCCGGATGCTCAAAATCAACCAATTGCCGGTAAACCAGAAACTTCGTCGCACCAACATTTCTTTTCTGTTAATTATCACTATAATCACTTGTTACACCTCCGTTACACTTTACCAACAGGGACACGACGGCCGTGTGGTCAATATCGCCGGACGTCAACGCATGCTGAGCCAAAAGTATACAAAAGAAATTTTTCTTGGGCTGGAAAAAGCGGCAGTACAGCCGAATGCCCCGGCGGGCCAAGCTAACGTGCTTGAAATGGCTGCAAAAAGCCGTAAGCTGTTTGAAGTTTCATTAAGTGCTTTGGCCAAAGGCGGCACCACCTATGCCGACACTAAAATGACCCAATCAATTTCCCTGTCGGGAATCAAAGAAGACCATATATTAAAAAAACTTGCCCAGGTAGACCAACTGTGGAAGCGGCTGGTACAGGAGGCCGATGTATTAGCTACCGGACAAAAGACCGAGATTGCATCCCTTGACCGATTTAATGCCCTGAGCGTAGAAGTGCTGGGGGAAATGAACCGGGCCGTGGGCATGATTGCAGATGCTGCGGATCACAAAGTATTTATTCTTAAAATCGCCCAGATCATTATGTGGATCATTGCCGTGCTCTTTTCCATTCCCATGGGAAGGGCAGTAACCCAGTCTATTACCCGCCCGCTGTCGGAAATGCTCAGGCGGACAAAAAAAATTGCCTCGGGAGATCTCCAGGAAACAGACTTCATCAATCCATCCGGAGGAGAACTGGGAGCATTGTCCGAGAATATAGATGACATGCGACGGAGCCTTCACGGCATAATCAATACCGTTCAGCAGAATTCCAGGCAGATGATCCACTCATCTTCCCAGATTGCCCGGGTGTCAGAAGAAATTGCCTCATCGGTTAAAAAGGAACAGCAGGGAAGCCAAAGAATTGAAGCCGCTACCCAGGATCTGGAACAGATCACTGAAGACGTCAATGGGCAGGTTCAACGAACTTTGGAAATCATTGAAGAGACGCGAAATCAGTCCAATAAGGGTATCCGTGTGGTAAAAGAAAATATTTCAGATCTTGTGGAGGCGGCCGATGAGGTAAATGCCACGGCAGAACAGATTGATCACCTCAAAAAGGCCACAAACGAAATCCAGGCCATCATAAACACCATCCAAGGTATTACGGATCAAACCAATCTTCTGGCCTTAAACGCAACCATTGAAGCTGCAAGGGCAGGAGATGCCGGCAAAGGGTTTGCCGTGGTTGCAGGAGAAATAAAAGAACTTGCCTCGGAAATAGCCGGCAGCACAGTAAAAATAACGGATTTGCTGAACCTGTTTTCCGGCCGGGTGGTTTCTGCGATGGATGCCATGGAAGGCGTGGTATCACGTGTCAATCATACCCGGGAACAATCCCGTACTACAGTCGATGCATTTGAAAGCACCTGCGAACAGGTAGACAACACCATTGAAAATGCACGCAACATTCTCTCATTCAATAAACGTCAACAGGAACAGATCGTTCAACTGAGGGTACAATTTGATTCTCTGTTTACTGTGCTTAAAAACAATTTTGCCAAGGCCGATACCACAAGTTTGGTGGCCGGTGAACTCTCCATTGCATCGGAGCGTCTCCAGGCTATTTTGGGAAAATTTATAACGGACAGGGAAAAACCCCAGTTTAAAAGAGAAGATGAAAAACGAAACGCCCCCAGAATCAATAATTCCATCATCGTGAAATTGACCCATAACGGTCAAGATATAGAAGCCATTACCCATGATTTGAGTATGACCGGTATGAATTTAAGGTGCAGGCAGAAACTTGATACCAGCCGCATTTATGATAGCCGGCTGTACATACCCCAGACGGATACTAAAGAGGAAAAAAGCCTGGATATAAAACTTAAATTAATACGGGAGGGCAGGAACGAAAAGGATTGGTTTTATGGAGCGGCTTACCAGGAAACAACCAATGAACAGGAAAGGGCTCTTAAAACAATTTTTGATTTTTACTTGAAACCCAATCAATTTGCTTAAGAGGCTGTTTTCTTCTGCAAGCCAGGGAGAAATTGCCGTATATATAAAATAATGTTGTTTCACCGATAACAAACGGTTCCGACCAAAAGGAGGAAATCATGATTCCAAAAACAATGAAAATTTTTTTGGAAGATGCCTTACCTGAACGTGTACGGGAAAATCGGCTGATACAGGATCGTTCCTTCTGCTTCCTGGAGTTCGGCCCTCTGGATGTGGACAGTCTCCAGCGGCTGGGCATCCGGGTGGACCGCCTGGGCCCCAGGCTGGTCTCCTGCTTCTGGGACAGGGAAAGCCCCCTTGAAATCGGCGGCTACCTGGTGGTGGACAATTTGGCCATGGGCGCAGCCTCCATGGGGGGCACCCGGATGCTGCCGGATATCACCCCGGATATCATCCATGACCTGGCCCGGGGCATGACCCTGAAAAATGCCGCCGCTGATTTGCCTTTTGGGGGTGGTAAATCCGGGATTGTCTGTCCTGGTGCCACGAACAAAAAAGAGCGAAAAGAGATCATCAAGGGGTTCGGTCGCCTGCTAAAACGGTATAAGGACATTTTCATCCCGGGACCGGATGTGGGGACCAATGATCAGGACATGAAAATTTTCGCCATCGAAAACGGCATCAATAACGTGGTTTCCAAGCCAGCGGACATGGGGGGGAACCGGATTGACGAATTGGGCGGGGCCGCCAAAGGGGTGGTTGCGGCCTTCAATGCCCTGGTGGAGCACCTTCCCCGCCTTAGGGAACTGCCCCAGTTTAAAACCATGGAGATTCCCCCTGCCGGGGAACTGGATGTGCTCATCCAGGGATTCGGGGCCGTAGGGGCAAATACGGCAAGGCTCTTCCATGAGAACCCCCAGAATTACGGGCCCAGGATAAAAGGCATCAGCGACGCCACAGGCTATCTGCTCAATCCGGACGGCCTGCCCTGGCCTGAATTGTTCAGTATGTGGAAAACTTCAGGCAACGTTGCAGGGGCATATTACCACGATCGGATCATGCACGGCCCGGACCAGGGGGGCTCTAAAACCGTCTTTTCCAACAATCCGGACAATCTGCTCACCGAGTCGGCCTTTTGCTTGATTCCGGCGTCCCCTATGTTCAATTACCTGGACGTTTCCCCGAAGACATCCCCCTCCATGACCTGCGACCGGATGGGGAAATGGCAAATGATTGTGGAAGGGGCCAATACCTATTCCCCGGATCCGGCCCGGAAAGCCCAGCGCCGGCGGATGGAACGCCATGTTTTCCGGGACAGGGGCATCCTCATTGCTACCGATTACCTGGTCAATGCAGGGGGCGTCATATATGCAGCCCATGAACGGATCATCCCCACTCCCCGCCACCTTTATATTCCAAAGGAGCTTTTGGGTAATTCCGGCGGAATCCAGGATTGGCTGGACAAGCACGGAAGTGAATTCCAACGCCTGGCGGAACAGCGACAGAAGGCAGCCCTGGAAAAGCTGGAAACCGTCATTCCCGCCAATATGAAAGAACTTATACAGGGGCTGTGCCAGGACGGGGACAGTCTGCCCTGTGAAGTGGCGGAAAATATATCGGTACGACGGATTGCATTAAAAGAAAAATCCAGAACCGCCAGGGATATTATGGCTCCTGCACCTGTTATTGGCCTGGACAGGCAGATAACAGATGCTGCCGAACTTCTAGTGGACACCCATGTGTCCATTATCACGGTGGTATCGGAAAAGGGCCGGCCCATAGGTATCGTGACTAATTGGGACATTACTCGGGCCGCAGCCCTGAAGCTGCCTATGGAAGCTCCCTTGACAAAAATCATGACCACGGACCTGGTTTCAATCGGGCCGGATACCAGCATCCTCAACTGTATCCGGATGCTGGAGAACCATGAAATTTCCGCCATGCCCGTGGTGGATGAGAACCGGGTTCTGGGAATTATTTCAGGGGATATACTGGCCAAAAAAACCCTGTTCCGCCTGCTTCAGGCAGAAGACTGAATCCCAGGGATGAAGCGTCCGGGCAGACTCAGCCCATTTTTTTCTGGCCGTAGGTCTTGAATTTTTCAAGCACCGTCTCCATCTCTTCTTCCGGCAGAATCACCGGCTTGCCGATGCTCTTGGTCTGGTAATAAATCCGGGCCACAAATTCGATCTCTTCGGCAGCGGCAAAGGCCGCATCCATGGTCGCTCCTACGGCCAGCAGCCCGTGGTTGGCCAGGAGAATTGCGTTGTACTCCCCAATGGTGTCTGCTACCTTCTGGGCCAGTTCAGGGGTCCCAAAAGTGGCATAGGGGGCGATGGGCACTTTTTTTCCTGCAAACCCAACAAGATAATGAACTGCGGGGATCTCCCATCCCAGACAGGCTATGGTGGTGGCATAAGGTGAATGGGTATGAACCACGGCCCGGACATCACTGCGCTGATTGTATAGGGAAAGATGGAACCCCAACTCGCTTGAAGGCTTGCAGTCTCCGTCTATAATATTTCCGTTCAGGTCGGTGAGGACCACATCGTCGGGCTGTAAAGCCCCGTATTCAATCCCGCTGGGACTGACAGCCACCCGGCCGGACTTCCTGTCAAGCATGCTCAGATTACCGCCGGTCCCCGTGGTCAGACCGGATTCAACCATTTTAAGGCCGAAACGGACAATCGCCTTTCTTTCTTTTTCCAACGTCATACAGAACTCCATATATTATTGTAAAAGCCATTAGCATGTCTACAACGCTGCAAATCGGGTGATCCCCGCACCTTTTGCCTCTTCGACAGCTTTGTTGAACTCAGTTTCAGAGATAGGTCTTGCTAATTCTTTCACAAGGTGCGCCTTCCCACAAGGTCGATATTGATCCATGATGTTAACATAGGTGTTTTTTGAGACATGGTTGGCAATAAAAGACATCACCTCTCCGGTCCCGGCAATCCCGGAAGGCATGACCAAGTGTCTGAGCAGCACCCCCCGTGTGGCAATACCGTTTTCATCAACCTGCAAATCACCCACCTGTCGATGCATTTCCACAATGGCTTTTGCGGCTACGTCGGGATAGTCCGGGGCATTGCAGGTCTGTTCGGCAACAGCCGGGTCCCAAAATTTAAAATCCGGCATGTAAATATCGATCACCCCCTCCAGCAGTTCCAATGTTTCCACCTTGTCGTATCCGCTGGAGTTGTATACCAAGGGTATTTTTAATCCCCCGTCAATGGCCATGTCAAGGGCAGCCAAAATTTGAGGCACCACATGGGTAGGGGTCACAAAATTAATGTTATGGCAACCGTTGTTCTGCAGGATCAACATCATGCCGGCCAACTGCCCGAGCCCACACTCCTCTCCGTCCCCCTCGTGACTGACATCGTAATTCTGGCAAAAATTACATTTCAGGTTGCAGTGGGTGAAAAAAATGGTACCGGAGCCAAACGCCCCTACCAATGGCGGTTCTTCTCCAAAATGGGCGTTGAAACTTGAAACAACCGCTTCTTCACCGGTGGAGCAATATCCTAACTCCCCGGAAAGACGGTCTACCTTACACGCTCTTGGACAAATCTCACAGGATTTTAACAGCTGTCGCGCTTTATTGATTTTATCCCGGAGCAGCCCTTTTTTTTTGGTTTTAATATAAGCTGGTTGAAAGGTTGTCATTTGCATACTCCCTTAAGTTCTATTATCGATATATTAAACTAAAAAACAGGGTCACTATTTCCATGTTCAAGACCATCCTAACCTCATCAGCAACATAGTGCAATTTTAAGGGTTTCGGGTATGTCGAACTTAAACTGAGTAAGGTGTTGGCACGACTTTCCAGTATTCTGGAGGGCCTCAGGTAGAGACCTTCCCGGCAGCGATTTGTGCCAGTTTAACAAACAGTGTCCGGGCATTTGCCAGATCTTTTTCATCCGGGTGTTTGGCTGCCTCTTCAAGCCTGGCTTTGCGTTCCGGGGTCATCCTGTGGTGAGGATCGTCTTTCATCTTTGTTTCCATCATTTTAATCAGGGCCGGGTCCACCTTGCCCTGGCATAAAAATTCCCCCAGGATTTCATTGCCCTGGACAAGCGCCCTTGCTTTTTTCATACATTGCTTGGCATGATCCGAATCGGGATAGGCGCCCAAGGTACCGAACAACCCTATTTTTTTATTTTTTACGGTTTCCATGTATCTGGCGGAACCGGCATTGGCAGTTCCCTTATCCACCCAGAATCCCAGGGCCAGGAAATCATACCCTGACGGGTCCGGAGCCTCTTTGGCGGAAGAGATATCTTTCGGTTCGGGCAGGGCATCATATATTGCTTGGGCAACCTTTTGAGTGTTGCCGGTTCTGCTGGAGTAAACAACCAGGGATTTCATAATTTTTTCTCCTTACGAAGCGGTGTTTATTTGTTTATAATAGTCAATCATGCCCTGGGCTATGTTAGTCTGCCAGAACTGTCCGGCCAGGGTTAAGGTGATCCAACCCTCCTCCCGTGTGATGAGCCCGGCGCTTTCCCACTGGTCCGTCAGGGGTGCAAAAATGGTTTCAAGGTCCAATCCCAGGGCTTTTCCGGCATCTCGCAGGTCCATATACCCCAATTCCAGACTGCCTGAAATCAGGCGGATTAAGTTGGCATGGGCCGGCGGGGTCATGATGCGTGTCACGGGTTTGGTTTGCCCTGCTGTTTTAAGGTAGGTATCAAGATTTCCGTCCAGAAAAATCATGTGTCCGTTTACACTGCCGCCTGCCCCGGAACCATAGGCCAGGCAGTCTGCCTTTTCCTTCATGGCCAGGTTATAGAGATTTCGTTCCCTGAATTTTCGGCCCCAGTGGCTGATGGACAGCCTTCGGTATCTGGCCAGGTTCATGCGATTTACGCCTGCTTCAAACATTAACGCCCGCTGGGTCTGGTCTGCCAACGTCTTGAACCGTCCGGCCCTGGCTGCCTTGTCAAGGCGGCCACCGGGGAAACGGATAAGCTGATACAGGTCCACGCCGTCCAGTTCCAGATCCAGAAAAGTGTCAATGTCTTTTTTCCAGATTGTCATGGTTTGATCGGGCAACCCGAAAATCAGATCAATGATAATAGCGGCATGGTTGGTCTGTTTAAGGCGTAAAAGGCTTTCCATGACGGTTTGCCTGTCTGCCAAGCGGCCTACGCCTGTCCGGATGTCGGTATCAAAGCTCTGGACCCCGATGGAAAATCGGTTGGCCCCGCCTTCAATGCAGGCTTGAATTTTTTCATCCGTAAGGTCACTGGTCCTGCCTTCCACAGTGATTTCGCAGTCATTGGCCAGGGGCAGGCAGCGGCGCACGGTGTCAAGCACCTGTCTTAGATCATTACTTTCAAGGGCTGTAGGCGTGCCGCCGCCCAGATAGACGGAATTAACAGGATGGCTTTGTACCAGATCCAAATCCTGGTCAGCTTCAAGTTCCCGGATCAGGGCTTTGGCATACGCCTGCATTTTGTCTTGCTGGGCAAAGTTGGCAAAAAAACCGCAATAAAGGCAGTGGGTGCGGCAAAAGGGAATGTGGATATATGCGCTGGTTTTGCCCCGGCGCTGTGTCTTTGAAAGGGTCTGCCATACTTCGGCCGTTTTTTCCCGTGGCACGGGCGTGCCCCCAAGACCGGCATGTACCACGGTTTTTTTCTTAAATGCGCCGGTGAGCGGGTTGTCGGAGATTTCGGCAAAATAATGGTGGTCAAAAGAAGTATCGCCAAAGGTCTCCAGCAGTTTGAGTTTTGCGTTGGCGTCCTGCTGAGCGGTGCTGATTTCCTGTTTCATAGGTAGGGTCAAGCTCCTTTTCAGGGTGTTGTTGGAAGGAATATCCCTGGTTCTTTTTATTTCAGGTAGCTTTTGAAGTTATCTATATAAAACTATTTATCATGTCAAGTCGGTTTTGTAGTAAAGCATTTCTTTGTATCGCAGCAGTTGTACCATCAGAGCGTTTGATGAAAAAAATATTTACAGTACCCCCAGTGTTTTGTTGCTTTTTAGATAAAAATAGGGGGGTATTTTTTGTGGCTTTCTGAATCATAAAAAGTCTTAAATATCCGGTTTTATTTTTATTGCATACCTACCAGAAGGTATGTATAGTATCCGCCATTGAACTGAGGGAAATATATGGCGAGAAAAACGAAAAAAGAGGCGGAAAAGACACGGCGGCAGATTTTGGATGCTGCGCTGAAGGTTTGTTCGGAAAAGGGCTATTCAAAAACCACCTTCGTGGATATTGCCGACGAGATCGGACTGACAAAGGGTGCGGTTTATTGGCACTTCAAAACAAAACCTGAACTTTTGGCTGCTATGATCTCATACGGAAAAGAAAAGAAGTGTAAGCGCTTTGAAGATCTGACGCCGGAAAGCGTGGCGGACCTGCGCGAGGGTTTAGTTGAGTTTGTTAATATCTTTGTGCGTGATGAGGAGGCCTGGAAGTTTGAGTTTTTCTGCGGTTTCCAGATTGAGTGGTCAACCGAACTGATAGCACAAGTGCATGAAAAAATGGCGGAACTGCGTGTCGATCCGATGAAGGATTTTGAAGAAAAACTTGTGCGATTGCAGGAAAACGGTGCGTTGAGTAAAGAAACGAACGCACGGACCCTTGCGCTCTGTTTTGCGTCATCTTGGATTGGTGCAATGCATTTGGCGATGTACGGTGAATATGACCGGAATAAATTTGTGGAAGTGATACTGGAGAGTTTTGACCTGCTGTTCAGCAGTCTTGTCGACGTAGGGCCATGGAAACAATAAAATCCACCATACAGCTTGTCTTTTTACCTGGTTTCCGCGTTGCGTCAATGTGCACATATTTTAATATGCTCCCATTGACGCGCCTTGAAACCAGGCAAAAATCCGGCGCTCTATTGGTGGATTTTAAAATTTCCATGGCCCTAAGCCGGAGAACTTCAAATAAGGAAAAGATCTAATGGTAAAGGCAATTGGAAAAGTAGTTATCGCGATCGTTTTAATCGGCGTGGGGTATTTTATCAGTCTGTTTATTCCGTCAGGCGGACCGCCGCCGGGCATGATGGGCATGGGTGAAATGCCGCCGCCTGCGGTGATTGCTATTGAGCTGAAGGAACGGCCCCTGGATGTGCTTGAGGACCATATTGCAACGGTCGAGCCGGTGCAGGAGGTCATGGTCCGCTCGGAAGTTGCGGGCTACATTGATGATGTCCATTTCACGGAAGGTTCTTTTGTGAAAGCGGGCGACCTGCTCTTCACCATCGACCAGAAACAATATCAGGCCATGGTTGACGTGCGCGAGGCCGAGCTGGCCCGTGCGAAAGCCGAACTGAACCGTGCCGAAAAATTCCTCAAGCGTATGCGTGAGGCAAATAAACGCAGCGTTTCACAGTCGGATCTCGACACTGCGGAAAGCGACCAATTGCAGGCCGTGGCCAATTTGAAACAGGCGGCGGCCAACCTGAATCTGGCCAAAATTGACCTGGGGTATGCGAAAGTGCGTGCGCCGATCAGCGGCCGCATTGGCATGGCGAAGGTAACCAAGGGCAACTATGTCACCTCCGCCTCCAACGAACTTGCCCGCATTGTGCAGACCAGTCCGATCCGTGTGGTCTTTTCCATGACCGACCGCGCTTACCTGGATTTCCGTGCCCAGGAGCTGGCGGGCACCTCCGACGGTCTGGTCGCCCACATTCGTCTACCCAACGGTACGCAGCTTCCCCTGCTCGGCAGAAAGGAGTTCGACGACAACGTTATGAACGCCGAAACCGGCACCATGGCGGTCCGCTACCTGTTCGATAATCCCGACGGGCGACTGGTTCCCGGCGGCTACGTCAATATTTTGCTCGGATTGCGGCAACGACCGATGGGCATCCGTATCCCCCAGCGGGCGGTACTGCTTGATCCGAAGGGGTCCTATGTGCTGACGGTCAATGAGGAGGGACAGGTCGGAACCGCCCGCGTTGAAATTGGCGAATCGGTTGAAGGTGACTTCGTGGTGCTTTCCGGACTGAAGGCCGGCGACCGTATCGTGGTTGACGGTGTACAGAAAGCCCGGCCGGGTATGACTGCCCAGGTAACGTTGCAGGAGGCCGGAAAATGATTTCACGGGTATTCATTGAGCGCCCGCGTCTGGCGGGTGTGGTTTCCATCGTCTTGATGTTGGCGGGGATTCTTTCGATCACCTCCCTGCCGATTACCCAGTATCCCCAGGTCACACCGCCCCAGATCGTGGTGCGTGCAAGCTACCCCGGTGCGAGCGCCGAAGTCATGGCCGACATTGTGGCTGGACCCATTGAAGATGCCGTGAACGGCGTTCAGGATATGATCTACATGTCCTCGACCTCCGACAATTCAGGAAGCTATTCGCTTACCGTAACTTTTGCCGTGGGCACCGATCCGGATATGGCCCAGGTGAAGGTCCAGAACCGTGTGTCCCAGGCCGAACCGATGCTGCCCACCGAAGTGGTGCAGCAGGGCGTGACGGTTGAAACCGAATCAGCCGACATGCTCGGTTTCGTGATTGTCCGCTCGCCCGACCACAGTCTTGATGAACAGTTAATGAGCGACTACACCTATAAAATCATCCAGCCGACCATTGAGCGGATTCCCGGCGTCAGCCGCGCACAGGTGTATGGCCCCAAATACAGCATGCGCGTCTGGCTCGATTCCGACCGCATCTCCGCGCTCGGCATCGGCGTCGATGAAATAACGGCGGCCATCCGTAACCAGAATGTGCAGGCCTCCATCGGCGCCATCGGCTCTACGCCGGACGACGGTTCCGGACAGGTCGCCTTCACCCTGACTGCGGAAGGACGGCTGAACGATACCGAATCCTTCGGCAACATCGTGGTGCGCACCGGCGCCGACGATGCGGTGGTCTACCTCAAGGATGTTGCACGCATCGAAAAAGGATCCGACAACTATCTTTTTTCCGCCAAATACAACGGCGCCCCCTGTGTGGCTCTGGGTCTGAGCCGTACGCCGGGTTCCAATGCGCTTGACACCATGGATGCGCTGCGCACCGTAATGACGCGGCTCGAAAAGGATTATCCGGACGGCCTTGAAAGCATATTGCCCTACGACGCCTCGGAGTTTGTCCGCACCAGCATCCGGGAAATCGTGTCAACCCTTGGCCTGACCTTCCTGCTCGTGGTCATCGTCTGCTATGTCTTTTTGCAGAACTGGCGTGCCACGCTGATACCATCCATCACCATCCCGGTCTCGCTCTGCGCCACCTTCATGGTGCTTGCAGCCCTTGGCTACAGCATCAACACCCTGACGCTTTTTGGCCTCGTGCTGGCCATCGGCCTGGTGGTGGACGACGCCATCGTGGTGGTTGAGCGGGTCATGGAACTGATGGAAAGCGAAGGGCTCGACCAAAAAAGTGCGGCCATCAAGGCGATGCAGCAAGTCAGCGGAGCGGTCATCGCCACCACGCTGGTCTTGCTGTCCATCTTTGTTCCCATCGGATTTATGGCAGGCATTACCGGCAAGATTTACCAACAGTTCGCAGTGTCGATTTCAGCAGCGGTCTTCTTTTCCACGCTCAATGCCCTCACGCTCAGCCCTGCGCTCTGCGCAACCTTTCTTCAGGTGGCTAAACCGAAACAGCGGGGTCCGAAGCACTGGTTTAATACTGTGCTCAACCGTGTGCGGGGCAGCTATGTTGCCGGCAGCACCTATATTGCCCGCAAGCTGGTCTTCACCACCATGATCCTGCTTGGGGTATTCGGCGGTATGTATTTCTTGTTTAACACCAGCTCGACAGCCTTTTTGCCCGATGAAGACCAGGGCGTCATTTTCGGGATGGCGCAACTGCCCGAAGGGGCCACGCGTGCCCGCACCGAGGCGCTGCTGGAGCATGTATTGACGCCGCTGCAGGATGAGCCGGGGATCGACTACACCATTCAAGTCACCGGCTTCAGCATGATGGGTGGTTCTTCCGAAAACGTGGCCTTCTTTATGTTCGGCCTTGACCATTGGAGCAGGCGTGAGGCTCCCGGGCTGAGCATTACGGCCATCCAACAAAAGCTGCAGGCGCGGCTGGCCGCAGAGCCTGGCGCACAGCTCAACCTGTTTGTGCCCCCCGCCATCATGGGGCTGGGTAACAGCGGGGGCCTGGATATTCGCCTGCAGGCCACCGCCGATAACGATCCCCAGCAGCTCCAGTCCGTCATGAACAACTTTTTGATGCAACTCAACATGGCCCCGGAAATCATGTTTGGCTTCAGTACCTATTCCGCCGCAACGCCCCATCTCTATCTGGATGTGGACCGCACCAAGGCCGCGTTGATGCAGGTCGAGGTCAGCAGTATTTTCAGTGTATTGCAGAACTATCTCGGTTCGCTCTATGTAAATGATGTCAACTTTGACGGGCAGGTGAACAAGGCCATTGTCCAGGCCGATTGGCCCCACCGGAAGAACCTTGAGGCCCTTGACAATATCCATGTTAAGAACCGCAACGGTGCCATGGTACCCCTGGGCAGCCTGGTGACGACAAAAACCACCCTGGCACCGCGAATGATTGAACGGTATAACAAGTTCTCGGCGGCCGGCATCACCGCCTTTACGGCACCGATGGTCAGCAGCGGCGATTCAATGATCAAGGTCTCCCAGATTGCAGCAAACACACTGCCGGAAGGCTATACCTTTGACTGGTCGGGGCTGAGCTACCAGGAAGCTAGTACCGCAGGATCGGCCACCCTGATCTTCATAATGGCCATTATTTTTGCCTATCTTTTTCTCGTGGCCCAGTATGAAAGTTGGACCACGCCGCTACCGGTAATCCTTTCAACCGCGGTAGCCGTGCTTGGCGCCCTGGCCGGATTGATGGTAATCAAATTGCCGCTGAGTATCTATGCCCAACTCGGTGTGATTCTGCTGGTCGGCCTGGCCAGTAAAAACGCGATCCTTATCGTTGAATTTTCCAAAACCCGGCGTGAAGACGGTCTGTCCATCATTGAGGCGGCTGCCGATGGCGCGAAACAGCGGTTCCGTGCGGTATTGATGACCGCTTTTACCTTCATCCTCGGTGTGCTGCCCATGGTGTTCGCCAGCGGCGCCGGCTCTGCCAGCCGCAAGGCCATCGGCACCACGGTATTCTCAGGGATGTTGGCCGCCACCTTGTTGGGGATTGTACTGGTCCCGCCACTCTTTGTGTTGTTCCAAACGTTCCGGGAAAAGATGTACGTCATCCGTAATCGCTCCACAGCGAAGCACCTGTCCATGTTGGTCTTATTATTGCCGATGCTGATGGTCGGTTGCATGTCGGTGGGACCGGATTACCAGCGGCCCAGTCTGCCGGATATCCCTGATGCGCGGAATGTCGGGGTGGATGTGACCGAATGGTGGAACCAATTCAACGATCCGGTGCTGACCGATATGGTCCAACGGGCGCTGAACAACAACCATGACCTCAAAACAGCCGTGGCCCGGGTCCGTCAGGCCCGCGCCCAACTGGCACGAACCAGAGCTGCTTACGGGCCGACCGTGGATTTGACCGGTAGTCTCGACCGTTCCGAATCTTCGGCAAACGGTCTGTCGGACACCGGTTCCACAACCTTGTACAGCACCGGATTCGATGCCGTCTGGGAAATCGATATCTTTGGCGGAACCAGACGGTCCGTTGAAGCCGCCGTTGCGGACTGGCAAGCGATCCGGGTCGGGCTGGATGACGTCCGAGTCAGCGTGGCCGCGGAGACCGCCATCGCCTATCTCAGCGTCCGCACCTACCAGCACCGCCTGACCGTATCCCGGGCCAACCTGGAAGTTCAGCAGAATACCTATGAGATCCTTGCCGACAGGTTTAACATCGGCTTGAGCAATGGACTGGCCGTGCAACAAGCGCGTTACAATCTCGAAAGCACACGGGCCGATATCCCCACCCTTGAGGCCGGGCTGGAGAGCGCACGAAATGCTTTATCGGTATTGGCAGGCGAGATGCCGGGAAATTTGCAAATCCCTGATATCGACCGGATACCGCAATCTGATCTGGCGCTTGAAGGCATTCCGGCGGACCTGTTGCGCCGCCGCCCGGATGTCCAACGCGCTGAACGCGAGCTGGCTGCCCAGACGGCACGTATCGGTGTGGCCGTGGCCGATCTCTATCCCAAGTTTACGCTGACCGGCTCCATTGGGCTGGAGTCTTTGGCGTCGTCTACGCTTTTCGAGTCAGACAGTGGGAAATACAGTATTATACCCGGAATTCGCTGGCCGATATTCTACTCCGGTTCTATCCGTAACAATATCAAGATTCAGGAAGCGGTCCAGGAACAGTACCTGTATGCGTATGAATCCGCGGTGCTGAATGGTGTGCAGGAAGTGCGTGATGCGTTGATGGATTACCGCAAGGAAAAAGAGCGTCGCGCATCGCTCAGGGTTGCTGTCGAAGCTGCCCTTGCCGCCCAGGAACTGGCCCAGGATCAATACCGCAATGGCCTTTCCGACTTCAACAATGTGCTTGATGCACAGCGTTCGCTGCTCAGCTTCCAGGAAAAGCTCGCCGTAAGCGAAGGCACGGTAAGCCAGAACGCCGTCCGACTTTACAAGGCGCTGGGCGGGGGCTGGCGTACTTTTGAAGAGTAGTATATTTTTTTCCAACGGCATGTTACCAAAAATAATGCTGTATTAGGGGGGAGGCCAACGGAATAAAATTAAGCCCTATGGTCCATTGGCGTAACGCCGAGGGCGGCTTAAAAGACAAGCAGATGGGCCACTTTCATGAGATTGCAGCCGATTCATCAATTTTTAAATAGGCTGTTAATGGCGATACTGCTAAATCCCGATGCAGAGTATAGGAGGGGCCTTCGTAGCGCGTATGGTTCAGGTCTTCGACTCGTTCGGAGTTATTGTCGGTGGTGAGCAGCTCCAAGTCTTGATGAATGGCCATGGCTGCGGGCGCTATGCTGCTCCCACATCCTGAGATGTGGGAGCAGCATAGTCACAAGATCGCAACTCGGGTTGTTCCGCCCTGCGGTAAAGGAACGTCAGGCCACGGCTGAGCGTCGACAAGATGTTACAGAAAGCTAATTTTCCCGATTTCTGCGTTGGAAAAATAAATTTGGTCCTCGGAATACTAAATGTATGCTTGTGGCCAAATTTATTTTCCGCCTTGAACTTGAAAAAATTATCTATTCCGTACCAACCTGTCGAGCGAGCTCGTCGTCCAATGCCTCGACCTCTCTCTTGAGCAGAAAGCTGCCGGAAACCGTGGTGAGGACCGCCACGACGATGCCGACGGCGATAACACCTCCTGAACCGGTGCCCGACGGATCGAGCCTCATGGCTTGAGCCCATCTCGAGATCCCGGGCCCGTACTCATGAAGCGCCAGGAAGTCCCCGTTCACAGTCAGCTGCTCGATTACGAAAATACCGGCGATCAGGCTATCGAGGGCCCCGAGTAGGGAATTGAGCACAATGAGGTCCTCGGTGGCTCGGGCCATGCGTTGCGCATTGACTCGTTTTAGAGCGATAGCACCGGCAATCATCCACACAAAGTCGAGAGCCAGAACGAAGGTTCTGTAGACCCAGAGCGTGCTGCTGAGTGGCGAGTCCTTGAACTTCTGGAGCTTGAAGAGGCCCGGAATCGTCGGCAGCCAAACGAAGACGTCAAGAGACCACGAACAGGCTTCCAGCACGGTAAACAAGACACTTTTCTCACGTGCCTTCTCACCTTCTGAGCTTTCGGGGGTGACATTCAGAAACGGATTCAAGATCGCGCCGTTGATCAGGTTGGCCGCAATGGCTGTCACCCCCAACCCAATGACGTGGTTCCGGTTGGGCAGCGAGGCCGCCCCATTCGTTTCACCACCATCAGGCGCCGCATCTGCCCCATTGTCCGGTCCTTCTCCGGCAACGGTCCCTTCGCCGCCCTCCTCGGTTGCGAGCGACCGAGCAAAGGCCAAAGGCGTTGTCGACCCGTTCGCATCCGAAGGCAGGACCCGATCGACCGAAAGGTCGAGGCGGGAATCATCGACAAAGGGACGCTCGCCGAACATGAGCTTGTGGATCACCGTGGTGGGGATTGCGAGCAACAGCATTGCGACATTGAGTGGCGTGAGACGACCACCGCCGATGAGCCTGTAAATCCGGGGACATCTTACCTATTTCTTTTTGACCAGGTTGTTTCGGCCTCAGCCGCCTGTCTAAAATAGTCTCCAATTGTTTTACAAAAAACGTTTTTCCCAACGGTCGGCCGGTCCGTTCATGCTTTCTGAACAATTCGATTTCAGATGCATGAATATCAGAAGATAAAAAATCTCTCCAAGGTGTATTGACAATCTCAAACAGGGGGCTTGCGGCTCAGCGTTAACGCGATCAGCAATTTATATTTTTGATATCAAGCACAAACATTATTTAGTTTTCTTTTAGAACCCCCTCGATTTTTAAGGCGAGATCCTTTTGGCTAAACGGTTTCTCAATAAAATGAACACCTTTTGGAAGAGTTCCTCCTCTGCTGCTAATTTCTGGTGAATAACCAGACATAAAAAGAACTTTTATTCCAGGTTTTAAGTTTTTAATCTTGTAACTCAATTCTTTGCCATTCATTTTAGGCATTACCACATCAGTAAATAGAAGATCGATGGTAATGTCGTTTGTTTGACAAAATGATAGTGCGGCAAGTGGGTTTGACACAGCCATCACAGTATAGCCAATTGCTTCAAGCATTTTTGATATCATATTACGCACCATGTCATCATCTTCGACCAACAGAATTTTCTCTGTACCAGGATTCATGGCAACATGATCAGCAAAAGCATCTTTTTTTCTTTCACCTTTAAACATAGGAAAATATATCTTAAAGGAGCTTCCTTGATCTATTTCACTTTGTATGTCGATAATTCCATTGTTTTGCTTAATTATCCCATAAATTGTGGCAAGCCCCAGCCCTGTGCCTTTACCTAATTCTTTTGTTGTAAAAAAAGGCTCAAACATGTGTGAGAGGGTCTCCTGGTCCATTCCAGTCCCATTATCTTGGACAGTTAACAAGACATAATGCCCAGGTGAATAATGTTTTGTGGGTGCCATGGTAGAATCATCAAAAACTCTGTTTGCCGTAGATATTTTCAACTGTCCCCCATTGGGCATAGCGTCCCGGGCGTTGACAGCTAAGTTGATGAGAATTTGATCCAATTGAGAAGGATCAAGTAGTATTTTCCAAATCTCTTTCTCTGCATTAAATTCAATTTCTATTTGTTCGCCGATAAGTCTACCGAGCATTTTTAATGTATTTTCTATATGGTTATTAATATCTAAAGAAACAGGAGCGATGACCTGTTTTCTTGAAAAGGCAAGAAGCTGTCCTGTAATGTCTTTAGAACGGAGAGCAGCATTTTCAATTTGCATTAAATCCTTCATTGAATCGCTGTCTTCAGAAATCGTGGTTTTAAGTAGTTCTGAGTAACCAAGAATAACGCTTAGCATATTGTTGAAATCATGAGCAATGCCCCCTGCCAATGTGCCGATTGCTTCAAGTTTTTGGGCTTGATGCAATTGTTCTTCAAGTTTTGCCTGTTCCTTTTTTGCCTGCACCAGTTCAGTTATGTCACGGACAAAAGCAGCATGGAATTCCTTTCCTTTGAACTTTATTTGGTAAGCGGAAACTTCAATAGGAAAAATATGACCATCTTTCCGCATATGTTTCGTTTCAAAGGTTCGTTTGCTAACCTTTCCCATTTCTTCCCAATGCGACTCCCAACGCTCTTTTGGATAATCAGGGTCAATATCCCACAAGTATAAAGAAAGAAGTTCCTCGCGCGTGTAACCAAGAGAGTTGCACGCCTGTTTGTTTACATATTCAACTCAACTTTCGGAGGAGTAAATTTGCACCCCCGATAATTCCTCAATCTCACTTGAAAAACCGAAATACTTGAGAGCTTGACCCATCACCAGATCAAGCATCTCCTGTACCATATGCTCGGTAAAATCAAATAGTCGCCGAATATTTACCAGAGCTAAGCGCATGATCCGCTCCAAAGAGACCATAAAAGAAAGATTGGTCATCTCATCATTACAGGCCCTGAAGAGTTCCCCGAATGACCTTTGATCCATACATTGCCGCTGATAAAGGCTGAGCATGTTGTATCTGGCAATGACAAGAGATGTATGAGCGATCAGGCCATCGTAGTTCCTAATTTGTATTTCTTTTGCCAATTTCAGGTGTTGCTTGCACATTTTGAAAAAGACTTCAATATCCCAGCGTTTGCCGTACAGCCGAATGACTTCTTCATTAGGGAGGGACAGATCTGTCGACAGGAGTGCAAGCCAGCCTCGTTTTTTATCACAGGAAACAAAAATAATTTTTGCCTGCTTGCCGTTGGAAAGAGTAACAATGGCTTGGGCCTTGATTTTTGCCCGTCCTCTTTTTTTCTTCAATTTTCCATAGAGTTCGGACAGCCTAAGCTTTTTGCCTTGATATTCATAAAGCCATTTTGGATGATCTTTCAGCATGCATATGACGTGTATGTGTTCCCGCAAATCTGCTATTGCTGATGGCATCGAAAACCAACTGTCCATTAAAACATACTTAGCCCGGACACCCATATCAAGGGCTCTTTTTACCATCGGTACGAGATGGGCTGTGGTTTTTGTAACCGCTTCCTGGCGGCGATGATATCCGCAGGTCCTTTTATCAATATCAGGATTGATTTCATTGTATCGATTCTTTTTGTCTGCAGATGATAAAAGGGCAAAATCAAGTCCAAGAAAACTGTTACCGTCAGACCAGCCAAGGGTCAGCATCCGGAATCCTTTGATGTACTTCATATCTGTATGATCAAACACCCGGGATAAAAGCTCGACTTTTTTAGAACGGTTTCTGCTATAGGTAGAATCGTCAAAAATAAGAACTTCTTCGGAAGAATCATCAAGAAGCTTTCTAATGATAAAATAAATCCGGCGGCAAAGATGAAGGGTAAACCGCCGCCAGTTATATGTCGGAGAGTTCAGAAAATTGTAAGCAGCGTCCTTATCGACCTCAACTTTTTTGTTTTTCACAATGCCCTGGTATAAATTTTCGTTGTGAAATGCCAGGTTAAATAAGGCTGTGAAAATGGCAAGCGGTGATGCTCCTTTGGTTTTAACGATTCCTGATCGATTCAATAACGTACCGATTTTGAATTTTGCAAAGTAATCACTGAGTACGCCAATCTGTTCTGAATTTGTTATTTGATTTTGTACGCCGGTAAGTGTAGTATTCATTTTGACGAATTTCCTTTGTCTGAAATGTTTGTTTAGTGGTAAACAAAGCGTATCATATAAAGTGAGATTCGTCAATTTAAATAATAAATTCAATTTGTTATATTTTTATTTGCTGTCGTTTTTAATCACCGAAAGTTGAGTATTCAAACTGACCATTACGATTCAACCAAAAAATAGCTTGCGGAGATTGTTCAATAGTATGTTGAAAAAGGGATATTGTGTTCTCTGTCAGTTGCGGTGATACAGGCTTAAATTCATGTTTATTTTCAGACATGCTATTCCCCTGATGGAAAGTTAAAAAGTTACTAAATGATTTTATAAATGTGTATGTTCATTTATTGCAGCTTGGGTTGCTAACGCTCACCGTCACAGGTGAGCAGGGTTTGATGTGTTCGCAAATGAGAGTTCAACGCCAAACTTAGCCAAAACCAAGGCGGCCCGATCCTTCGAATCCTTGTGAATGGTGTTTTTATATACCGGTTTTCTTTTTAATGTTTTCTACCACCTGGTAAACATCAAAAAGACATCATTTGCCTTTTGGGTTCTCACTATCGCAATTGCATCCCCCAGTATTTTTCTCTAATTTTATTTAACTATTTTTTTGTAACGGCCTATCTAACTTTTGGTAGTGAGACACAGGGTAATTACATATTTCACAAGGTATTTCAGGTTTTTCATCAACAGTAGAACCGCAGATATCGCACACATAGTAGTTAGGAGCCATCCCTTCAATTTTTTTAGCAAGAGTGTCAAAAAATAAACCTGAGTATCTTTTTATATCAGTTATGATTTCCGCATGCTGCTGATGTGATTTCCAAGAGTACATACAATTTACAACGGACTGGTCATGTGATTCTGCGGATAATTTTCTCAAAATTTCAGGATAAAATTCATTTATTTTTTCTAACTCTTTAATAGAAGCTGTATTCAGGTTTTTCTTGGTGTTTTTAATTGAGACGTTTATTTTCCTATTTTTTATTGTCGCACCTAATGAAATTATTAGTGCTTTATAATTTTTTGCGTGAATTTGCTCAGAACTTGATAGCGCAGAAAAAAGGTAAGCTATATTAAAATATTTTTCGGAAAGAGCTTTCTGGATATATCCATCATAATGTCTGAATGCTATCATTTCTGCCCAATAGGCTTTTTTTAGCAAAGCTAATGTCAAAGGATACCGTATATCATTAAAATTTGTATTGTCATCTGCTACAGCAAAGCTGCGTAGGTTAGAAATATAATAGAAGCAAGATGAAAGAGCAGAAAAATATAAAAATTGCCTTCTCGAAATTTCATTCATTTGTAATGCCCTCCAATCTTCTTATCTTGAGAGCTTCTTGATTTTTTTATTTACCGAATCGCGGTGCTGACCGGCGCTGTGCGCCGATCAAGAAAACGCTAATTTGACCATCTAAATTCACCGAGTGCCCTACAATACACGCACGGACCGGGTTCAGTTCTATGTGTCGCTGACATGTCAACAAATATTTTCCCTCTTGAATCAGACAAGATCGATATCGTCCTTCCCATAGGATTTCCGTCCTTCTATACGTTCGGTTTATATATTGAACATACCGTTGCTCCAGGCGTTTTAACAAATCTCCGGCATTGCTGCTACTTTTAGGGGGGGACAGCAACAGATGGGCATGATTTGTCATCAAAACGTAAGTGTGGATTAGACAACCCGAGGTTAACGCATACTCCTCAAACCATTGAAGATAGAACAAGTAGTCATCATCGGCAAAGAAACAAGCCTGCTTGTTATTCCCCCTTTGAATAATGTGAAGAGGGGGGTGTTGGGAATTACTATTCTCGGACGTCTTAGCATAATGCCAATTTACACTGGCTTGAAAGAAGATACAATTAAAAAAATGGGGTCTGTCCCCCAATTTTTGGTTATCGACCAAACAAGTCAGTCCTAGATGCAGTGGGGGAAGTCCGCAAAAGATGCTATCGATATAACTGGGTGCTGGATCTCGATGTCAAAGGATTTTTCGACAATATTAGTCATGAACTTTTGATGAGAGCAGTAGTAAAACACACAGATTGTCGTTGATCAAAGCAACAAGGCTGCAAAGGCAATCAGACAGAAAGTACGCAGTTGGAACTGGCAATTACGGCCAGGGGGCACGCTTGAGGATCTGGCTATAGAATGTAATCCAATAGTTCAAGGCTGGATTGATTATTACGGGCGGTACAATCCTTCTGAGATGTCTGGGATCCTCCATCATATAAATTGGCGGTTAGTGCGTTGGGCAACCTGTAAATACAAGAAACTCAGGGGACGCCAACAAAAGGCCACAAGATGGTTGACACAGATTGCTGAACGACAGGAGCCGGATGAGTCGAGATATTCACGTCCGGTTTTGAGAGAGCCTGAAGGGGAAGTCCCTTTGGGCTACTCACCTGGGAGGGCTCCTCAGTGATGGGGAGTCCTATCCCGATTAAGCCCCGACCCGAGCAACCTAATTAAATGGCTGATAGGCCTTGTTAAAAGGTATTTCTCTAATTTGTGAAATACCTGAACCCTTTGAATCCATTTGAATGTAAAAAACAATATTGTTTTCAATCTTTACAATTCTGCGTAAGGCAAATTCTGAAGCAATCATTTTATATTTTATAGGTCTAGATTCGTACCCAATTAAAGAGACTCCAATACTCAATTTTCCCGTATGTGCGAAAAACCCCCATGTGTCACCTGTTGAATGTGCCAAATATAAGTTATTATCATCCACTAGGAAATACGGATTTCGTTTTTCCCATTCGTCGTCTTTATGAATTTGAGCATTTTTAAAATCTACTGTTCCATTTTGTAGCTCTCTTAGACTAAGCGCTCCCAAAAATAAGCTTTCAGAGTTTGAATAGCTCCAGTCATTCCATGCTAAAAAAAGCTTTTCAGTTTTTGAGTCAAAACCTGCAGCGATATTGTTGATGCTGAAATCTTTTTTATATATTGTGCCTTCGAATGTTTCTTTTTTGGAGGCTCTATCAATGATTTTCAACTCAATTGAGTAAGATTTTATTGATTTGTCTTCTTTCCTCCATACTACAAATAATAATTCATCTGAATAAGCTATTGCGCTGTCTCTTTCATTAGATGCATATTGGCCGGTATCTACTACAAGACTTGTATTTTTTCCAAACCTCTTGTCATAAATATAGATCCAAATACTATTCTGGGTCTTTTTTGGCAGGGGGTCAGACGAATGTACAATACATGTTTTTTGTATAAACTCATTTAGTAACTTTGTATCACATAGAAAATCTGGCGGTTTATCTTTGACTATTTCCTCATAATTATAAATTCCTTTCAGTTTTTCTTCATCATCTCCGTGATAAACAGACGAATAAGATTTTGTAATCTTTTTCGCTTGTCTAATATGCCAAGATGGGATGAAGCTATGTTTAATCCAAAAAATCCCATAAAAAACAATAGGAATTAAGATTAAAACAAGGCATCCAATTCTTCTTGTTTTCATATTGTTTTTGGGCTTAACGCCCGGTTTCACTCCAGCGATTGGTTATGTCATCAGTTTGTATTTATATTCAAAATTACGCCAATTAATAGGAGCACTAAAGAGAATAGCATGGTGTATTTTGAATATGTTATCAGCGTCATAGTGTTTTTTGCTAACTTATCCCCATATGTGAAGAAAATGTCTTTAAGATGATCTTCTGCTAAACCACACTCATATATTAAAGCCTCAAGATATCTTTTCCCTTTATATTTCACGAGCAAAAATGGTGGGACAAGAAAGTAACCTATGAGGTATCCGAAAAAAACAGAGGCTATGAATATGAATAATGCTATATCAATTATCATTTTGTTTTCTAAATAATTTATTTTCTGAACGTTTTTACCATTTTATATTAATTCTCTATCCTGCCACGGGGGGAGGACATAATCGCGGTGCTGACCGGCGCTGTGCGCCGATCAAGCAAACGATAGTTTGATTGATCGGTGTGCAGTGACCGGTCCAGTACCTTGTTCAGGCGCCAGAGGCGACTGGACAAGGTGCTGGACGAAGTCAGCACCGCGATTCACGGCGGCGGAGCCGCCGTGAACAAGTAATTGTGTAGTTTTTTTCTGGATAACTCCAAACCATTTCATTCCTATTTTCAGTATCAGAAAAAAACTGAATTGACAAATAAATTATAAGGATGCTATAGAATTTTCTAACGGGATAACATGCATATTTGGGAGTTATGCATAAAAATGTCACTCATTCAGATCAACCAAAATTTATTGATCAGTTACAACCGGGAATTGGTTTACAAAAATATTCCGGCAAAAGAACAACAATACTATGTGAAATGGTTGAGATACTATCTGGATTTTTGCAATAAATACAAATTCAATCCTGAAGACGCCGGTAGTATTCCCCATTTTATTGAAAAATTACATTCAAAAAGGCAGTCGACGTTTCAAAAGCAACAGGCACAAAAAGCAATAGAAATATATTTTGGGCTGATTGTCCGGGAACGACAGAGCAAGCAGGCTTATCAAAACCCTGATACAGGCAAAATAATCCGCGATAAATTTAATGTGGCCCCACAACCCGATCAGGATGAAGTTCAAGAAAATCGTGCTGTTTATTCACCACAGCTTGAAATACCGTCTGCGACCACACCATCAAACCCTGCTGTAAAGCCCGATGCAGTCAGTGATGTGGAAACAGGTCAATCATGGCAGGCCGAATTTAAAAAATTGTCTGATGAAATCAATGTCCGCCATTATTCACCTAAAACACTAAAGTCGTATCGCCTATGGGCCCAAAAGTTACAAACCTTTACCCGGTCAAAATCCCCATCTCTTTTGGATGTCAATGATGTAAAATCGTTTTTAACCCATCTTGCAGTGGAGAAGAAAGTCTCGGCATCATCCCAAAATCTGGCGTTTAATGCATTGCTTTTCTTTTTCCGTCATGTGCTGGGCAAGGAATTTGGGGAAATTGATGGTGTGGTTCGCGCAAAAAGGCGGCCGTATATACCGGTTGTCCTATCTAAACAAGAAGTGCATGATGTGATTTCCGTGATGCGCCCTCCTTGTGATTTGGTCGTAAAAATGCTTTATGGCTGCGGATTACGACTGTCGGAATGCCTAAACTTGCGAATTAACAATTTCAATTTTGATGCCGGGATATTAACCGTCCATGACGGCAAAGGCAAAAAAGACAGAACGGTTCCCATTCCAAAAGTCCTGGTTGATGAATTGAAGGTCCAGGTGGATAACGTGTATCAGTTATATCAAAACGACCTTTCCAATGGGTATCATGGTGCTTTTATGTTTGACCGGATCGAAAAGAAATATAAAAATGCAGCTAAAGAATTTATTTGGCAATGGTTTTTTCCAGCAAAAAGACTGACTGAAGTCGCCGACACCAAGGAAATCAGACGATACCATTTTCATGAATCCCACGTTCAGAAAGCGATCAAAAAAGCAGTGAACAAAGCGAAATTAACAAAACGGGCAACCGCACACACATTCAGGCACAGCTTTGCAAGCCATTTGCTCCAGGCCAATTATGATATTCGTACTATACAGGTCCTACTGGGCCACAGCGATGTTCGAACTACCATGATATATACGCAGACCGTGCCGTCCAGGACGTTGAAAGAGGCCAGGAGCCCTTTGGATATCACCTAAAATTGCAAGAAAAAACTGGGGCCAGATTCTTTGATGTCCCCAGGTCTTTTTGTTAACTCATTAATATCCAATATCTTTTTTCTTATAATCTTTGGGAATTAAGAATACTTTGGAAGGCGCTTTACCTTCTTTAATTTCCAAAAGTTCTACCGAGGTTTTCATCTCCTGTCCCATCATATTCATGGTTGTCTCATTAAGCACCTGAACACCCTTTATTTTTTTCATTTCATACACCATTTTATCAATCGATTGCTCCAAACCCGGCTGGTTTGCGAGCGTTGATGCGGTAAATTTGGCATAAACATCTGCATCTACTTTGATATCAGTTGTTGCCCAAATTACGGATTTATTTATTCCCATCCCCATTTCCATAGTCTGGGTATATTTTTGGCAATTGTAACCGTTAATTTGCTTTTTCTCCTCGGTGGGCTCTACAGATATTTTAATATCCATCATTTTGCCCATATATTGTTTTAAGCCAGCCATGTCTTCAGCATCCATTTTTTCACCCGACGCTTCAGCCATTTTCTCGTAATTCAGGGTCATTTCAGTGTAGGTTTTGCCAACGTGGTCAAGCATGATCATGCTGCCATCTTCTTTTATTATAATCCCCTTATCACCCATTTGGGTCCACATCGCGCCGTCGGAAACCCACGATTCTGTTTCAAATTCCTGGGCAGGTTGTTTTTGGCCCATCATGGAAAATGCATCTGTTTTTTGCTTTTGCTTGAGATACATATCTGCCAAAGCAAACTGTTGTGATAACAACATCACTAAACACATAACGACACACACCAATATTCCCTTTTTCATATTCCCCTCTTTTGAGATTTGGTTAAAAAATAGCATAAATTATCACCAACGTGTTGGGTAACCTAATGTAATATCTTAAATATTCAGCATATAGTTAATTAGAGCATCTTTATTAGTTCCGTAATGCTTCTGACAATCTGTCCATGCCCTTCATGAACATAGATTCCTATCTGTGCAATCAGCGAGTATGCGACAGCAAACTGTGCCAGTGCATAGCCTGCGATCGTGAATTGACTCACGCTGACAATACCAATACCAAATTGCGATAACGTAAAGATGCCACATGCAAATTGACCAATGGCAAAGATTCCCTTGGCCGGAACAGGTCGTCTGCTGGGTCTGTATTTGAATGAGATGTGCACCCAAGGCAAACTGCAAAGTGTTGCTTTGGATTTATATTCAAATCCCCATCCATCCCATTTTGGTTTGGCAGGAAACGGAGCCCCGCATTGAGGGCAAGCCATCGCCTGTTCGGAAATTTCGTGTTGGCATTCTCTACAAGGCTTCATGTTTGTCCTATAATTTTAAGGCGACTCCTTGCTTTGCTTTTTAAGATCAAAGTAAAATTTTACGGCAAGGGACAGTGACGCCAGTTTGGACCGTATCGAATCCCCCCTTGAGGTCAGGATCAGGGGCATATCACCACATAGAATCACTCCGGCAAGGGCTGCCCCGGACTGGGTCGTCAGAGTTTTCCATAAAATATTGCCCGAATCAATATCCGGCAGGATCAGTATATCGGCATTGCCTTGAATCCGACCCGTGTAGTGCTTTTCTTCGGCAATGGCAAGATCCATGGCCACATCCAAAGACAAAGGACCTTCCACAATGCAGTCGTCCCTGTCTGCAAAACGGGCCGCAATACGTTCTGCTTCCATGGAGCTGTCCACGCTGAGGTTTACGTTTTCAACGGCGGAGATCACTGCGACCTTGGGTACCTTGATATTCAGGTTGTGTACCACTTTTAATGCATTTTCAAGGATAGCCATACGTTTTTGTTCATCAGGGTAAGTGTTTAACGCACCGTCTGAAAATGCCAGCAATTTGTTCCGGGTGGGGATATCCACAATGGCGGTGTGGCTCATGACCTGGCCTTTTTGGAGCTGGCCACTGGCTTTCAGGTATTTAAAAACCCCCCTGAGAAGATCTTCCGTATGGATATGCCCTTTCATAAGGATATCAACCTTGCCTTGCTCCAAAAGGCTGACAGCTTCTTCTACGGGGTTTTCCGTATCAATGATGGTGTAGTTGTCATTGTCAATGGCAAGATCGTATTCATAGGCCATCTGGCTGATTTCCTGGAAATCACCAAGGAGTACAAATTTGGCAATACGGAACCGGCCTTCTTCATTGGCTCTTTTGGCCGCCTGGATTGCCTCTTCGTTTTCGGCGCCTACAATGGCGATGGTCGGCGAATAATTTTCTTCGACCGTCAAGTATGCCGCATCAATGATATCGTCCAAGGTGGTTAAAGGCGCGCCTTTTTTCTTGAACCTGATTTCGCGTTTAAATACGGGGGTGTCAATCAATATATCTTCATCATGCCTTTTTTTTGCCAGGGCATCCCGTTCGGTTTCGTAGTCCTTGAGCGTTTCAGGGGCATAATACCCCCGGATCTGTCCGGCAGCTAATGCTTCATGTTCAAAGTAGCCGGGCATGGTTACCACGGGGTAACGCCCTGCGATATTTTGCTTGACCCGGTGCATCATGTCCGGATTTGCGGCAAGTCCGCCGGTGATCGCCATTACCCTGACATCTGCCCCGTCCGCAGTAAGCTTGAGCATGCCGCCGGCAATTTTTCTTGCCAGAAAGTTTTGAACCAGTTCTATTTTTTTGCGCTGTACAGGGGTGGCGCCTTGGCGCAGGAACCCGATCATGGCATAGAAATCATTGGTGCCCACTAGGGAGAGAAGTCCGCCACGGTTCTCAAGAACCTGTTCAAGGTCCCGGATGGAGATATCATTGGATTTGATGGCTTTAATGACCCGGTCTATGTCTATGGCGCCGCTTCTGCTTGTTGACGGCAGGCCGGAATAGGCGTCGATGAGCATGGTGACCTGTCCCTGTCTATGTGCGGCAAGGGAGGTGCCCCCGCCCAAATGGGCGGTGACGGCGTTCACATGTTCCGGTGCCTGATTCATTAAAGATGCCACGATTCGCCATACAGCCTTGTGGCTTAAATAATGTGCCCCGGCACCGTTACGCTTGATTCTTACAAATCCTGTAACCCGGTCCACCAGATCCAGTTCATCACAGACAAATGGATCTGTGGTGGTCAAAAGCAGATCCTTTTGACTGCCCGCCATCCGGGCCAGTTCCATGCCCATGGGAATGCCCATATTACTGGCATGGGTTCGCAACGGCGCTTCCACAAGATCCCTGACCATTTCCGGGCTCACCCGGTAGGTTCCGGATGGAATGGGTTTGAGAAATCCTCCCTGGCAGGCGATGCCGTCAAAGGATGCGAGCGCAATCCCGGCGCGTTCCAGATGTGCTGCCACAGCCTTTATTCTGCGGTCTATGCTGTCTTCCTCATCGGGAAGAACATGTATTTCAAAACCATGTACCTGTTCCAGCCCCTGGAATACGGCAATCCGGGTGGAGACAGTGCCTGGATTCAGTAGAAGAAATCGCATCTCTTCCTGTTGCGCTTCCTGGGCCAGGGATGGACCGATAAGTCGTCGTATCGCCGGGGATTTTTTCTGGCCTGCACGTTCCATTTCCAGCATCAGAGTCAGGGCATTGCCTACAATGGTATTGATACCGGGGGAAGGGGGTGATTTAATCAGGATCTCTATGATTGCTGAAAGATCGCTTTGTATTAGTCCGGCATCCGAAGTTCCCATGTCTTTTTTTATCCGTTCTGAAAGATCGGCCAGCCAAACTTCACTGGCCACTGTCAGATCCCTTTCAAAGGCAGACATGGATACATTGATTTTTCCGATTTCAGCCACGGCTTCAATTATTTTATTACGAAGTTTCGCGCTCATTTTTTAGGGCTCCCTTTATTTTTGTCCGTCCAGGGTGGCTTCTCCGGCGGCAACGCGGCGCAAAACAGACCTGAACAATTTTCCTGTGGGGGTCTTTGGCAGCTGATCCGTGATTATAATTTTTTCCGGTACGGCAAACCGCCCGATTTTTTCAGCAATATAATCTTTTATCTGGTCAATACAGGTTTGTTCATCCTGGATCGTTTTATGGGGCACCATGAATATCACTATTTCCTCCCCGGAGCTGCCCTGGCCGCTGATAATAGCAGCCTCGTCAACCAGGGGATGTGAGCTAAGTACGCCCTCGATCAAGGATGCACCCAGGCTTTGCCCTTTGACTTTAATGCTGTCATCAAGCCGTCCCATGAACCAGAAAAAACCGTCTTTATCGGACCTGACCCCGTCGTAGGTAAAGAAACAGCCGGGAAATCTTGAAAAATAGGTCTTTTTAAAATGTTCGGTTGTGCCCATGGTGGCCGTTGGCATGGCCGGCCATGATCGGGCAAAAATCAGGTTGCCGCTGATGTTTGTTTTACAGGGTTTGCCAAAATCGCTCATGATCAGGGGCTCGACCCCTAAGGCGCCA